>NZ_JBQOSO010000003.1:4007500-4015000 GCF_052216645.1 Mesorhizobium sp. PUT5
TTCGCACGCCGCGCGCGCTGCACCTTCGGCCAGCCATCGAGGCGCAACAGGATTTCACCGCCAGGCCGGACGAAGGGGAGCGTCGGGAAGGGTTCACCCCGACTGATCGCGCGCATGATGTCGATGCGGGAAACGACTGTGCCGTGGTCGCCGGTCGCCCAGCGGACGAAGGCGAAGATGTTTTCCGGCGCGAAGCCAACGGCGCCGCGGCGGCGGTGAATGATCTGTTCGTCGCTCTTGCGACCGAAGCGTATCCTGTGCTCGATCCGGCGCTTCTGGAAAGTCAACTCCACGCCGGAAGCGGCGCGGAACGGTGCGAGCCGCGCCAACGAGGCTGTCCTTATCCTCGCCCGGTTGATCGGCCATCAGAACAGCCCGCGAGCCGTTCAAGCGCAAGATCGCGCTGGAACGCAAGGCACAAAGGAAGCAGCCTACAGGCCGACATGCATGCCTTCGTTCTTGCAAAAGACAAATTATACGTATAATTCATGTATTCGATTTTGAAAGGATGCCAGCCATGCCGACAGTCGGTTCCCTCGAATTCCAGCGCAAGTTCGGCGAGTTCCAGCACCAGGCGCAGCGCGAGCCGGTGGAGATCACGCGGCACGGGCGCCGCGAATTCGTGCTGATGTCCGCCGACCACTACGACTGGCTCCGCGCCGCCGCGCAGCGGACGCATCGCACGGCGGATGCCGCCGATGTGGTGATCGACGCCGTGGAGCGGGCCGAGATGGACCCCGAGCACGCCCACCTCGACGACCTGCTGAAGTAGGCGGACAGCGTGGCGATTCCCGAGCCCAAGCCCGGCCTCGTCCTCCGCTACGATTATCTCTGGACGCAGGAGGCTGCCGCCGGCCAGCATCAGGGAAAGGATCGCCCGGCCTGCCTCGTCGCAGCGACCGATGCCCTGATGCGCCCTCGCCATGCGGTGCTGCTGCCGATCACCCACACGCCGCCCTCCGGCGATACGGTCGGCATCGAGATCCCGGCGAAAGTGAAGCAGGCCATCGGCCTCGACCACGCGCCGAGCTGGGTGATCGTGTCGGAGCACAATATCGACGAATGGCCGAATGGCGGTCTGTCGCCGGTCCCCGGCAAGCGCGGCGAGTTCGCCTACGGCTTCCTCCCGCCGGGGCTGTTCGCCAGGATCAAGGCCAGCTTCCTCGAACTGGCTGCCGATTCCGAGGAAGCCGCCCCTTCATTCCGATTTGATCTCGCCCCCGGATTCCGAGATGATCTCGCCCCTAGGGACCGGGCTATGCTGGCAGTGATTGTTGTCATTTCGTCGAGCGCTTGTGTCAAGTCTTTCGCTGCTGGTCTCGGCGCAGGCTTTCTCCGGTCAGATCGATACGATGGGCATTGTGGACGAGCCGGTCGAGAATGGCGTCGGCATAGGTCGGGTTGCCGATTACGTCGTGCCATGCCGACACGGGTAGCTGGCTGGTGATGATGGTGGAGCGCCGCCCGTAGCGATCTTCGAGGATTTCGAGGAGATCGTGACGGGCCTGATCGTCGAGGGGTTCAAGGCCCCAATCATCGAGGATCAGCAATTGTACGCTGCCGAGCTTGCGCAGCAGGCGTGGGTAGCGGCCATCACCGCGCGCCAGCGCCAGGGATGCGAACAGTCTGGGCACACGCTGGTAGAGAACGGAGCGGTCGTCGCGGCAAGCCTTGTGGCCAAGCGCGCAGGCGAGCCAACTCTTGCCGACGCCCGCCGGGCCGCAGATCGCCAGATTGTCGTGGGCATCGATCCAGTCGCCGGCGATGAGCTTGAGGAACAGGGCCCGATCAAGACCGCGCTCACTGCGATAGTCGACATCCTCGGGGGCGGCCTGGTGACGCAGCTTTGCAAAGCGCAGGCGGCCCGCGAGCTTGCGATCGTAGCGCCAGCTCCATTCCCGGTCGAGCAGCAGACCCAGCCACTCGATATGGCTGAGCTGTTCGGCCTCGGCATTGGCGGTGAGTTCGTCGAATGCCCGGGCCATGCCGGTGAAGCCCATGGCGTTCAGGCGATCGAGGGTGGGATGTGCAAGCATGCCTTTCTCCTTCAGTGGTAATAGCGGGAACCGCGGATATTGGGGTGGTCGATGGGCTTGGCCGACGCCGTCCGCGGGGCGGTCGTCCGGTCGAGATGGTTGTCCAGGATGGAGCGGACCGAGCCGTAGGTCCGCGCGCCGATCTCAAGCGCGCGGCCGCAGGCGGCGTTGACCCTTTCCCGGCCAAAGCCCCTGGCCAGGCGGATGATGCCCAGACAGGCGCGGAAGCCCTGCTCGGGATGCGGCCGGTCGGCCAGTATCTTCTCGCACAGGAGCGCCGCGTCAGAACCGATCGCCGAGGCCTCGCGGCTGATCCGCTCGATCGTCCAGTCGGCGAAGCGGCGGTGCGACGACGGCATATGCTCGGGGACGGTGGTATGCCGGCCATTGCCGCTGGAGCGCATATGGGCGGCGATCCGCTCGCCCTTGCGGAACAGCTCGACGGTGCTCGCCGTGATGCGGGCCTCGATCTGCTCGCGCGCGAAGCGCCAGGGAACGGAGTAATAATGCCGATCGATCTCGACATGGTAGTCGAGGCCGGCACGCCGGATCCGCCATTCGGCGAAGACATAGCGTTCCGCCGGCAGCGGCCGGAGTGCCGGGCGGTCGATCTGCTCGAACAATTGCCGCCGCGTGCGCCCGACACGGCGCAGCACCCGGCGATCATTCAGATCGACGAGCAGATCGCCGATCGCCGCATTGACCTCGGCCAGACTGTAAAAGACGCGATGGCGTAGCCGACCCAGAAGCCAGCGCTCGACAATGCGCACCGCCGCCTCGACCTTTGCCTTGTCTCGGGGACGGCGCGGTCGGGTCGGCAGCACCGAACTGCCGTAATGCGCCGCCATCCCGGCATAGGTGCGGTTGACCTGCGGATCGTAACGGCAGGCCTTGATCACCGCCACCTTGGCATTGTCGGGAATGAACAGAGCCGGCGCGCCGCCGAAGCTCTCCAGCGCATTGACGTGGCAGCCGATCCAGTCCGGCAGCGTCTCGCTCCAGCGCGCCTCGGCATAGGACAGGCTCGATGCGCCGAGCACCGCCACGAACAGATGCGCAGCACGCATTTTGCCCGTCAGCCGATCTATGACCACCATCACCGTGTCGCCGGCATAGTCGACGAACAGCTTCTCGCCGGCGGCATGGTTCTGCCGCATCGTTACCGGCAGGTTTGCCGCCCACCCCCTGTAGAGGTCACAAAAACGGCTATAGCGGTAGCCGTCGGGATGGAGCGCGATGTATTCGTCCCACAGGATCTGCAGCGTCACATGCTTGCGCTTCAGCTCGCGATGGATCTCGGCCCAGTCCGGCTCGACGCTACGGCGGTGTCCTGTCTTCTTTCCGGATGCCTTATAGAGCGCCGCCTCCAGAACCGTGTCCGTGACCTCCTCGCCAAGCGGCCAGGTCAATCCGGCAGTCGCAGCGCGCCGGAGCGTCTCGCGCACCGTCGAAGGTGCAGCGCCCACCCGGTACGAGATCGCCTTGTGGCCAAGGCCTTCCTCAAATCGGTATCGCAAAATCTCGCGGACACGCCGCATCGCCAATCTCTCCGCCGGCATCTCGTTCCTTCCCTCGGACAAGCCAAAGAAGGAACTTTCACCAGCAGAGCGCCCGGCCCAAACGCCGCATCCAAGGGGGCGGCTTCATCTCGGAATCAGGGGGCGACTATTTCTCGGAACGAGGGGGCGGCATCATTTCGGGATCGGGGGGCGACATCCCTCGGAATTTGCAAACTGGCCCGTGCGAAGAAGAGTGGCGCCGTGCGCCGTTGATCACTTTGAAAGGATCGGCCGATGGCCGGTGTGGCCGGAACCAACAAGAACGCCGGGATTTCCGGCGCGAGCATACCGCCGCCGTTGCCCAACTAAACGAACGCCCGCAAGCGGCGGCGGCTGAGGTGGACCCGCCTGGTGAGACAGTTTGGCGGCTTGGCTAAGGTGGATTGGGTTGGTTTTTACGCCGCCAATTGCTCCTTCATTTGTGCCATAGCATAGACCTCGTCTGGTGTCCTGCCGCCGAAGGTCGAGTGTGGGCGTCGCCGGTTATAGTAGTCGATCCAGGAGCCGATGCCGCTGCGAGCTTCGCTTCCGGTCTCGAAGGCGCTGAGGAAGACGCACTCGTATTTGAGGCTGCGCCACAGCCGCTCGATGAAGACGTTGTCCATCCAGCGGCCTCGCCCGTCCATGGAGATGCGGATGCCGGCATCCTTCAACGTCGTGGTGAAGGCGAAGCTGGTGAACTGCGATCCCTGGTCGGTATTGAAGATGTCGGGCCTGCCGTGGCGGGCGATCGCCTCTTCCAGAGCAGCGACGCAGAAGTCGGCTTCCATCGTGTTCGACAGCCGCCAGGCCAGCACCTTGCGGCTGAACCAGTCCATGATGGCGACAAGGTAGAGGAAGCCGCGCCGCATCGGAATGTAAGTCACATCCGCACACCAGACGTGATTGGGCCGCTCGATCGCCAGATGCCGCAGCAGGTAGGGATAGATGCGGTGCTGGGGATGCGGCTCGCTGGTCTTCGGAGCCTGGTAGATCGGCGACAGCCCGATCTTGCGCATCAGCCGTCGAACCCGCTTGCGGCCGACACACCAGCCTTGACGCCGCAGATGCCGCGCCATCTGCCTGGAGCCATACCAGGGCATTTCCATGAAGGCCTCGTCGATGATGCGCATCAGTTCCAGGTTCTCGAGCGTCTCGCCGGCAGGCTGTCGATAGAACGACGCCCGCGAGATCGAGACCAGTTCGCACTGGCGGCGGATCGAGAGCCGGTTGTGATCGGGATCAATCATCATTCTCCTCCGATCCAGGCTCAGCGATCGAAGGCCTTGGCCAAAAAATCCCGCTCCACGACGAGCTGGCCGATCTTGGCGTGCAGCTTCGTCACCTCGGCTTCCCGGCCGACCTGCGCATCCGAAGCCCTGTCGTCGAACGCCTTGGCCAGGTTCTCAATGGCCTGCCGTTTCCACTGGGTGATCTGGTTGGGATGAAGCTGGTGCTTCGTCGCCAGCTCCGAAATCGTCCGCTCGCCGCGGATCGCCTCAAGCGCGACCTTGGCCTTGAACTCGGCCGTAAACCGTCTGCGTGTCTTCATGCTGGATCGTCCTTCTCATCGGAAGATCCACCTTAGGCCCCTGTCTCGGAAACCGGCACCACCTCAGGCTTTGCAGATGCTGATCGAGAAAGATTGTGCTCATTCCCGGCCCGGAACGCGGGAAACTCTATGCCACGCTGCGTGGCGAACTGCGCACGATCCTCGAATGGACGGAGCGGCAAGCTATTGGAAAGACTGCTAAAACGAAAAAACTCCCGGATCTGGGCATCCGGGAGTATTTACATTTGGTTGCGGGAGCAGGATTTGAACCTGCGACCTTCAGGTTATGAGCCTGACGAGCTACCGGGCTGCTCCATCCCGCGTCACCGTTTTGCAGGCAGGCATTCGCCGACCTGATGACAACCGCCAAAATGACGACCGCCAAACGAAAGGGCCGCATGCGCGGCCCGGGCTCCCGTTTGGCGGGCCTTTTATCGAAAAGAGAAGATTTGACAACGTGCGCTTTGCAGACCTGGCAGCGACTTACTCTCCCGCGTCTTGAGACGAAGTACCATCAGCGCTGGGGCGTTTCACGGCCGTGTTCGGAATGGGAACGGGTGCAGCCGCCCCGCCATAACCACCAGGTCGGCGAAGCGCACGTTTTCGAGAAGCTGCCGGCATAGCCAGTTGTCTTATGTGCCTCGGCGAAGGAGCCTGCGCGTCGGGCCAATGCCCGCAAGCGCGACTGCGTGTCGCCGGTTTTCCGGCGCCCTCGCGGAGCATAGGGCCGTCAGGCCCGCTCATGCGTGAGCGCTGGTTTGCGCCTGTTTCATCCGGCTTGCGGCCTACGAAGCGCAGCTTCGCAAGGCCGACGGGCCGTCGCGCCTTTTGGCGCGCCCTGTCCGGAGGCCAGGCTGGCGCATGCCAGCCGGTACGGCCGTGAGGACAGGAAAGCTGGACGCTCATCTTCGATGAGCATTGAGAATGAGAACGATCAAGCCGATCGAACTATTAGTACCGGTAAGCTTCAAGCGTTGCCGCTCTTCCACACCCGGCCTATCAACGTGGTCGTCTTCCACGGTTCTCAGGGAATACTCGTTTCAAGGTGGGTTTCCCGCTTAGATGCCTTCAGCGGTTATCCCGTCCGTATATAGCTACCCTGCTATGCGGCTGGCGCCACAACAGGTCCACCAGAGATACGTCCATCCCGGTCCTCTCGTACTAGGGACAGATCCTTTCAATATTCCTACACCCACGGCAGATAGGGACCGAACTGTCTCACGACGTTCTGAACCCAACTCACGTACCGCTTTAAATGGCGAACAGCCATACCCTTGGGACCTGCTCCAGCCCCAGGATGCGATGAGTCGACATCGAGGTGCCAAACAACCCCGTCGATATGGACTCTTGGGGGTCATCAGCCTGTTATCCCCGGCGTACCTTTTATCCGTTGAGCGATGGCCCTTCCACGCGGGACCACCGGATCACTATGACCGACTTTCGTCTCTGCTCGACTTGTCAGTCTCGCAGTCAGGCAGGCTTATGCCATTGCACTCAGCGAACGATTTCCGACCGTTCTGAGCCCACCATCGCGCGCCTCCGTTACTCTTTAGGAGGCGACCGCCCCAGTCAAACTACCCACCATACATTGTCCCGGACCCGGATGACGGGCCGCGGTTAGACATCCATAACGATAAGGGTGGTATTTCAAGGGTGGCTCCACAGAAACTGGCGTCCCTGCTTCAAAGCCTACCACCTATCCTACACATGCCGATACGAATGCCAATGTAAAGCTATAGTAAAGGTGCACGGGGTCTTTCCGTCTAACCGCAGGAACCCCGCATCTTCACGGGGAATTCAATTTCACTGAGTCTATGCTGGAGACAGCGGGGAAGTCGTTACGCCATTCGTGCAGGTCGGAACTTACCCGACAAGGAATTTCGCTACCTTAGGACCGTTATAGTTACGGCCGCCGTTTACTGGGGCTTCGATTCAAAGCTTGCACCTCTCCTCTTAACCTTCCAGCACCGGGCAGGCGTCAGACCCTATACGTCGCCTTGCGGCTTCGCAGAGCCCTGTGTTTTTGATAAACAGTCGCTACCCCCTGGTCTGTGCCACCCTCATCTACTTGCGTAAACAAGGGTCACGCTTCTTCCGAAGTTACGCGTGCAATTTGCCGAGTTCCTTCAGCATAGTTCTCTCAAGCGCCTTGGTATACTCTACCAGACCACCAGTGTCGGTTTCGGGTACGGTCTATAAGGAGGAGCTATTTCCTGGAACCTCTTAGAAGCCCAACCAATCCAATAAGGATGGACAACTTACGAGATCCGTCACTACCTCCAGGCTCACGAATATTAACGTGATTCCCATCGACTACGCGTTTCCGCCTCGTCTTAGGGGCCGGCTAACCCTGCTCAGATTAACTTTAAGCAGG
>NZ_JBQOSO010000003.1:4020000-4272122 GCF_052216645.1 Mesorhizobium sp. PUT5
GTTCGACGAAAAGAGCGACCTGTCCGCCGACGAGGTGGAGAAGGTGGTGCGCGAGGCCGGCGCCAAGCTGGACGACGGCGCCGTGCAGGTGGCGGCGCTGCACTATGTGGACCCGCAGCGATTCGGCGACCAGTTCGCCCAGCCCATCGCCGGTTCCTACGACGTCAGGATCGTGCCGGAGAACGTGTCGGTGGCGTCGCGCTCCGAGACGGAAGACCAGGCGGCCACCTTCGCGGAAGAGATCATCCCTTTCACCAAGGACCGCAACATCGCCGAGGCCTTTGCCGATTCGGGCTATGACGGCCAGGACGCCGCCGGCATGGCGGAGGCGATCGGCAAGCTGCTCAACGCCACCGCGCTCAAGGCCGGCACCGTGCTGCGCGTCGGGCTGGAAGTGCGCGGCGACCGCGCGACCGTGGTGCGCACCGGCGTCTACAACAAGACCCAGCACATCGTGACCATCGCGCTGGACGACCGCGGCCAGTACGTGCCGGCTCAGGAGCCGGAACCCAACCCCGAGCTTCTGACCGCCTTCGACGATTCGCCGCCCGTGGCGGTGCGCGGCAACCTGCCCAACATCTATGACGGCATCTACCGCGCGGCCTATTCCTACGGCATGTCGAAGACGATGACCCGGCAGCTCGTGCGGCTGCTGGCGTCCGATGTCGACTTCCAGTCCAGGCTCACCCCCTCGGACCGGCTCGAAGTGCTGTTCTCGCAACCCGGCGGCGACGACGAGGCCTCCGACGATTCGCAGCTCCTCTACGTCTCGGCCAATATCGGATCGGCCACCCGGACCCTCTATCGTTTCCAGATGCAGGACGGCACCGTCAACTATTTCGACCGCGACGGCCGCAGCGCCCAGCAATTCCTGCTGCGCAACCCGCTGCCGTCGGGCAAGTTCCGCTCCGGCTTCGGTGCGCGGCGACACCCGATATTGGGCTATGTGCGCATGCATACCGGCGTCGACTGGGCGGCCCCCGTCGGCACGCCGATCATCGCGGCCGGCAACGGCGTCATCGAAAAGGCCGGCTGGGCCGGCGGCTACGGCAAACAGATCATCATCCGCCACGCCAACGGCTACGAGACCTCCTACAACCACCAGAGCGCCTTCGCCCGGGGAATTACCGAGGGCATGCGCGTGCGCCAGGGCCAGGTCATCGGCTATCTCGGCCAGACCGGCCTGGCCACGGGCCCGCACCTGCACTACGAGCTGATGGTCAACGGCACCAAGGTCGATCCGATGCGGGTGCGCCTGCCCACCGGCCGGACGCTCGACGGCGACAATCTCGTCGCTTTCGTGCGCGAGCGCGACCGCATCGATGAATTGCTCAGGCAGCAGGACGGCAATTCGCTGAAGGTGGCCAGCGCCAAAGTGGGCGGCTGATTCGCCCCCGGCCAGCCTGGGCCGAATCAGGCCATTGCGTCAGTCCTTCGGCGTTTGCGTCTCGCCCGGCCATGGCAGGCCGCTGCCCGGTATGGTGGTCCAGGCGGTGAGCGCCGAAAGCACGCACAGGGCCGCGGTCGCCCAGGCGATCGCGGCGAAAGCGGCGTCGCTCGCCGAACGCCGGACGAGATCGACAGCCGCCGCCAAGCCGGTCGGCGGCGGCTCGCCGAAGCCCGGGACGCCGGCAGCGTCGTTTCCGAGAAATCCGGCATAGACCCATGCCGCCAGCGAGCCCATGGCCGCGACGGCGATCAGCCCGGCGATCCGCGAAACCGCGTTGTTGATGCCCGAGGCCGCGCCGGTGTCCTTGTCTTCCACCACGGTCATGATCGCCGTCGACAGCGGCGACACGACCAGCGCCATGCCGAGCCCCATCAGCATCATCGACGGGAACACGCCCGCCCAGAAGTTGTGGAAGCCGGCACTCGCCATCGCTCCCAGTCCGGCGAAGGCGAAGGCCACCAGCATGCTGCCGGCGGCGATCGGAAAGCGCGGCCCGACGGCGTCGGAAAACTTCCCGACCGGACCCGACAGAAGTGCGATCGACGCCGACAGGGGCAGGAAGATGAAACCAACCTCCGCCGTGCTCAGTCCCCAACCGGCAATCAGCAGCATCGGCAGGTAGAACAGATTGGCCGACAATGCGAAATAGAGGAAGAAAGTGGCGATGTTGGCGCCGGAGAAGGCCCGGTTGCGAAACAGCGTGAGGTCGATCATCGGCTCCTTCTGCCGCCATTCCCAGGCGATGAAGGCGACCAGGAGCAGAAAGCCGACCGCCACCGCGCCGAGGCTTCGGCCGGCCACGGCGCCGCCGCCTTCCGCGCTCATCGAGGTCAATCCGTAGGCGATGGCCCCGAAGGCCAGCGTGGCCAGCAGGCCGCCGCCGAGATCCAGAGCCCGCCGCCGCGAAGGCGCGTCCGCCGGCACCTTGGCCAGCAGAAGGTAGATGGAGACGGCGCCGAGCGGCAGGTTGATGGCGAAGATCGCCCGCCAGACGCCATCGCCGAATGCCGAAAGCACCAATCCGCCCAGGACCGGCCCGAGCGCGGTGGTCAGCGCCGAAGCGGCGGCCCAGATGCCGATGGCCCTGCCCCGCTCGGCCTTTGGATAGGCCTTTGCGATGATCGCCAGGCTGCCGGGCACCATGACGGCCGCGCCGATGCCCTGTATGGCGCGGAACATGACGAGCGTTGCAGGATCCGGCGCCATGGCGCAGGCGAGCGAAGCCGCCACGAACAGCGCAATGCCGAAGACGAAGGCCCTGCGCAGGCCGAATCGGTCGCCCAGCGCGCCGCCGACGAGGATCAGCGCCGACAGCATCAGCGCATAGGCGTTCGATATCCACTGCGCCTCGACCAGGCTGGCACCCAGGTCGACCCGGATCGCGGGCATGGCGATCGCCACGATCGAACCGTCGATGAAGCCGAGCGCGGATGCCAGTATCGCCGCCACCAGCACGAAGCGGCGGTTGGGGCGCGGACAGAACGTGCGGGCCTCGGGGCCCGCCCCGCCAACCTGCTTCACGCCCATTTCCTTCAAGGACCGCATGCGCTTGCTTCGATCTGGGCCTGCTGGTTTTGCGGAAACGGCGCCCGGAAACCGAGGCCGTCAGATCTGCCGCCTGTCAGGCCGTCCGTCAGTCCACGAATTCCACGCTCACACCCGGCTTCACCAGCCTGGCCAGTTCGGCCGCGTCCCAGTTGGTCAGGCGCACGCAGCCATGGCTTTCCGTCTTGCCGATCTTGGACGGCTCGGGCGTGCCGTGAATGCCGTAGGTCGGCTTGTCGAGCGCGATCCAGATCGAGCCCACCGGCCCGTTCGGCCCGGGCGGGATGGTCAGGATCTTGTCGTTGTCGCCCTGCTTGAAGTTGAGGTTGGGATTGTAGGTGTAGTTCGGATCGAAGGCGATGCGCGACACCGCATGCACGCCGGTGGGCGACGGCGTGTCGGACGAGCCGATGGTCGCGGGATAGGCCGCCACCAGTTCGCCTCCGGCGTCATAGGCGAACACCTGCTTTTTCCTCTTGTCGGCGACGATCCGCGCCACCGGGATCGAGACGAGCCGGCCGAAATTGACGACCTTGACGATGGTGCCCGGCCGGTTGAAGTTGACGCCGGGGTTGAGCGCCTTGAGATAGTTCTCGTCCATGTGGAACCGCTCGGCCAGCGCCTCGGTCACGGAGGTGAAGCTCATCCGCTCCAGCCTGGCCTTCTGGCTGTAGTCTTCCGGGATGGACGCGACATAGGGGCCGGCCACGTCCTCCGGCGTGATCGTGTATGCAGCGAGGGCGTCGCCTCCGGTCGCCGCCAACGCCTCCTTGATGGCCTGCGTATCGGTGGACTTCAGGTTGACCCCGGTGATCTCGCGATAGGCCACCAGCGCCTTGTCGACATTCGAGCCGAATCGGCCGTCGATCACGCCCGGCGAGGCGCCCGCGCGGTCGAGCAGCACCTGGAGCGCCGCGATGTCCTCGCGTGCGCCGAGGCCGAGCGAGGAATCGATGGCCGCCTTGCCGCCTATATCGGGGCCGCCCATGTCGGAGCTGCCGATGCCGGGTGCCGGCGCGGCCGTCGAATCATCGGGCTGGCCCGGCCCGATGGAGGCTTCCTTCAAAGGCTGGCGCTGGATCGGCGGGCCGTCGACGGCGGGCGGCGGCGCCGGTTCGTCCGGATAGGCGCCGGCATAGCCGTCGTCGCTGCGCGGCGCGGGCGGAAATTCGCCGCTGCCGTCGGAGCCGCCGCTGTCCCAGGAAGGGTAATTTTCCTCGTCCTGCAATTGACGGCGCCGGAAGCGGGCCATGTCCTCGGGGTCGTCCAGATAATAGCGGTCGTCGGAATAGCCGTCGTCGAGGCGCTGCTGCCGCTCCCGCAGCCTCAGCGCGCGGCGGTCGAAGCGCGTCTGCGGCGGCTGCACCGCCACCACCTTGCCGGTGTAGGTGTCCACGATGACGCGGTTTCCGTGCCCGTCGTAGAAGACGTCGTAGTCGCCGCCCTGCGCAAGAACGATGCCGCCGGCGTCGCGCGGCACAGCATCAGGCACTTCCGTTGCGGGCGCGGCAAAGGCGCCCGACGACAAAAGCAGCACGGCCAATGCCGACGGGAAACGGATGTTGCGCAACATGCAGGTCAAATTCTCCGGTACTCTGGTCGCCGTCCCGACCGGTTCCGCGAAGCGCAAAAGGCGCTTCACCCTCGGTCACCCGGATAGAGGTTTCAACATGAACCGGGCATGAAGATGGCGTACCGCCCATGTGCTCGCACGTCCAGCGTGCCGCATCGGCATCCTTTCGCGCAAGTCCGGCGGTTTCGAAAGCCGGCTGCTTCGGGAAAAGGAGGACGGCGGACGCGGCACCCTCGCCGCGCCCGCCGCCATATCGTCAGGCAGCTTCTTCCGCCTCGACCACGCCGGGCCGCGCGCGGAAGTTGAGCCGATCCGAACCGGCCGTGATCTTCACGGTCGACCCTTCGCGGATTTCGCCCATGAGGATCTTCTCGGCCAGCGGGTCCTGCAGTTCCTTCTGCATCACCCGCTTCAGCGGCCGCGCGCCATAGGCCGGATCGTAGCCCTTGGCGGCCAGCCAGTCGATCGCCTCGGCGTCGAGGTCGAGCCTGATCTTGCGGTCGGCCAGCAGCTTTTCCAGCCGCTTGAGCTGGATTGCGACGATCTTGTCCATGTCCTGCCTGCGCAGGCGGTGGAATAGGATCACCTCGTCGACGCGGTTGAGGAATTCGGGCCGGAACGACGCCTTGACCACGGCCATCACCTCGTCGCGGACGGCATCGACATCCTGGTCCTCGCCGAGATTGACCAGATATTCGGCCCCCAGGTTGGAGGTCATGATGATCAGGGTGTTGCGGAAGTCCACCGTGCGGCCCTGGCCGTCGGTCAGGCGACCGTCGTCCAGCACCTGCAGCAGCACGTTGAAGACGTCCGGATGCGCCTTTTCGATCTCGTCGAACAGGATCACCTGGTAGGGTCGGCGGCGCACCGCCTCGGTAAGCACGCCGCCTTCCTCATAGCCGACATAGCCGGGAGGCGCGCCGATCAGCCGGGCGACCGAGTGCTTCTCCATGAACTCCGACATGTCGATGCGCACCATGGCGGTCTCGTCGTCGAACAGGAAGGAGGCGAGCGCCTTGGTCAGTTCGGTCTTGCCGACGCCGGTGGGGCCGAGGAACATGAACGAGCCGATCGGCCGGTTGGGGTCCTGCAAGCCGGCGCGCGCACGCCGCACGGCCTTCGACACCGCCTGCACCGCCTCGCCCTGGCCGACGACCCGCTTGGCGATCTCGTCTTCCATACGCAGCAGCTTCTCGCGCTCGCCTTCCAGCATCTTGTCGACCGGAATTCCGGTCCAGCGGGAGACGATGTGCGCGATGTTGTCCGGCGTCACGGTCTCCTGGACCATGCCGCCGCCCTGGCCGTCCTGCGCCTCGGCTTCCTTCAGCTTCTTCTCCAGTTCGGGGATCCTGCCATAGGCCAGTTCGCCGGCGCGCTGGAATTCGCCCTTGCGCTGAGCGATCGCCAGTTCGTTGCGCGCTTCGTCGAGCTGCTTCTTGAGATCGGCGGCAAGGCCGAGCTTCTGCTTCTCGGCCTGCCACTTGGCCGTCAGCGCATCGGATTCCTCCTCCAGCGAGGCCAGCTCCTTTTCGAGCCGTACCAGCCGGTCCTTCGAAGCCTCGTCCTTTTCCACCCGCAGCGCCTCGCGCTCGATCTTGAGCTGCATGATCCGCCGGTCGACCTCGTCCAGCGCCTCGGGCTTGGAATCGACCTGCATGCGCAGCCGCGAGGCGGCCTCGTCCACGAGGTCGATCGCCTTGTCGGGCAGGAAGCGGTCGGAAATGTAGCGGTTCGACAGCGTCGCGGCCGAAACCAGCGCGGAATCCGAGATGCGGACCTTGTGGTGCTGCTCGTACTTCTCCTTCAGCCCGCGCAGGATGGAAATGGTGTCCTCCACCGTCGGCTCGTCGATGAACACCGGCTGGAAGCGGCGGGCAAGGGCGGCATCCTTCTCGATATATTTGCGGTATTCGTCGAGCGTCGTGGCGCCCACGCAGTGCAGTTCGCCGCGCGCCAGAGCGGGCTTCAGCAGGTTCGACGCGTCCATCGCGCCGTCGGCCTTGCCCGCGCCGACCAGCGTGTGCATCTCGTCGATGAACAGGATGATGCCGCCGGCCGCCGCCGTGACCTCCGAAAGCACCGCCTTCAGCCGCTCCTCGAACTCGCCGCGATATTTCGCGCCGGCAATCAGCGCACCCATGTCGAGCGCCATCAACTGCTTGTCCTTCAGCGATTCGGGCACGTCGCCATTGACGATCCGCAGCGCCAGGCCTTCGGCGATCGCGGTCTTGCCGACGCCGGGCTCGCCGATCAGCACCGGATTGTTCTTGGTGCGGCGCGACAGGACCTGGATGGTGCGGCGAATCTCGTCGTCGCGCCCGATGACCGGATCGAGCTTGCCCGAGCGCGCATCGGCGGTGAGGTCGCGCGCATATTTCTTCAGCGCGTCATAGCCCTGTTCGGCCGAAGCCGAATCCGCGGTGCGGCCCTTGCGGATATCGTTGATCGCCTGGTTGAGCGCCTGCGGGGTCACACCCGCCTTGGCCAGGATTTCCGAAGTCTTGGCCGACTTTTCCATGGCCAGCGCCTGCAGCAGGCGCTCCACCGTGACAAAACTGTCGCCCGCCTTCTTGGCCAGGTCCTCGGCGGTGGAAAACACCTTGGCGAGCGGCTGCGCCATATAGAGTTGCCCGTTGCCGCCCTCGACCTTGGGCAGGGCTTCGAGCGCGGCGTCCACGCCCAGTTCGACGTCGCCCGGGCGCCCGCCGGCGCGCTCGATCAGCGACGAGGCGAAGCCCTCGTCGTCATCGATCAGCGCCTTGAGGATATGTTCGGGGGTGAACTGCTGATTGTTGCGGTTGAGCGCATATTGCTGCGCGGACTGGATGAAACCACGCACGCGCTCGGAATACTTCTCGAGATTCATATCTGTCTCCTTCCATCACCGGCCCGCTTGGCGGCACCGGATCAGATTACGGTGACGGACCCGCCCTGCCGGGCCGGGTCCAGTTCCAGCCAGATATGGGGCGTAGCCTACCAGCCCTCAAGACGCGTTGATGCCGGTCAAAACAGAATAGTGCGCGGGCACGCAAAAAACAGGACGGCGGGGATCTCTCCCCGCCGTCCGGCAACCTGAAATTACGATCGGGCTCACCCTTCCGCGGTGACGCCCGCTTCCTCGGCGGCCTCGGCGGTTTCGCCAGCCTTGTCCGCGCTCACCCGGGGACGCCGGGGGCGGCGCGCGCGGCGCGGCGCGGCTTCCTCGGCCGGCTTTTCGTCCGATTCCGAAGCGGCAGGCGAAGCGGCCTCCGGCGCCGGAGCGGAAGCCGCAGCCACCGCCGCCGGCGGAGCCTCCACGGCTACCGGCTCGGGCGCCTGCGCGGCTTCGGCCTGTTCGCCGCCTTGATCGTGACCGCCCTGGTCCTGGGGCGCGCTGTCCTGAACGGCATTGTCATGACCGACATTGTCGTGGCTGCCGCCGTCCTGCTTCGCCTGCTGTTCGTCGCGCGGGCCGTTCTGGCCGAACTCGCTGCGCCGGCCGTTCTGGTGGCGGCGGTCGCGGTGGCGTCCCTGGCCGTTGCCGTCCCGGCTTTCGCGCCCGCTCTCGGCGTTCAGCGCCACTTCGGCCGGCACGCCTTCGATCACCGGTTGCGGGCCTGTGCCATGGTTGACGGACGGCGCCTGCGCTTCCGCGCCACCCTCGAACTCCTCGTCGAGTTCGTCGTCGAACTCGTCGTTGCGGTGCTGGGTGTGCTGGATCGGCATCTGCGCCTGTGCGGCGGCGATGATGCGGTTGTAGTGCTCGGCGTGCTGGAGATAGTTCTCCGCCATGACCCGATCGCCCGAACTCATCGCATCGCGGGCAAGAGTTGCATATTTCTCGGCGATCTGCTGGGCGGAGCCGCGGATCTTCACGTCCGGCCCGTTGCTCTCGTAGTTGCGGTTGAGCGGATTCGGCCCCTTGCGGTTGTTGTTGTTGTTATTGTTGCCGCCGCCGCCATTACGACCGCGCATGCGCCTGTTCTGCTGTTGTGGCCTCATCCGACTCTCTTCAGTGTTGGAAGCTCGAAAAATCCGTCCGCGCGGAGGCGCTCATTCAGCCTGCCGTTCCGCTGCCCCACCGGTGCTCGCCCGCATCGCTTGCGTTGGCGCCACGTACCGTCCCGTTCCGGTTACATCACTTGCCGGATGATTCCCGCACGAAGCTAGAGCGTCGTTTCGCAAGAAGGCAGCTATTTCCAAGGGAACCGAATCGCTAAGAGCACTGCCTGCTTCGTCTCATCCGGCTGCGGGCGACCCTAGACGCATTCCCTAGCCTTGCCAAGCGTTTTTTCCGCTTTCCGGCGCCGGTCCGAGCTATTCCGCAGCCCTGAATACCAGCGCCCGCTCGTTTCCGCCCAGGTCGCGAAGCGATTCGGAAAGGGCGAACCCGCGACCGGCGAAAATCCGCGTGACCTGCGCACCCTGCGTGCTGCCGATCTCCAGGGCCACGATGCCGCCGATTTCCAGATGCATGGCGGCTGCGGCGGCGATCTCGCGATAGGCATCGAGCCCATCTGCACCGCCGTCGAGGGCGCGGACCGGATCGTGATCTCGCACTTCGCGTTGCAGGATGCCGATGTCGTCTGCCGGTATGTAGGGAGGGTTTGAGACAATTACATGGTAGCGGCCGAAAATTTCCGCGAACCAGTCCGATTTTCTTGCCGAGAACCTGTCCGCCAGGCCGAGGTCGCGGGCATTGCGCAGGGCCGTCGCCAGCGCATCGTCGGAAATGTCCACGCCGGTGGCGGTAGCCTGCGGCACGGCCGAGAGCAGCGCCAGCGCGACGGCGCCCGTGCCGGTGCCCAGGTCGAGGATGCGGCAGTCGCCGGCGCGCGCGACGGTTGCGCGCGCGAAGGGCAGCACGGCATCCACCAGGGTCTCGGTATCCGGACGCGGCTCCAGCGTCTCCTTCGACAGCGCCAGCCGCAATCCGTAGAATTCGCGGAAACCGAGGATGCGGTGCACCGGCTCGCCCGCCAGGCGGCGCTTCAGCGCGTCTTCGACGGCCGCCGCCGCCGTGGCCGGCACGGGCTGGTCCGGCCGTGCGATGGCGTCGGCGCGGGTGGTGCCCGAAAAATGCTCCACGATCAGCCGGGCATCGAGCGCGGCGTCTTCGATGCCCGCCTCGGCCAGGCGGCGCCGTCCGGCGGCAAGCAGTCCCGCCAGCGTCGGAGGCGCGCGCCGAGGGTCCTGCATCATCGGCCCCGACCTCAGCCTTCCTTCATATCCGCCAGGAGCTTCGACTGGTGGTCGGCGATCAGCGCGTCGACGATCTCGTCCAACTCGCCCTCCATCACCCGGTCGAGCTTGTAGAGGGTGAGGTTGATGCGATGGTCGGTGACGCGCCCCTGCGGGAAATTGTAGGTGCGGATGCGTTCCGAGCGGTCGCCGGACCCCACCTGCGACTTTCGCGACGAGGAACGCTCCTCGTCGGCGCGGCTGCGCTCCATGTCGTAAAGGCGCGCGCGCAGGATCTGCATGGCGCGTGCCCGGTTCTGGTGTTGCGACTTTTCCGCCTGCACCACCATGATGCCGGTGGGAATGTGCGTGATGCGAACGGCCGAATCGGTGGTGTTGACGTGCTGACCGCCGGAGCCGGAAGCGCGCATCGTATCGATGCGGATGTCCTCGGTACGGATCTCGATGTCCACGTCCTCCGCCTCGGGCAGCACGGCCACGGTGGCGGCGGAAGTGTGGATGCGCCCGCCGCCTTCCGTTTCCGGCACGCGCTGCACCCGGTGCACGCCCGATTCGAACTTCAGATGCGCGAACACGCCCTTGCCCGACACCGTGGCGATGATTTCCTTGAAGCCGCCGACCTCGCCCTCGCTGGCCGACACCACCTCGAAGCGCCAGCCGCGCGCGGCGGCGTAGCGCTCGTACATGCGGAAGAGATCGCCGGCGAAAAGCGCCGCCTCGTCGCCGCCGGTGCCGGCGCGGATTTCGAGGATGGCGTTGCGCTCGTCGGCGGCATCGCGGGGCAGCAGCAGGATCTGGATTTCCTGTTCCAGCGCCTCGATCCTCTCCTCCACCTGCGGCAGGTCGGCTTCGGCCAGCGCCCGCATCTCGGCGTCGGTCCCCTTGTCGGCGAGCATCGCCTCCAGGTCGGTCCGCTCGTGCTCGGCGGCGCGCAGCGCCCGGATCTTGCCGACCATGTCCTGGATGTCGGCATATTCGGAGGCCATCTTCACATAGGCTTCCGGCGCAGGCCCGGCCGCCATCTGCGCTTCGAGCATGTCGAAACGCTTGACGACTTGGTCCATGCGGTCGCGGGGCAGGCTGATCATGATGGCACTTTACAATGGGATGCCGCGGTCGTCGGCGAACGCCTGCAGCAACGCGCGCATCGGCATGCCGGTTGCCGGCGCGGACAGGTTGTCTTCGAAGAAGGCCTCAAGTTCCGCCAGCGGCAATTCGCACAACATGGCCTTGACCGGCCCGATCGCGGCCGGCGACATGGAAATCGAACGAAAGCCGAGGCCGAGCAGCGCCATGGCCGAGATCGGCTTGCCGGCAAGCTCGCCGCACAATGTCACCGGCGTGCGGTTGCGATGGCCGGCATCCGCGATCTTTTTCAGCACGCGCAGGAACGGCACCGACAGCGGGTCGAAGCGGTCGGCGATCTTGGTGTTGCCGCGGTCCACAGCCATGACGAACTGGAACAGGTCGTTGGAGCCGACCGAGACGAAGTCCACCGCCTTCATCAGCTCGTCGAGCTGGAACAGCAGCGAGGGCACCTCCAGCATGGCGCCGAGCCTCAGGCTGGTGGGCAGGTGGTGGGCGAAGCGCGACAGGTGCCGGACCTCGCGGTCGATGATCTCGCGCGTCTGCGCGATCTCGCCCAGTTCGGTCACCATGGGCAGCATCAGCTTCAGCTCGCGCCCGCCGGCCGCCTTCAAAAGCGCGCGGATCTGGGTGCGCAGCAGGCCGGGCCGGTCGAGGGCGAGGCGGATGGCCCGCCAGCCCAGCGCCGGGTTCTCCTCCTGCGCGGCATTGTCGAAATAGGGCAGCACCTTGTCGCCGCCGATGTCGATGGTGCGGAAGGTGACGGGCTTGCCGCGGGCGGTGTCGAGCACGTCGCGGTAGAGCCGCTCCTGCGCCTCCGCGCGCGGGAAGGTCGAGGCCACCATGAACTGCAGTTCGGTGCGGAACAGGCCGATGCCGGCGGCCCCCGATTCGGCAAGCTGCGGCAGGTCCACGGCCAGCCCGGCATTCATCAGAAGGTCGACGCGCACGCCGTCCTTGCTGAGCGAGGGCTTCTTGCGCAACTCGCGGTAAAGCTCCTGCCGGCGGGCCCGGAAGCGCACCTTCTCGGCATAGGCCGCCTCCAGGTCGGCCTGCGGCCTGAGATGGATGGCGCCCTCGTCGCCGTCGACGATGATGGCGTCGCCGTTCTCCGACATGGAGACGGCGCCCTTCATCTGGCCGGCGACGGGAATGCCCATGGCGCGGGCCACGATCACCACATGGCTGGTGGGGGCGCCGTCCTCCAGCACCAGGCCGCGCAGCTTGTCGCGCGGATAGTCGAGCAGTTCGGCCGCGCCCATGGAGCGGGCGACGATGATGGCGTCCTTGGGCAGGGCGGCCGCCACGTCCTCCGGCCCGCGCCCCATGAGCTGCCGCAGCAGCCGGTTGGCCAGGTCGTCGAAATCGCTCATCCGCTCGCGCAGGTAGGGGTCGGTCATGTGGATCATGCGCGCGCGCATGTCCGACTGCACCTTTTCGACCGCCGCCTCCGCGGTCAGGCCGTTGCGGATCGCCTCTTCCAGCCGCCGCACCCAGCCGCGGTCGTTGGCGAACATGCGGTAGGCTTCCAGCACCTCGCGGTGCTCGCCCTCGAAGGCGACGTCGCGGCGCGACAGCATGTCGTCGATGGACAGCCTGAGCGAGCCGAGCGAGGCTTCCAGCCGCCGCACCTCCTCCTCGCTGTCCTCGTTGAACAGGTTGGTGACGACGATGCGCGGCTCGTGCAGCACGACATGGCCGAGCCCGATGCCCTCGTTGAAGGAAAGGCCGGTGAAGGAGACCGGGCGCTTGAGGTCCAGCTCCACGCCCGGCCGGGTCAGCCGCGCCAGGTCGCCGGTGGCGATCATCTCGGCAATCACCATGGCCGTGGTTTCCAGCGCCTCGACCTCGTCGTCGCGGTAGTGGCGCATGGTCTTGTTCTGCACGACGAGCACGCCGAGAGAACGCCCGGCCCTCAGCACCGGCACGCCGAGGAAGGAGTTGTAGATCTCCTCTCCGGTCTCCGGCAGGTAGGCGAAGGCGGGATGCTCCTGCGCGTTGGACAGGTTCAGCGGGCGCGCGCTGGCGGCGATGGTGCCGACCAGGCCCTGCCCCAGCCGCAATTGCGCCAGGTGCACCGCGTTCGGGTTCAGGCCCTCGGTGGCATAAAGTTCCAGCACGGAGTCGGAGCGCAGCACATAGAGCGAACAGACTTCGGCCACCATGTTGGAGGCGATGTCGCGCACGATCCGGTCGAGCCGCTCCTGCGGCTCCAGCGGCTCCTGCATGAGCTCGCGCAGCCGTTTCAGAAGAACGCGCGGGCCGGAGGCCGTATCACGCATCGCGGCTTCTTCTCCAATGGCGTCCGGGCCGAAGCGGACGGCCCCGCTCCGGCATCACGCAACAACCGACTCGTCAGACTATTGCTTATCCAGACCGTAAACGGAATGCAAAGTACGAACTGCAAGTTCCGTATAGGGCCCGTCGATCAGGATGGAAATCTTGATCTCGGAAGTCGTGATGGCGCGGATGTTGATGGATTTGGACGCCAGCGCCTCGAAGGCGGTGGCCGCCACGCCCGCATGGCTTCTCATGCCGATGCCGATGACGGAAACCTTGGACATGCCCTCGTCGTGCTGGACGGCGTCGAAACCCACCGTCTGCTTGACCTTTTCCAGCACCGCCAGCGCCTTGGCGACGTCGCCCGAAGGCACGGTGAACGTCATGTCGGTCGACTTGCCGTCCTCGGAGATGTTCTGGACGATCATGTCGACGTTGATATTGGCTTCGGCCAGCGGCCCGAAGATGCCGGCGGCGACGCCCGGGCGGTCGGCGACGCGGCGCAGCGAGATCTGCGCCTCGTCCTTGGCATAGGCAATTCCGGTGACGACCTGCTGTTCCACGATTTCTTCCTCGTCGCAAATGAGGGTTCCGGGCGGATTGACAAAATCGTCCATGCCGGGCGCGTCCGGCTCGACGAAGGACGACCGCACGAAGGTGCGCACCCGGTGCACCATGGCAAGCTCGACAGACCGCACCTGCAGCACCTTGGAGCCCAGCGAGGCCATCTCCAGCATTTCCTCGAAGGAGATGCGGTCGAGGCGGCGGGCCTTGGGCTCGATGCGCGGGTCGGTGGTGTAGACGCCGTCCACGTCGGTGTAGATGTCGCAGCGGTCGGCCTTCACCGCGGCGGCGATGGCCACGGCGCTGGTGTCGGAACCGCCGCGGCCGAGCGTGGCGATACGATTGTCGGGCGCAAGGCCCTGGAAGCCGGCGACGACCGCCACCTGCCCTTCCTGGAAGCGCTTGATGAGGAAGGAGCCGTCGATGTCGGTGATGCGCGCCGCGCCATGGGCGTTGTCGGTGCGGATGGGGATCTGCCAGCCCTGCCAGGAGCGCGCGTTGACGCCCATGTTCTGCAAGGTGATGGCCAGAAGCCCGGCCGTCACCTGCTCGCCGGAAGCCACCACCGCGTCGTATTCGCGGGCGTCGTGCATGGGCGAGGCTTCGCGCGTCCAGGAAACCAGCTCGTTGGTCTTGCCGGCCATAGCCGAAACCACCACCGCCACCTCGTGGCCGCAATCGACCTCGCGTTTGACGTGGCGCGCCACATTGCGGATGCGGGCGATGTCGGCGACGGACGTCCCGCCGAATTTCATCACGATGCGCGCCATGGGAGCGAAATGCCTTTGAATGCCGGACAGCCGGAACGGAATTTCAGGCCCGGCTTCCCGAACCTCTGGATTTGCGGCCTCCTTAGCCAAAACCGCCCTGCTTCGCAAGCGCGGCAGGATGCGTCATGGCGGCATCCGCGCCCCCGGCTGCCTCCCAGTCTTGACAATCTCGTCCCGAGGCCCGACTTCCTTACGCTCGCGGCGAGAAAATCCGAGGAGACCCAAGACATGCCAGAGTCTCGACGATCGACCATAGATGCCGGCGAGGTGGAGCGTTTTTCCGCGCTTGCCGCCGAATGGTGGAACCCCAACGGCAAGTTCCGCCCCCTGCACAAGTTCAATCCGGTGCGGCTGGCCTATATCCGCGACCAGGTGGCCGAGCGTTTCGGCCGCGACCCGCGCGCGGCACGTCCCTTCGAGGGCCTGCGCTTTCTCGACATAGGCTGCGGCGGCGGCTTGCTGTGCGAGCCGATGGCGCGGCTGGGCGCCGAAGTGGTGGGCGCCGACGCATCCGAGACCAATATCGAGGTGGCGAAGCTGCATGCCGCCGAGAGCGGCGTGCAGGTGGACTATCGCGCCACCACCGCCGAGGACCTCGCCGAGGCCGGCGAGAAATTCGACGTCATCCTCAACATGGAAGTGGTCGAGCACGTGGCCGACATCGACCTGTTCGTGGCCAAGTGCGGCGAGATGGTCAAGCCCGGCGGCATCATGTTCGTGGCCACCATCAACCGCACGCTGAAGGCGCTGGGGCTGGCCATCATCGGGGCCGAATATGTGCTGCGCTGGCTGCCGCGCGGCACCCACCAGTTCGGCAAGCTGGTGCGCCCGGAGGAGTTGGAGAAGGCGCTGGGCGGCGCGGGCCTCGCCGTGGCCGACCGCACCGGCGTCATCTACAACCCGCTGGCGGACCGCTGGCAGAAATCGCGCGACATGGACGTCAACTACATGGTGCTGGCCGAAAAGGCGGCCGCCTGAGGGCATCGAACCGACGGGACGGCCGCCCGGCTCGGGTCGGCCCGTCCGCCCCGTTCAGTTGCGGTCGTCGGGGAACACCGGCAGGGGCATGAACGACACGCCGTCCTCGGCCAGGCCTTTCGCCTCCTCCAGCGTCGCCTCGCCATAGATGCCGCGCGTCTCGCTCTCGCCGAAATGGATCTTGCGCGCTTCCTCGGCGAACTTGTCGCCGACATAGTCGGAATTTTCGCGCATCTTCTGCGACAGCGCCTTCAACTCGGCCATGGCGCGGCGCTGCGCCTCGCCCATGGCGAGCGCCATCTTCTCCTGCTTCCTGCCGGTGGAGACGGCCGGCGCCATCAGCGCCTTGCCCACCTCCCGCGAGCCGCAGGACGGGCACTCCACGAAGCCGCGCTTTCTCTGCGTGTCGAAATCGTCGTTGCTGCGAAACCAGGCCTCGAATTCGTGCTCATGCTCGCAGGTCAGCGAGAAACGGATCAAGACGCTGCTCCCTTGAGGGCGGCCGGGGCGGCCGCCTTCAGCGCAAACTCGCGCGCATTCTTCAGGTTGGGGATCTTTGCGCGCGCGGCCCTGGATTGCGCCGGGTCGATTTCGGCCACGATAACGCCGGGCTCGTCATGCGCGGCCTCGGCCAGCACACGGCCCCACGGATCGACGATCAGCGAGTGGCCATAGGTCTCCCGGCCGTCCTCGTGCAGGCCGCCCTGGGCGGCCGCAACGACGAAGGCGCCGTTCTCAATGGCGCGGGCCCGCAGCAGCACGTGCCAATGGGCTTCGCCGGTCTGGCGGGTGAAGGCCGCGGGCACCGACAAAAGGTCCGCCCCGGCCAGCGCCTCGGCGCGGAAAAGCTGCGGGAAGCGCAGGTCGTAGCAGATGGCGAAGCCGAGCCTGGCGCCGGCCGCATCGACCACCACCGCCTGCGCGCCGGGCTCGTAGGCCGCGGATTCGCGCCAGCTTTCGCCATTGTCGAGGTCGACGTCGAACATGTGGATCTTGTCGTAGCTGGCCAGCGTCTCGCCTTGCGGCGAGAACAGCAGCGCGCGGTTGGCCAGCTTGCCGTCGGCGCGCAGGATCGCCGTCGAGCCGAGATGCAGGAAGATGCCGAGTTCCCGGGCCAGGCGCCGGGCGGCGGCCACGACCACGTCCTTGTCCTCGGTGGTGAAGGCGGCCGCGCGCGCCTGCTTGTCGCGCACCATCGCACCGGTCATCTCGGGCGTCTGCACATAGGTGGCGCCCTGCGCGGCCGCCTCGCGCACCAGCCGTTCCATATCGGCCGCATTGCGCTCGAGGCTCGTGCCCGAACGCATCTGCACCGCCGCCGCCTTGAAAGCACTCATGGTTGCGTCCTCGATTGATGTCACTTGAGCGCACCGGTGGACAGAAGCCCGTCGAGACGGCCTTCCGCTTCCAGCTCGTGAAGATCGTCGCAGCCGCCGACATGCACGTCGCCGACGAATATCTGCGGAAAGGTGGAGCGGCCGTTGGCCCGCGCGATCATCTCCTGGCGCAGCTCGGGCGAGAAGGAGGCGTCGCGCTCGGCATAGGCCACGCCCTTCCTGTCCAGAAGGCGCTTGGCGGCCGTGCAATAGCCGCACATCATGCGCGTATAGATGGTGACGTCGACCATGGACGATCCCTGCTCGTATCCGTTGCCGTCTATATAGTCGCGCTTGTCCCGGCCCGGAAGTCCCCGATGGCGTCTGCGGGAAGCACGCGCGCGAAGGTGAGGACGTCGACCGCGCCGGCGCCGCCCTTCTTCAGCGCCCTGGCGGCCGCCCGCACCGTGGCGCCGGTGGTATAGACATCGTCGATCAGAAGCACGCGGCGGCCGGCGATGCCGATCTCCGCCTCGGCCGGCACGCGGAAGGCGGCGCGCACGTTCTCCTCGCGCTGGGCCCGTTCCAGCCCCACCTGCTGGCGCGTGCCCTTGACGCGCTTCAGCACGGAGGGCGAAAAGGCAAGCCCGGTCAGGCCCGCAAGCGCCCGCGCAAGCTCTGCTGACTGGTTGAACCGGCGTTTCAGGAACCGTCGCCAGTGCAGCGGCACGGGAACGGCCAGGTCGGCCTCGGCGACCAGTTCGGCCCCGGCGCGCGCCATCCAGCGCGCCATCCACGGCGCCAGGTCGGTGCGGTCGCGGTATTTCAGCCCCTGCACCATCTGCTGTGCGATGCCCGAATAGGCCACGGCGGCCCGCGCGCGCTCGAAGGGCGGCGGATCGGCGATCGCCTCGGCCGAGAGGAAGCCCTCGCCCATGTCGTGGCCGAAGGGCGTGCCCATCACCGGGCACCATGGCCGCTCCAGCAGGCGCAGCAGCGGCCAGCAGGCGGCGCACAGCACGCCGGGTCGCGAGACCTGGCGGCGGCAACCGGCGCAGACCGGCGGGAACAGCAGCCGCGCCGGCCATTTCAACGTCGTCTCGGCAAGGCTCTTGATATCCGCCATCGGATCGGCCACCTGAGTTTCGCCGCATCCTATCAGAAGAATGCCGCAGACAGGACCAGTCCCTTGCAGACCATCATAGACACCCGGCTCTGGCTTGCGCACAAGCGCCGCGCGGGCGCGCGCCCGATCCCGGGCGCGGATTTCCTCATGCGGCGCGCCGCCGAGGACCTCGCCGACCGGCTGGGCGCCGTGGGCCGAAATTTCGACAAGGGCGCCGCGCTGTTCTGCCAGACCGGGGACGCCGCCCGGGCGCTCGCCGAAAGCGGCAAGGTCGCCGAGACCTTGCGCGTCGAGGCGGACGTCGCCTTTCCCGGCGCGGCCGACGGTGTCGTCGCCGCCTTCGAGACCGTGCCCTTCGAGCCTGAAAGCCTCGACCTCGTCGTCTCGCTGCTGTCGCTGCAGGCGATGAACGACATTCCCGGCATGCTGGCGCAGATCAGGCGCGCGCTGAAGCCGGACGGCCTGTTCCTCGGCGCCATGGCCGGCGCCGGCACGCTGGGCGAGCTGCGCGAAAGCCTGCTGGCCGCCGAAACCGAGCTTTATGGCGGGGCCGCCGCGCGCGTGCTGCCCTTCACCGACGTGCGCGACGCCGGCGCGTTGCTGCAGCGGGCGGGGCTTGCCCTGCCGGTGGCGGACGTCGAGACGGAAACGGTGCGCTACGATTCCATGTTCCACCTCATGGCCGACCTGCGCGCCATGGGCGAGACCAGCCCGCTTGCCGACCGGCCGCGCGCGGGTACACGGCGCGCGCTGTTTGGCCGGGCAGCCGAGATCTACGCCGAACGTTTCGCCGATCCGGACGGCCGCGTCAGGGCAACCTTTTGCGTGGTGTGGCTGTCGGGCTGGGCGCCGCACGCCTCGCAGCAGCAGCCCGCGCGCCGCGGCTCGGCTACGGTCTCGATGGCCAGGATACTGGAAGAGCGCAAGCAGCGCTGAACGGGAGGCGTGCGGCCCGGGCTACTCGCCGTGCGAGGCGAAGGCCTCCGCCAGCTTGCTTTCGTTGCTGCTCCACAGCCATTGTATGCTATCGGCCGCCTTGCCCACCCCGCTGACGATGGCCAGCGAAAGCACGGCCACGATCAGGCCGTATTCTATGGCCGTGGCGCCGCCTTCGTCGTTCAGGAAACGCTGTACCAGCATCATGGTCGCTTACCCCTCATTGCGTTCCATGGTAGCCCCAACATGTTAAGGAAGGTTAACGCCTCAGGCTTAACGGGCGGTGAAGCCGCCGGCGTTCAGCAATCCCCCGAGCGCCGGCCGTCGGTGCGGATGATGCACACGGCGTCGGGCGAGCGTTGCAGCACGCTGCGGCGCACCGTGTAGGTGTTGGCGCCGATCGAGCCCGTCACCGTCATGTCGAGCCCGGCCGGATAGCCGGCAATGCCGCGCTGCCGCGTGTGCTCGTCGAGGAAGGGGGTGGCGATCATGGCCAGCGCCACGGCCGCCGATCCGAACAGCAGCGTCAGCCGCAGCAGGCCCATGCCCGCATCGCTCGCCCGGAAAGGCCGCGCCGGGCGCACCGTTTCCCAGTCGCGGATGGCATCCAGGTCCTTGTCGAGGCTCATGCGGTCGCTCCCTCGGCGAATCGATAGCGCGGCCGGGCGGCGGGCTTCATTCAATTTGCCGCGCCAAGATAAATCTTTCATTAACGCTGAGATGCGGCCGGCCAGGCCCTTACAGAAGGTCGATCAGGAACGGGATGAGCGGCGCGTCGGCCGGCGGCATCGGGTAGTCGCGCATCTGGCGGGGTCTCACCCATTTCAGCACCTGCGCCTCCTTCGCCACCGGAATGCCGGAATAGCGGCGGCAGACATAGAGCGGCATCAGCAGGTGGAAATCTTCATAGGAATGGCTGGCGAAGGTGAGCGGCGCCAGGCAGGCTGCCTTCGTCTCCACGCCGATCTCCTCGCGCAATTCGCGGATCAGGCATTGCTCGGGCGTCTCGCCGGGCTCCACCTTGCCGCCGGGGAATTCCCACAGCCCGGCAAGCTGCTTGCCCTCGGGGCGCTGCGCCAGAAGCACGCGCCCGTCCGCATCCACCAGCGCGCAGGCCGCGACCAGAAGGAGGCGCTTGCCCGTCATGCCTGGTCGACCTTGCTGCCGGGCGGCCGGCGATAGTGATAGCGATAGGCTTCCTCGAAGCCGAGCGAATGGTAGAGCGCCAGCGCCGGCGCGTTGGCCGCCTCGACCTGAAGCCAGGCTTCGCGCGCGCCGCGCAGCCGGGCCCATTTCAGCGCCGACAGGATGAGCTGGCGGCCGAGGCCCTGCTTGCGCACGGCCTTGTCGGTGGCGATCTCGAACAGGCCGGCGAGGTCGCCGTCATGCACGCAGATCAGCGTGGCCAGCGCCTCCTCGCCCCGCTCCAGCGCAAACAGCCCCGCCTCGGGCTGGATGGCGCCGATGATCTCCGACAGGCCGGGCCGCAGCGAGGCGTCGGCGTCGTGCACCTTGAGCGAGGCGGAAACGAAGCGGCTGATGTCCTTCAGCGGGATGTGGTCGATGGCGTCGTCCACGGGCGCCTGCGCCAGCGGCAGGCGCATGACCAGCGATTCGTCGAAGCGCGACCAGCCCTCGGCATCGAGATGGGCCGACAAGGCCGCTCCCGACAGCGGCGAGATGCGGAAGGTCAGCGGCCGCCCGTAGGCCTCGAAGCGGCGCCCGGCGCGCGCGATGCGCTCGGCCAGATGCCCCACGTCGCCGGGGTCGAGCGGATTGACCGAGTTCAGCCGCTTGGCCGGATGGCCCGCCGTGAGCCGGACGACCCAGGTGCCGTCATAATGCACCGCCGCCGCCGGCCAGGCGCGAAAGCCCGCCGCCTCGAAGCGGCGCACCTTCGCCAGCACGGTGGCGGGATGCGGCACGGCGCCCTCCATCAGCTCCGGTAATCGCCGTTGATGGCGACATATTCCTTGGTGAGGTCGCAGGTCCATACCGTCGCCTTGCCGCGGCCGACGCCGACATCGGCGCGGATGACGATATCGTCGCGCTTCATGTAGGTCGAGGTCGCCTCCTCCGAATAGGCCGGATCGCGCTCGCCCTCATGTGCGAGGCGGTTGGCCCCGAACCAGATCGACAGGCGGTCGCGGTCGGCCGGCTCGCCGGCCTTGCCCACGGCCATGACCACCCGGCCCCAGTTGGCGTCCTCGCCCGCCACCGCGGTCTTGACCAGCGGGGAATTGGCGATGGCCAGCGCGATGCGCTTGGCAGAGCGGGCGGACTTCGCCCCCGTCACCGTCACCTCGATCTGCTTGCGGGCGCCCTCGCCGTCGCGCACCACCTGCAGCGCAAGGTTCTTGAGCACCTTGCCGAGCGCGCGCCGGAATTGCCCGAGCCGCGCATCCTTGGGGTCGGTGATGGCCGGCGCGCCGCGTTTGGCCGCCGTCCCCGTCGCGAACAGAAGCAGCGTGTCGCTGGTCGAGGTGTCGCTGTCGACGGTCACGGCGTTGAAGGTCTTTCCGACCCCGCGCGACAACAGGTCCTGCAGCACCGGAGCGGCGATCGGGGCATCCGTGGCGATGAAGGACAGCATGGTGGCCATGTCGGGCGCGATCATGCCCGCGCCCTTGGCGATGCCGTTGATGACGACGTCCGCGTCGCCCAGCTTCACGGTCGCCGTCGCCACCTTGGGATAGGTGTCGGTGGTCATGATGGCCTTGGCGGCCTCGGTCCACTGGTCGGGCCTGCCGTCGCGCGCAAGGCCGGAAAGCAGGTGGCTGAACCTGCCCGTATCCAGCGGCTCGCCGATGACGCCGGTGGAGGCGAGGAACACCTCGCCCGCCGCGCAGCCGGCCGCCTTGGCGGCGGCATCCGCCGTCAGGGCCGTCGATTCGCGCCCCTTCCTGCCGGTGAAGGCGTTGGCGTTGCCGGAATTGACCACCAGCATGCGCGCCTTGCCCCGGGGCAGGTTCTGCCGGCAGAAATCGACCGGAGCCGACGGGCATTTGGACTTCGTGAAAACGCCCGCCACCGCGGTGCCGGGGTCGAACACCATGGCGAGCAGGTCGGTGCGCCCCTTGTATTTGATGCCGGCCTCGGCGGTGGCGATGCGCACGCCGTCGACCACCGGCATCTTCGGGTATTTCCTGGGGGCAAGGGGGGACACGGCAGCGGACATCGGGGCCTCGGGCAATGGAATGCGGCGGAAAAGGCCGATTTGCCCGATGCCGCGCCGCCGCGCAAGGCGTTTTGCGCCTGCGCCGGCGGCTTCCGGGCGCGGAAGCGCCTTATTCCGCGCCTTCGGCGGCGTCGACGGCCTTCTTCAGCGTCTCGTCCGGGATCTCGATCTTGGCCTGCGAACGCGCCTGCTTGACCAGCTCGAAATATTTGTCGCGGATCAGTGCCGAGCGCACCTGCTCCTTGACCTGGTCGAAGGCCGGCGGCTGCTGCGCGCGCTTGTCCTCCACCTTGATGATGTGCCAGCCGAACTGCGTCTGCACCGGCTCCTTGGTGTAGGCACCCGGCTCCAGCGCGAACGCCGCCTTCTCGAACTCCGGCACCATCTGGCCCGGGCCGAAATAGCCGAGGTCGCCGCCATTGGTCTTGCCGCTGGGGTCGCTGGTGTGCTCGTTGGCCAGCTTCTGGAAATCGGCGCCGCCGTCGAGTTGCTTGATGATGGCCTCGGCCTCTTCCTTGGTCTTCACGAGAATGTGACGCGCGTGCACCTCGTTTACGGGCGGCGCCTCGGCGACGCTCTTGTCGTAGCGGGCACGGATGTCGGCGTCGGTGATCTTGCCGACCACCTCCTTCTCGACCATTTCCCCATGCAGGGCGCGCTGCTGCAGGAAGGCGGCGCGGCGCTGGAAGTCAGCGTCCTTGTCGAGCCCGTCGGCGACGGCCTTGTCGGCCAGCACCTTGATCTCGATCGCCGCCGAAAGGGCTGCGGCGCGGCGTTGCTCCTGCGGAAGCTGCGCGAACTGGCGCGACAGCTCGCCCTCGGCGAGGGCGAGGTCCGCCTCGGTGATGGTCTGGCCGTTCACGGTGGCCACGACGGCGTCGGGATTGGCCGGCGCGACGGGAGCGGCCTCGGCGGGAGCGGCCGGCGCGGCTTCCTGGGCCGCCAGCGGCGACAGGGCGAAAACCGACAGGCCGAAGGCCAGCCCGAGGCAGGCGAGCGGCGAGCGGCGGGACGAAAGGAACATCAGGGTATTCTCCGGTGAGGATGTGCGGGCTTTCAAATCAGCCTGAATGTGGCGGAATTTGGCGCGGTCCAAGGGTTCAGCGCGGCGTTGACATCGTTTATAGCCCCTCTTATCTGTCCGGTGACAGTGCGTCCAGAACCGTTTTTTGGGCGCTTTTTGGTGTTTCATCCGTTCATGGCGGATTTGCCGCGCCCGGCAGATGGCTGTCGTGATGACGTGAATTGCAATCGAAAGGGCCTTTGATGGTCAGTCTCGGCGGTCTCGCCCGTAAGGTTTTCGGCTCCGCGAACGACAGGCGCGTGAAATCGACCCGTCCCCGCGTCGAAGCCATCAACGCCATGGAAAACGAGATGCGGGCGCTGTCCGACGCCGATCTCGCCTCCCGCACCGAGAAATTCCGCCAGGACATCGCCAACGGCGCTTCGCTCGACGACCTGCTGGTCCCGGCCTTCGCCACCGTGCGGGAAGCCGCGCGCCGCGTGCTCGGCATGCGGCCCTTCGACGTGCAGCTCATCGGCGGCATGGTGCTCAACAATGGCGGCATCGCCGAGATGCGCACCGGCGAGGGCAAGACGCTGGTGGCCACCGCGCCGGTCTATCTCAACGCGCTTGCCGGCAAGGGCGTCCATGTCGTCACCGTCAACGACTACCTGGCCAGGCGCGACGCCGAATGGATGGGCCGCGTCTACAAGTTCCTCGGCCTCACCGTCGGCATCATCGTCCACGGCATCGACGACGAAGAGCGGCGCGCGGCCTATAATTGCGACGTCACCTACGCCACCAACAACGAGCTCGGCTTCGACTATCTGCGCGACAACATGAAATACGAGCGCGCGCAGATGGTGCAGCGCGGCCACAACTACGCCATCGTGGACGAGGTGGACTCCATCCTCATCGACGAGGCGCGCACGCCGCTGATCATCTCCGGTCCGCTCGAGGACCGCTCGGAGATGTACAACACCGTCGATGCCTTCATCGTGCAGCTTCAGCCCTCGGACTATGAGGTCGACGAGAAGCAGAAGACCGCCATCTTCACCGAGGAAGGCACCGAGAACGTGGAGAACATGCTGCGCGGCGCCGGCCTGCTCAAGGGCGAGTCGCTCTACGACGTCGAAAACGTCGCCATGGTCCACCACGTCAACAACGCCTTGAAGGCGCACTGCCTGTTCCAGCGCGACAAGGATTATATCGTGCGCAACGGCGAGATCGTCATCATCGACGAGTTCACCGGCCGCATGATGCCAGGCCGCCGCTATTCGGAAGGGTTGCACCAGGCGCTCGAGGCCAAGGAGCACGTGACCATCCAGCCCGAGAACCAGACGCTGGCCTCGGTCACCTTCCAGAACTATTTCCGCATGTACAAGAAGCTGTCCGGCATGACCGGCACGGCACTGACCGAGGCCGAGGAGTTCGGCAACATCTACGGCCTCGAAGTGACCGAGATTCCGACCAACCTGCCGGTCAAGCGCATCGACGAGGACGACGAGGTCTATCGCACGGTCGAGGAGAAGTTCAAGGCGATCGTCAGGGAGATCAAGGAAGCCCGCGCCAAGGGCCAGCCGATCCTTGTCGGCACCACCTCGATCGAGAAGTCCGAGCAACTGGCCGAGTTGCTGCGCAAGGAAGGGCTGAAGGGTTTCGAGGTGCTGAACGCGCGCCACCACGAGCGCGAAGCCTCGATCGTGGCCCAGGCCGGCAAGCCGGGCGCCGTCACCATCGCCACCAACATGGCCGGCCGCGGCACCGACATCCAGCTCGGCGGCAATGCCGACATGCGCATCGCCGAGGAGCTGGCCGACATGCCGGACGGCTCCGAGCGCGAAGCGCGCGAGCAGGCCATCCGCGACGACGTCGCCAGGCTGAAGGAGCAGGCGCTGGCCGCAGGCGGGCTCTACGTGCTGGCCACCGAGCGTCACGAGTCGCGCCGCATCGACAACCAGCTTCGCGGCCGCTCCGGGCGCCAGGGCGACCCCGGCCGCTCGAAATTCTACCTGTCGCTGCAGGACGACCTGATGCGCATCTTCGGCTCCGAGCGCATGGACGGCATGCTCCAGAAGCTCGGCCTGAAGGAAGACGAGGCCATCATCCACCCCTGGATCAACAAGGCGCTGGAAAAGGCCCAGACCAAGGTCGAGGCGCGCAACTTCGACATCCGCAAGAACCTGCTGAAATATGACGACGTCTCCAACGACCAGCGCAAGGTGGTGTTCGAGCAGCGCCTGGAGCTGATGGACGGCGAAGGACTCTCCGAAACCGTGACCGAGATGCGCGAGGGCGTCATCGAGGAGATCGTCGCCAAGGCCATCCCCGAGAACGCCTATGCCGAGCAATGGGACATGGCCGGCCTCAAGGCCGAGGTCCAGCAATATCTCAACCTCGACCTGCCCGTCGACGAATGGGCCAGGGAAGAAGGGATCGCCGAAGACGACATCCGCCAGCGCATCTCCGAAGCGGCGGCGGCGGCGGCGAACGACCGGGCCGGCCGCTTCGGCCCGGATGTGACGGCCTATGTCGAGCGTTCGGTCGTGCTCCAGACGCTCGACCATTTGTGGCGCGAGCATATCGTCAATCTCGACCACCTGCGCTCCGTGGTCGGCTTCCGCGGCTACGCCCAGCGCGACCCGCTCCAGGAATACAAGAGCGAGGCCTTCGAGCTGTTCCAGACCATGCTGGGCAACCTGCGCCAGGCGGTCACCGCGCAATTGATGCGCGTTGAGCTGGTGCGCGAGGCGGCCGACGCGCCGCCGCTGCAGGCGCCCGAGACCTTCGGCCAGCACATCGACGCGACCACCGGCGAGAACGACTTCGGCGAAGGCGCCACGCTGACGCTGCTGGACGATACCCGCACGGTCCCGGCTGAGCAGCGCGACCCGAAGAACCCCTCCACCTGGGGCAAGGTCGGCCGCAACGAGCCGTGTCCCTGCGGCTCGGGCAAGAAATACAAGCATTGCCACGGCGCCTTCGCCTGATCCCGTGACGCGGCCGGCAAGTCGGCCGCCCGCCCCCGCACCCGCCATTTCCGAAAGCATCTCGCAGCCCGGCGGATCGGCCGGGCAACCGCGGGCCGCGCTCGCCGGAGCGCCTCCCGCCCTGCACCCAACCGTTTCTTAAGGTGTTGGGCCTAGACCGGGCCAGAGACACTCATGCGGAAGACGGAGAGTATCGGAGTGCGCTTTTCGGCGGCGGCGACGGCCGAGCGGTTCCTGCCGCAGCGCATGGCGCTGCGCGCCCGGCCCTTGCTCGACAGCATTGACGCCGCGCTGTTCGCCGCCGACGAGCGCGGCGAGGCCGGGCGCATGTCGCTGATCGCGTTTGCGGTGCGCGTGGTCAGCGCCGTCATCGCCTTCGTCAGCCAGGTCATGATGGCGCGCTGGATGGGGCCGTTCGAATACGGCATCTTCGTGCTGGTGTGGGTGACGATGATCATCATCGGCAGCCTGGCCTGCCTCGGCTTCCACACTTCCGTCATCCGCTTCATCCCGGAATACCGCCAGCACGGCCGTCTGGCCGAGCTGCGCGGCCTGCTGCTTTCCAGCCGGCTGTTCGTACTGTGCGCCTCGACCGCGATCGCCGGCCTCGGCATGCTGGGCGTGTGGCTGTTCTCCCCGTGGATCGAAAGCTACTACGTCATCCCCTTCTATCTCGGCATCGTCTGCCTGCCGATGCTGGCGCTGACGGACGTGCTGCAGGGCATCGCGCGCGCCCATTCCTGGGCGTTGTCGGCGCTGCTGCCCACCTACATCACCCGCCCGGTGCTCATCCTGGCCTTCATGGCGGGAGCGCTGGCGCTCGGCTTCCCCGCCGATGCCGCCACGGCGATCCTGGCCTCGATCGCGGCGACCTACGCCACGGCGGTGGCGCAGCTCGTCGGCATCACCAGGCGCGTGGACGCCGGTATTCCCGCAGGCCCGCGCAAGATACGGCTCGGTCACTGGATTGCGGTGTCGCTGCCGATCTTCCTGGTCGAGAGCTTCTTCTTCCTGCTCACCAATGCCGACGTGCTGATGGTGGGCGTCTATCTCCAGCCCGCCGACGTCGCCGTCTATTTCGCCACGGTCAAGACACTCGCGCTGGTGCATTTCGTCTATTTCGCGGTGAAGGCGGGCGTGGCCCAGCGCTATGCCGAGTTCACCCACGGCCAACCCGAAAGGCTGGCCGCCTTCGCGCGCGAAACCGTATCCTGGACCTTCTGGCCGTCGCTGGCCATGGCGTTCGTGATCCTGGCGCTCGGCAAGCCGATGCTGACGCTGTTCGGGCCGGAATTCGACGCCGGCTATCCGCTTCTGTTCGTGCTGGTGCTGGGCGTGGTGGCACGCGCCGCGGTCGGCCCCTGCGAGAGCCTGCTCACCATGACGGGCAACCAGAACATCTGCGCCGGCGTCTATGCCATGACGCTGGCGCTCAACATCGGCCTCAACGTGGTGTTGATCCCGCATTTCCACCTGTGGGGCACCGCGCTTTCGACCGCGCTGGCGATGATGTTCGAGGCAGCCGCACTGTCCTTCGTGGTGTGGCGCAGGCTCGGCATCGTCATGGTCGTGTTCATTCCCGAAACGAGGAAAGCCTGATGGCCGCCGTTCCCCTGATCGAGGAAAACAGCGGCGGGCCGGCGGGCGCCATGGTGTCCGGCCTTGCCGGTCTGGCGCACGAGGGCGCCGACCTCGCCCAGCTCGAGCTTCTGGCGGGCGGGCGGCCCGAACGCCGGCTCGCCATCTATCCCGCCTCCGCCGGCTTCGACCTGGTCGAGGAACTGGACCACCTGGCCACCCGCACGATCGAGCCCAACGTCTTCTTCCACCCGCGCTTCCTGGCGCCCGCCATGCCGCGCCTGGAGGACCGCGAGGTGCGGCTGGCGGTCATCCGCGACGGCAACGAATACCGCAGCCGGCTCAGGCTCCTCGTGCCGTTCTCGGTGGAGCGCCCGGCCATGCCGCTGGGCACGCCGATCATGCGCACATGGTCCAGCCCGTTCGGACCGCTGGGCACGCCGCTGGTCGACCGCGACGACCCGGCCGGCGTGATCGAGGATTTCTTCGCCATGCTGGCGCGGCCGCACCTGAAGCTGCCGAAGGTGTTCGTGCTGCCCGACATGCGGCTGGACGGCCCCATGGCCGGCCTGCTGCGCACGCTGGCCGAGGCGCGCAACCTGCCGCTCGTCGTCACCGGCGAGGTCGAGCGGCCGGTGCTGGAAAGCACGCTCGACGGCGACGCCTATCTGAAGGCGTCGCTGCGTTCGCATCACCACCGCGAGTTCCGCCGGCTGAAGCGGCGGCTGGCCGAGACCGGCAGGCTGGAGCACGGCATCGCCCGCACGCAGGAAGAGATCCGCCACGCCATCGAGGCGTTCCTGACCCTGGAGGCCTCCGGCTGGAAGGGGCGCGAGCGCACGGCCATGGCCATCGACCGCTACCGCGCCGCCTTCGCGCGCGAGGCGGTGCACCGCATGGCCGAGCAGGACATGTGCCGCATCCATACGCTGACGCTGGACGGCCGGCCGGTGGCCAGCCTGATCGTGTTCGTGGAAGCCGGCTACGCCTATACTTGGAAGACGGCCTATGACGAGCAACTGGCCGCCTATTCGCCGGGCACGCTGCTGGCCATCGAAGTGACGGGGCAGCACCTGGACGACCCCAATATCGCGCTCACCGATTCCTGCGCGGTGCCGGACCATCCGGTGATGAGCCGGCTATGGACCGAGCGGAAAGCGATGGGAACCATCGTCGTCGGCCTGACGCCGAATTCCGATCACATCACCGCGCAGGCCGCCGCCCAGCTCCATCTCTACCGCGAGACGCGCAACATGGCGCGGCTGCTGCGCAGCCATGTGAAAAGATTGCTGAAACGAGGCTGACCAGGCTGCCCCATCGGAGCGGTGAGCGAAGCGAACTCGCATGAAAGATGGAAAATGGTGCGGGTGGTCGGAATCGAACCGACACTCTGTCACCAGAAACGGATTTTGAGTCCGTCGCGTCTACCAGTTCCGCCACACCCGCACACGATGCCGCCCCGAACCGCTGGAGGCTCGAAAGGCGGCGGCGCTCCTATACGACACGCCATCCCAAAGCGCCAGAAGATAATCTTTCCGTTGCGCTTTCCGGCAGCAGGGCCGGAGGCGCGGGCCGCCTGCCTCAATCCGCCGAAGGCGTGCGGTGGCGGCGGTTGACGCCGGCAGGGCGGCCGGACAGCGAAAGCTGCGTCTCCTGCTTGCGGCGCGTGGCCACCACCTTGCCCTTGGCGACGACGCACAGCCGCTCGGCCCGCAGCCGCAGCGCCTCCACCGGATTGCCGGCATCCAGAACCACGAGGCTCGCCGTCTTGCCGATTTCGAGGCCGTAATCGTCGAGGCCCATGATCTCGGCGTTGGTCTTGGTCACCATGTCGAAGCACTGGCGCATGTCGGCCGGACTGGTCATCTGCGCGACGTGCAGGCCCATGAAGGCCACGTCCAGCATATCGGCGGTGCCGAGCGGATACCACGGGTCGAGCACGCAGTCCTGGCCGAAGCCGACCTTGATGCCGGCCTTCAGCATCTCGGGCACGCGCGTCATGCCGCGGCGCTTCGGATAGGTGTCGTGGCGGCCCTGGATGACGATGTTGATGAGCGGGTTCGGGCAGGCCGAGACGCCGGCCTCGGCGATCAGCGGCAGGAGCTTGGAGACATAATAGTTGTCCATGGAATGCATGGAGCTGAGATGCGAGCCGTTCACCCTGCCCTGCAGGCCCAGCCGCTGCGTCTCATAGGCCAGTTGCTCGATATGGCGCGAGTTCGGGTCGTCCGTCTCGTCGCAATGTATGTCGACCATCAGGCCGCGCTCGGCCGCGATTTCGCACAGCTCCGTCACCGAGCGGCGGCCGTCGGCCATGGTGCGTTCGAAATGCGGGATGCCGCCGACGATCTCCACGCCTTTGTCCAGGGCGCGAATGGTATTCGCGCGGGCTGTAGGCGAGCGGTAGAAGCCGTCCTGCGGGAAGGCGACCAGTTGCAGGTCGATATAGGGCGCGACTTGCCTCTTCACCTCCAGCAGCGCCTCGACGGCCAGCAGCCGGTCGTCGCAGGTGTCGACATGGGTGCGGATGGCCAAAAGGCCCATCGACACCGCCCAGTCGCAATAATCCAGCGCCCGCCGCTTGACCGCCTCGTGCGTCAGCAGCGGCTTCAGTTCGCCCCACAGCGCGATGCCTTCGAGCAGCGTGCCCGAGGCATTGATGCGCGGGAGGCCGTAGGAAAGCGTGGCGTCCATGTGGAAATGCGGATCGACGAAAGGCTGCGACACCAGATTGCCGGTGGCGTCGACCACCTCGCCGGCCTCGGCGGCGAGCTTGGGCTCGACGGCCGCGATTTTTTCGCCGCGGATGCCGATATCCGCCACGTTCCCGTCGGGCAAAATGCCGCCGCGGACAATCAGGTCAAAGCTCATCTCTCGCCTTTCTGGTAGGGTATCATCAGCGCCTTGGGGTAGGTGGCGCGGCGCGCCACCAGGATCAGCGCCAGGATGGACAGCGCGTAGGGCATCATCAGGAACACCTGATAGGGCACGACGCCGCCGGAAATCTGCTGCAGACGCACCTGATAGGCGTCGAAGGCGGCGAACAGTATGGCGCCGAGCAGCGCCTTGCCCGGCCGCCACGAGCCGAACACCACCAGCGCGATGCAGATCCAGCCGCGGCCGTTGATCATCTCGAAGAAGAAGGAGTTGAAGGCCGACATGGTCAGGAACGCGCCGCCGACCGCCATCAGCGCGCTGCCCACCATGACGGCGCCGATGCGCACGCCGGCGACGCTGATGCCCTGCGCTTCCACCGCGGCCGGGTTCTCGCCCGCCGCGCGCACGGCAAGGCCGATCGGCGTGCGGTAGAGCACCCAGGCGACGATGGCGACCGTGGCGAAGGCCAGATAGGTCAGCGGCGTCTGCGTAAACAGCGCCTCGCCGACGATGGGAATGGCGGACAGGCCGGGAATAGGCTGAGGCTGGAACGGCACGATCTTGGGCGGCGTCGTCACTTCGGGCAGGGCCAGCCGGTAGGTGAAATAGGTGAGGCTGGTGGCGAGCAGCGTGATGCCGATGCCCACCACATGCTGCGACAGGCCGAGCGGCACGGTGAGCGTGCCGTGCAGCAGGCCGAAGCAGGCGCCGGCGATTGCGGCCACCGCGACGCCGGTCCACAGGTCGCCGCCCGAATAGACGGTGAACCAGCCGGCGAAGGCGCCGACCGTCATGATGCCTTCGATGCCGAGGTTGAGCACGCCGGCGCGCTCGCAGATCAGCTCGCCCATGGTGGCGAAGATCAGCGGCGAGGCGATGCGGATCGCCGCCACCCAGAACGAGGTCTGCAGCAGGATGTCGAGGGCGTCGGTCATCGAAAAAGGACTTTCATTCCGGCACCGCTCCCCTGTGATCCGCCGGCTACCCTCCCCTTGATGGGAAGTCTAATCCCCAAGGGTTCCCTGATGGACCCGAGCGGGGTTGTACCCTCACCCCTGCCCCCTCCCCACAAGGGGGAGGGGGACGATTTCGTCACCCTAGCTACCAAGAACGTCGATGATTGGGGCCGGGTATCCGTCCAGCAAAGTTCCCCTCCCCCTTGTGGGGAGGGGGCAGGGGTGGGGGTCTCGGATGTTTGCATTCTATTCACCGCCACCTCACCCGGTAGCGCGTCAGCAGGATGGCGGTGACCATGGTCAGAAGCGCGGTGGCCACCATGACCTGCGCGATGTAGCTCGGCACGCCGGCGGTGCGGCTCATGGCGTCGGCGCCGACGAAGATGCCGGCCACGAAGATGGCGGACGCGATCACGCCGAGCGGATTGAGCATGGCCAGCATCGCCACCACGATGCCGGTGTAGCCATAGCCCGGCGACAGGTCGAGCGTCAGGTTGCCCTTCAGCCCGGCCACCTCCGAGAAGCCGGCGAGTGCGGCCAGCCCGCCGGAGAGAAGCGCCGTCTTCATCAGCACCCTGTTGACCGGGATGCCGGCGAAGCGGGCCGCTTCCGGGTTGTGGCCGACGGCGCGCATCTCGTAGCCGAGCACCGTCTTCTTCATGACGACCCAGCAGGCGACGGCCGCGGCGAGCGCGATGACGAACCCGAAATGCAGGCGCTTGCCGTGGATGAGGCGCGGCAGTTGCGCGTCGGCGATCACCCGCTGCGACTGCGGCCAGCCGAGGCCCATCGGGTCCTTCAGCACGCCTTCCAGCAGCATGGACACGAACAGGATGACGATGAAGTTGAGCAGCAGCGTCGTCACCACCTCGTCCACACCGAAGCGGGTCTTGAGGATGGCAGGGCCGGCGAGCAGCAGCGCGCCGGCGGCCATGGCCGCGACCATGATGACGGGGATGAGCAGATAGGACGGCAGCGGCAGCGCGCCGGTGCCGAGCACGACGGTGACCACGCCGCCGATATAGAGCTGCGCCTCGGCGCCGATGTTCCAGAGTTTCGCGCGAAAGGCGACGGCGACCGCAAGGCCGGTGAAGATCAGCGGCGTGGCGCGCGTCAGCGTCTCGACTATGGCGAATTGCGAGCCGGCCGCACCCTTGGCCACGAGGTAGAAGACGGAAAAAGGCGAGGCGCCCGCGGCCAGCACCAGAAGTGCGGCGAAGGCAAACGTCACCGCGATCGCCGCGACCGGGAACAGCAGCGTAACGCCGAGCGAGGGCGCGGGCTTCGGCTCAAGCCGCATGGCATGTACCCTCGCGCTCGGCTTTTCCTCCCCCTTGAGGCAAGGTGACTGCATCTGAAGATACCCCCACCCCTAACCCCTCCCCACAAGGGGGAGGGGAATACGGAACCGCTGCGCTTTTCGGTCGGAAATACTTTGGAACAAGGCGAGGCCGACCGTGGCCGATATCCCCCTCCCCCTTGTGGGGAGGGGTTAGGGGTGGGGGTAGCGTTCCGCCAAAGTTCATTTTCGATCGCACGGCCCCTTGAGGGAGAGAGAACGTCACGCTGTCATTCGCCGCCGTCACGCCGCTTCCTCCGCCTGCCCCGCCATCAGTTCGCCAAGCTCGCCGATGCTGCGTTCGCCGCGCGCCGAGGGCGAGGACAGCCGCCCCTTCGACATCACCAGGATGCGGTCCGACAGGGCCAGGATTTCCTCCAGGTCTTCCGAGATCAGCAGGATCGCCGCGCCGCGGTCGCGCGCTTCGAGCAGGCGGCGGTGGACGAAGGCGACCGCGCCCACGTCAAGCCCGCGCGTCGGCTGGTTGGCCAGGATCACGGCGGGTTCGGCATCCAGCGCGCGGCCGAGGATGAGCTTTTGCATGTTGCCGCCGGAAAGCAGCCGGATACGGGCTTCCGGCGAGGGGCATTTGACGTCGTAGTCGCGGATGATCTCCTGCGCGAAGGCGCGCGCGGCCCTCCAGTCGAGGAAGCCGCGGCGGCTGAAGCGCGGCGTGCCGTAGCGCTCGGAGATGACGTTCTCGGTCACGCTCATGTCGCCGATGGTGCCCACCGCGTGGCGATCCTCGGGGATGCGGGCGATGCCGTGGGCAAGGGCCGCGCGCGGCGACCAGTCGCCCGTTTCGGCGCCGCCGATGGCGATCTGCCCCGCGGCGGGCTTCAGCGTGCCGGCGATCAGCGCCGCCAGCGTCGCCTGCCCGTTGCCGGAAACGCCGGCCAGCCCGGTGATCTCGCCCTGCCGCAGCGCCAGCGACACGCCGGCAAGGCGCGCGGCGGAGCCCTGGCCCCCGGCAGAGACGTCGCGCAATTCCAGCGCGACCGCGCCGGCCTTCGCCGCGCGCACGGTCGGGCTCGCCACTTCCTGGCCGACCATCAGCGCTGCCAGTTCGGCGCGGCTGCTGCCCTGCGTGGCCCGCTCGCCCACCAGCCGGCCGGCGCGCAGCACCAGCACCCGGTCGCTCACGGCCATCACCTCGTTGAGCTTGTGCGAGATGAAGATGATGGAGAGGCCCTGCGCCACGAGCAGCTTCAGCGTGCGGAACAGCGCCTCCGTCTCCGCCGGCGTCAGCACCGCCGTCGGCTCGTCGAGGATGAGGATGCGCGCGTCGCGGTAGAGCGCCTTCAGGATTTCCACGCGCTGGCGCTCGCCGACCGACAGCGACGAAACGGTCGCGTCCGGATGCACGGCGAGGCCGAAATCGGCCGAAAGCTGCCGAATGCGCCGGCGTGCGGCGGCGCGGTCGAGCCTCGGCCTCCACGCGCTCTGGGTGCCGAGCGCGATGTTCTCCAGCACGGTCATGTTCTCGGCCAGCGTGAAATGCTGGTGCACCATGCCCACCCCGGCATCCAGCGCCGCGCGCGGGTCGCCCGGAGGCAGCGGCTTTCCCGTCACCTCGACGCTGCCTTCGTCGGCGACATAGTGGCCGAACAGGATGCTCATCAAGGTGGTCTTGCCGGCGCCGTTCTCGCCCAGCAGGGCGACCACCTCGCCGCGCCGCAGGTCGAACGAGATCGCGTCATTGGCCACCAGCGGGCCGAAACGCTTGGTGATGCCGGAAAGGCGCAGCACCGGCTTCGTATCGGAGCGCTCCCCTCCCTCGCGAGGGGAAGGCGGCGGCGAAGCCGCCGGGTCGTGTTGGTGCGGCAGGGCTCGGCGTCCTCTTTTGCGATACCGGTGCGAGAAAGGCCGCGCGTTTCGGTTGCGACCTCTCTCGTCCAACCTCCCCCGAGGGGGAGGCAAGCCGCCGTCAGTTCGACTTGGGCTCTGAATCGTCGATCTCGACGGTGAAGGAGCCGTCCTTGATCGCCTTTTCCTTCTCGGCAACCTTGGCCATGACGTCCGCCGGCACCTTGCCGTCGAAAGTGCCGAGCGGCGCCAGCGAACAGCCGCCGTTCTTCATGTAGGAATAGACGCCGTAGTCCTCGGCCTTGAAGGTGCCGGCCTTGACCTCGGCCACCGCCTTGTCGAGCGTCGGCTGGAAGTCCCACAGCGCCGAAGCCACCACCGTCTCGGGATAGTCGGCCTGCGTGTCGATGACGTTGCCGACGGCCAGAACCTTGCGTTCCTTGGCGGCGTCGGAAACGCCGAAGCGCTCGGCGTAGAGCAGGTCGGCGCCGCCGTCGATCTGCGCGAAGGCGGTTTCCTTGGCCTTGGGCGGATCGAACCAGGAGCCGATGAAGGCCACCTGGAACTTGGCGTCCGGCGCGCTTTCCTTCACGCCCGCCATGAAGGCATGCATCAGCCGGTTGACCTCGGGAATGGGATAGCCGCCGACCATGCCGATGTTCTTCGACTTGGTCATGGCGCCGGCGATGATGCCGGTGAGGTAGGAGGCGTCCTGGATGTAGTTGTCGAAGGGCGAGAAGTTGGGCACGGCCTCGTCCGGCTTGAAGCTCGAGCCCATCAGGAAGGCGACGTCGGGATAGTCCCTGGCGACCGCGCGCGCGGCGTCCTCCACGCCGAACACCTCGCCGAGGATCAGCTTGTGGCCGGCCTCGCAATATTCGCGCATGACGCGCTCATAGTCGTTGTTGGAGGTGTTTTCCGAATAGACATACTCGATCTCGCCGCGCTCCTTGGCCGCATTGGCGGCCTTGTGGATGCGGCTCACCCACTGCTGCTCCACCGGCACGGTGTAGACGGCGGCCACCTTGAGCGGATCGGCCGCGAACAGGCGCGTCGGCAGGCCCGCGGCGGCGAGCGCGGCACCCGCCCCTGCGGCCTTCAGCACGGCGCGGCGGGAAAGGCTGCCGGTTTTCATGAACTTGCTGCTTGTCGACATGGTCACCCCTCAGGTTGGCGGGCCGGATCTGCTGTCCGATCCCGATTTTTATCATCCGGTCAAAGCTATTCGAATTTGCGCAGGCCGGCAATCGCGGCGCCGCGCCAATTCACCGGGTAGCCCCGGCATGCCGGGCGTGCAAGCCGGAAAAGGCAGCCGGCACGCTCCATCCCAAGAAGGATGCTTGTCACCAGGCGCTTTGCGCCTTGCCATGCCGCGGGGAGCCGGTCGGCATCGCCGAGCGGCGGCAGGCGGGCGGCCTTTACGCGCGGTAGCGCCCGACGAGTTCGATGGCGCGCTCGATCGCGTGCACGGCGGCCTTGTGGTCCTGCGAGAAGTTGAGGCGCACACTGTCGCCCGCATGCGGGCTGAATTCCGTGCCCGGCGTCACCGTCACGCCGGCCTGGTGGCGCAGGATGCGCACGAAATCGGCAGTCGAGACGGCCAGTTCCGGCAGGCGCGGGAACAGGTAGCTGCCGGCCTCCGGCATGCGCAGTTGCAGCCCCTCCACCCCGCGCATCCTGGAAACGAGGTCGTCGCGGATCGCCTGATGCAGCGCGATGCGCTCGTCCATCCAGCCCGCCGGCTCCGCGAACCAGGTGTCCAGCACGGCCTGGCAATAGCCGGCGGCCCGCAGCGACACGATCGCCTGCAGCTTTTCCATGCGCTCCACGATACGCGCCGAACCGAAGGCGACGCCCAGCCGGTAGCCGCTCAGGGATTCCGTCTTCGACGGCCCCATGATGGTGACGACCCGTTCGGGATCGATCCCGGTGGCGCGCAGATGGGTATAGTGCTGGCCTTCGTAGAGCAGGCGTGAATAGAGCTGGTCGACGATGACGGTCGCACCGTATCTCTCGGCCAGCGCCGAGATGGCGGCGATCTCTTCGCCCGAATAGACAACCCCGGCGGGATTGTTCGGGTTGGAGAAGACGAACACCTTCGCCCCGGCCGCGAAGGCCTGTTCCAGTCCTGCAAGGTCGAGGCCCGCCCTGCCGCGCGCGCCGAGATAATCGAGCCGGACGGGGACGATCTCGCCGTCGCAGAACTCGACCAGCTTGCGGTTGGCGAAATAGTCCGGCTGCACGATCGCCACCTTGTCGCCGGCCGCCACGGTCGAGGCCACGGCGAGGAACAGGGCGCCCTGCGAACCGTTGGTGAGAATCAGCCCCTGCTCGGCCGAAACCGGAGCGCCGGTGAAGCCGGCCAGCCTTGCCGCCAGCCGCTCGCGGATCTCGGCGCTGCCGCGGTACTCGGTATAGGCCTGGCTGCCACCGCGCTCGACGCCGGCGCCGAACGCCTCGAACGAGCGTGGCGCCGGCACAAAGGCATCCACGTCGCCGTGGGAAAAATCGACCGCCACCCCGTCAATCCGCTCGCCCCGAAGCAGCGTGGCGATATTGCCGGCCTTCTGCCGCGTTTCCTGGCCCGGCGCATGGTCCGTGGCGAGCTTGTCGAACTTGGCTTCGATGGAGGAACCCATTCTTCTGTCTCACAATTTGCGTGGGGCGCGGTGGGGCGCCGGCTTGCGCCTGGTTGCGACAAGCTTCGCCCGAAAGCGTTCGCCGGCACAAGCCATTGCGCAGATAATCGCGCCATCGGCAACCCGCTGCGCGGAAATCATCGGCCCGCACCTCTTCGGCGCAGCCCGTTTTTCGCCCTTGCCGCAGCTCGAAAAGGCGCTTTGACGGGGTCGAGGACCCGGTATTAAATTGCCGGCGGCAGGGTAGACGAACCTGCCTGGCCCTTTATAGTTGCACTGCACAAAAGCAGTCGGACGGGACACGGAGACAATGAGCAAGATCGAGACGATCGGCATCATCGGCGCGGGACAGATGGGGGGCGGCATCGCCCATGTCTCGGCCCTGGCGGGCTACAAGGTGCTGCTGCACGACACCTCCGCCGATCGTATCGAAAAGGGCATCGCGACCGTCAGCGGCAACATGGCCCGCCAGGTCGCTTCCGGCAAGCTGGACGACAACGACCGCAAGGCCGCGATGGGGCGCATTGCCCCCGCCGCCGCGATGGCCGACCTCGCCGGCGCCGATCTCGTCATCGAGGCCGCCACCGAGGACGAGACGGTCAAGCGCAAGATTTACGCCCAGCTCTGCCCGCAGCTCAATCCCGAGGCGGTGCTGGCCACCAACACCTCGTCCATCTCCATCACCCGGCTCGCCTCGCAGACCGACCGGCCGGAGCGCTTCATCGGCATTCATTTCATGAACCCGGTGCCGCTGATGAAGCTGGTGGAGCTGGTGCGGGGCATCGCAACCGAGGACTCGACCTTCGAGCTCGCCAAGGCCTATGTGGGCCGGCTCGACAAGACCATCACCGTCTCGGAGGATTTCCCGGCCTTCATCGTCAACCGCATCCTCCTGCCGATGATCAACGAGGCCATCTACACGCTCTACGAGGGCGTCGGCACGGTGGAGGCCATCGACACGGCCATGCGGCTCGGCGCCAACCACCCGATGGGCCCGCTCCAGCTTGCCGACTTCATCGGCCTGGACACCTGCCTGTCGATCATGCAGGTACTGCATGACGGCCTGTCGGACTCCAAGTACCGCCCCTGCCCGCTGCTGGTGAAATATGTCGAGGCCGGCTGGCTCGGCCGCAAGACCGGCCGCGGCTTCTACGACTATCGCGGCGAGCATCCGGTGCCGACGCGCTGAGGCTTTTTGGCCTTCGCCGGCCGGTCAGGAGCCGGAAGCCGCCGTCCGCACCGCAAGCCCCGCGGCCTGCACGACCTCCTGCTGCGCGGGTGAGGCGGTGAAGGCGCATCCCCGCCCGGCCGCCTTTGCGGCGTAGCAGGCAGCGTCCGCCCGGGCGATGATCTCGTCCGCCTCGCCGCAGCCGGGGCCGATCGCCGTGATGCCGATGCTGGCGCCGATCGTATGGGCCGCCCCGTTCCAGGCGAAATCCGCCGTGCGCACCGCCTCGATGATGGCGGCGGCAGCCGCTTCGGCATGCGCCGCTGCCCCGCTCTCCAGCACGACCGCGAACTCGTCGCCGCCCAGCCGCGCCACGATGTCGTCCGGCCCGAGCGCGCCGCGGATGGCAGACCCCACCCGCTTCAGCAGGGCGTCGCCGGCGGCATGGCCGCTGGTGTCGTTGACCAGCTTGAAACGGTCGAGATCGATGAACATGAACTGGCGCGGGGCGCTGCCTGCCTTCACCTGTGCGACGATCTCCTCCATGGCGCGCATGAAGCTGGAGCGGTTGGCCAGCCCGGTCAGGGCGTCATGGGCGGCGGCATGGGCAAGCTGGCGCTGCAGCGTGCGGGCATCGGTGAAGTCCTGGAACACGATCACCGAGCCGCCGAACACGCCCTGCTCGTTCACGATCGGCGAGACGATCTGGCGGATGCTGCAGCGCGTGCCGTCCTGCCGGAGCAGCACGGCACGGCTGTTCTGGTCGGGGCGGCCGGGATGACCGTCGGCCGGCCGCCCCGGGCCCAGGCTGCGGCCCGTCTCTTCGTCGATGGCGCGATAGACCTGATCGAGCGGCTGCCCCAGCGCGTCGCCCGAGGCGCTGCCGGTGAGCTTTTCGGCAACCGGGTTCATGAAGCTGATGCAGCCGGCCGCATCGGTGCAGATCACGGCGTCGCCGATGGAGTGCAGCGTCACCCGCAGCCGCTCCTTCTCGGCGGCCAGCATCGCCGCCGAAACGATCAGGCGCTGCTCGGCCTCCTTGCGCTGGGTGATGTCGGTGAGGCTGCCGATGGCGCGCAGCATGCGCCCGTCCGCGTCGCGCTCGACCACCTTCCCCCGGTCCAGGATCCAGATCCACTCCCCGTCCTTGCGGCGCATGCGGAACTCGGCCTCGAAATGCGAGGTCGTCCCCTCCAGATGGGCGTTATCCGCCTTTACGACGGCGGCCCGGTCGTCCGGATGGACCAGGGTCAGCCAGTGGTCGGGCTCGCCGTCCAGTTCCTGTTCCTCGTAACCGAGCATCTTCGCCCAGGTGGCGGAATAGCGGACGCAGCCCCGGCGCAGGTCGAGGTCCCACACGCCCTGTCCCGCGCTGGCCAGCGCGAAGTTCCAGCGCGTCTCGGCATCGGCGATGCGACGGCGCCCTTCGGTGATCTGGTGGACGAAGAGCCCGACCATGAAGGGCGTCGAAACCGTGATGGCGGCCGCGATCTGGAAGCCGCCGCGGAAGGCCCCGATGCCGTGGCCCAGCCCGGGAGCCAGCCCTGTCATCGCGCCTGCCATCAGCGCCGCCCCGGTGAAGGCGCAGGTCAGCGCCAGCTCGAACACGGCCATGCGCGGCGCCACGATCATCAGCGGCAGCATGGCGAGCACGAACGGGAACTGGCCCAGCACCAGCGACACGCAGGCGACCACGCCGCAGGCGACGCAGACCGCCGCCAGGCGCAACGCCGCACGCAGATGCGCCAGCGCGGCGAGGTTCCGCCTGGAGATGAACAGCAGCGGCGGCAGCAGGATGGCATATCCCAGCACATTGCCCGAAAGCACCGTCCAGCCCGTCCACAGAGGCGGCCAGCCGTCCAGAAGCGAGGCGATCGGCGCGAAGACGAGCGCCGCGGCCGCCGTGGCGACGCCGCCCGCCAGCACCAGGACCAGGACGAACTCGCGGGCGCTTGCAACCTTGAGCGGAATATCGCCCACGAAACGGCGCACAAGCAGGAGTGACAGCAGCACCTGCGCGGTATTGATAAGCGGCAGCAGAAGCGCCATCACCATGTTCAGGCTCAACAGCCCGTTGACGACGAACGAGCCCAAGAACAGGGCAGCGCAATCCACCATGCTCGGCAGGCGGTTGCGGCGGGCCATCAGCGCGAACGCAAAGGCATTGGCGAACCAGACCCCGGCAATGCCTTCGCCGAGCCTGGACAGCAGAATGGAAATCGCACCGGCGACGAAGAAGCCGGCCGCCAGCAACGCCGCGCCTGCGTATTCCGCCGACCTGGGGCCGGCCGTTACCCCCGCTTTCACCTTGCCTCCACTTTCAACGCGGCATCACACGTTCAGGTGGAAGCATGGTGGAACGGATTTAACGAATGGTTGCTCGCAAAGGTTGCCCCGGGGGCCGCGCTCGGCGATCCGGCCTCATGCTTAAGAATTCCTCTGCGCGCCGCGCGCTCTACCGGGCCAGCACGTCGGCCCATTCCGGGTGGCGGCGGAACTGCGCGGCGGCGAACGGGCAAAGGGGGATGATCTTCCTGCCCGATCGGCGCGCGTCCTCCACCGCACGCGTGACCAGAAGCAGGCCCGCGCCCTGGCCGCGAAAGGCCTCCGGCACGCCGGTATGGTCTATGATGAGCTGGTGCGCGCCGACCCTGGTGAAGGTCAATTCCGCCTCGGCGCCGCCTGCGCTGCGCAGCACGTAGCGGCCCTTGCCGCCATCTTCCTCCAGTTCGATCGGCGGCAGTTCGTCGGTCATCGCTCAGGCTCCCTGAAATTCCGAGGCGCCGAAAAACGTCCGGGCCGCCTCGATCTCGTTCGGGCGCACCTCATGGCCGCCCTCGTGCCACGCCGCCGTGACGTCCGCACCGCCGGCACGCAGATAGGCCAGCAGCCGGTCCGTCAGGACGGGCGGGCAGATCGGGTCGTGCCGCCCGGCGGTGACCAGCAGGCGCTTTGCGGCCAGGCTGCTCTTCACCTGCGGCTCGAAGGGGATCAGCGGGTGCATCAGCACCGCCGCGTCGAACAGGTCTGGCCGGGCAAAGACCACCGAGGCCAGGATGTTGGCGCCGTTGGAATAGCCGAGCCCCCACACGGCCGAGGGTTTCGCCGCCGCGACATGGGCTTCGATGAAACCGGCCATCCTGCCGGTTGCGCGCGCCAGGTCCGCCATGTCGTATACGCCTTCGGCCGCACGGCGGAAGAAGCGGGCAGCACCATGCTCGGAGACGTCGCCCCGCGGCGACACGATCGCCGCCGAAGGCGCAAGATCACGCCCGAGCCCGACGAGCTGGTGCTCGTCGCCGCCGGTGCCGTGGAAGAGGAACAGCAGCGGCCCACCCGGCCTGCCGGGCAGCGCCTCGTGTATGTAATCGTCCTTGCTCATGGCCGGTCCTCAATCCTCCAGCGGTTGCAGGTGCTGTTCGAGATAGGGCCGCAGATGCGCATGCTGCACCGGCAGCTTCAGCGCCTCGCCCAGATGCGCCGTGTCTTCGTCGCGGTCGAAGCCCGGCTCGTTGGTGGCCACTTCGAACAGCACGCCGCCGGGCGTGCGGAAGTAGATGGCCCAGAAATAGTCGCGGTCGATGACCGGGGTGACCTGGTAGCCGGTATCCATCAGCGCCTTGCGCACTTCGAGCTGCCGCGCCCGGTCTTCCACGGCGAAGGCGACATGATGCACGGAGCCGGCGCCGAGCCCGGCCAGGCGCGCGCCGGGCAGCGTCTCGATGTCGATGATGCCCGCGCCGTTGCCGTTGGCGACAGCGAGCCGGCGCAGATTGCCCTGCCGTTCGATCTCCTCGTAGCCCATGAACTTCAGCAGTTCCTCTGTGGCGCCGCCATCCTTCAGCCTGAGCGAGACGGAATGGAAGCCGCGGATCGCCTCGTCGGCCGGCACGCCGCCCTTCAGCCAGGGCGCGCGTTTGTCGGCCTTGTCCTCGACCAGCGCGAACCCGTCGCCGTCCGGCCCGGAAAAGGCCAGCCGCCGCTCGCCGAACCGGTCCTCGCGGGAGAGGCCGCTCACGCCCTGCTCGGCGAAGCGCCTTTCCCAATAGTCCAACGTGCCTTCCGGCACCGAGAACACGGTGGTGCCCACCTCGCCGATGCCCGGGCGGCCCTTGCCGATATGGGGAAACGGAAAATAGGTCATCACCGAGCCCGGGGTGCCGAACTCGTCCGCATAGTAGAGATGATAGACGTCCGGCGCATCGAAATTGACGGTCTTCTTGACCCGCCGAAGGCCGAGGCCATGCGTGAAGAAGGCGTTGTTCTGGCGCGCGTCCGCCGCCATCGAGGTGACGTGGTGCAATCCCTTGATCTGGTCGAGCATCGTCCTGCTCCCTTGTTCGTCCGGCTTCTTGCCGTGATCCGCGTCCAATATGCGAACGAAACGCGAGCCGGCAAAGACCCCGACCGGAGCATGGACTGTTCAGAAATAGTGAACGACCTTGCAAGTCCGTTCACGAGCTTGCTCCATCGGCACGCCGCCACGAAAAAAGCCCCGCGCCGTCACCGGAGCGGGGCTTTCCTTGCAAATGGCGGCGATCAGGGCTGCAGGACCATCCGCTGCTTGTCGCGGTTGGCGGCATAGCTGCCCTTGTCATAGGCGGCCTGCGCTTCGAGCTGCTCCTTGGTGAAGGCGGTGTAGAGATAGGTGTTGTCCTTCCCGTCGGTCATGAACTTCAGGTTGTCCATGCCGACGGCGATGGGCTTGGAGCCGATGCCGAGGAAGCCGCCGACGTCGATCACCACGGCGTCCACCTTGTTGTCTGCGCTCAGCACCACGTCGCCGATCTTGCCGACATTGGCGTCGTCGGCGCCGTAGACGGTGGTGCCGATGAGATTGTCGGCGCTGATCTTGTCGGCCGGCATCTCCGACAAGGCCGACTTGTCGATCGCCGCCGTCGAGGTCGCATCCGGCGCCAGGGCCTCGCCGCCGCTTGCCGCAGGGGTGTCCTCGGCCGTCTCGGTGGTGGGTGTCACCATGGCGGGCGTATCAGCCCCCGCCGCGGCTGCGGCAGGTGCGGGATCATAGGCCTTGCGGTCGAAGTCGGGCAGGTTCTGCAACTCTTCCTTGCTGGCCTGCGCCACCAGCCAGCGTTCGCCGCTGCGTTCCACCTGCTGGGCCTTGTCGATGTCGAAGGCGACGTTCTTCTGGCCGAGGCCGAGGAAGCCGCCGACACCGATCACCAGCGACTTCATCTTGCCTTGGCTCGACAGCACGATGTCGTTCACGCTGCCGATGTTCTGGGCATCGTCGCCGGTGCCGTTATAGACCTTCTCGCCGATGATGAGCGAGGCGAGCTGGCCCTGGTCCAGCTCCGCCGGCTTCGCGGGCTCGACCGGTGCCGGGGCCGGCGCGTTCTGGGCGGTGCCGTCGGCCGGCGCCATGGCCCCGCCGGGCTCCGCTGCCGGTTGCGCGGTCTGGGCAGGCGCCACCGGCCTGTAGGGCGCGTCGTCGAACGCCGGCTGTGCGGTCAGCTCGTCCTTGCTGGTCTGCGCCACCAGCCAGCGGTCGCCATTCTTCTCCGCCCATTGCAGCTTGTCGTAGTCGAAGGCGACGTTCTTGCTGCCGACGCCCAGGAACCCTCCGACGCCGATCACCACCGACTTGGCCTGCCCGTCCTTGTCGAAGACGACGTCGGTGACCTTGCCGATGCTCTCTGCATTGTCGCCGGTGCCGTTGTAGACGCTCTCGCCGATGATGTTGGTGGCGAGCTGGCCGTCGGCCTTCACCGCCGGCATGGTCGGCGCGACGGGAGCGGCCGGATTGGAATTGGGCGCCGCAGGCGCTGGCGCCGTGGCGTCCTGCGCGAGCGCGCCGGTGGCAAAGACCATAGCCAGCGCGGTCGTGGCCAAGAGCTTGCGGATCATGATAGGTTACTCCTCGTGCGTGATTTTTCATGCGCGCCGCGCCTGGCGAAACCGTCGCGGGGAAAGCCGGGCGCGGCATCCTACGTGTTCACAACGTCGTGACCGCCGTCTTGTTCCGAACCGGGCGGCGGATGCCGGATCGTGCTGCGCTTGCGGCCGGGAACCTTCCCTTCATTCGGTCATTGCTTCGCGGCAGGGACCGTGGCGGCGTGACAGCCTGCATATGTTCAACGGCTCGGGGGGACGGAAGCGATGCGGTTTGCGGCGGTGCTGAACGGGGATGGCGGCACGCTGCGTTCGCTCGACCTGGATGCCTTGTCCGCACGGATGCGGGAAACGCTTGGGCCGGCCGGCCACACGCTCGACATCGAGATCACCGGCGGCGACACGGTTGCCGAAGCGCTGGACCGCGCGGCCGCACGCGCCGACATCGACGTGGTCTTGGCGGGCGGCGGCGACGGCACGATCTCGGCGGCGGCGGCGCGGCTGATGGACACGGACAAGGCGCTGGCCGTTCTGCCGGCCGGCACGATGAATCTCTTCGCGCGCAGCCTGGGCGTTCCGCTGACGCTGGACGCCGCCATGCAGGCCTTCGCTTCCGGCAGGATCGAGAGGGTCAACATCGCCAGCGCCAACGGCGCGCCGTTCATCCATCAGTTCTCGATCGGCATGCATGCCAGGATGGTGCAATTGCGCGAGAAGATGGAATTCGGCTCGCGGCTCGGCAAGCTGCGCGCCTCGGCCCGCTCAGCCTGGATGACACTGAAGAACCCTCGAGCGATGGAGGTGACGCTGACCCTTGGCGAGGCGGAGCTGAGCACGCTCGCCACAGGTGTCGGCATCACCAACAATCTGTTCGGCGAGGGCCACCTGCCCTATGCCGACGATCCCGCCGGCGGCACGCTCGGCATCTATGTGACGGTGGCGCGGCAGCGATCCGAACTGCTCCGCTTCGCCTTCGACCTCGCGCGCGGCAAGTGGCGCGACAGCCCGCATGTCGAGGTCCACGAAGCGGCCCGCGCAACGCTGAAGATCGGCGGCAGGCGCAGATGGCCCGCCGTCGCCGACGGCGAGCTGGTGCGGCTGGAGCAGCACACCGCCTTCGAGATCCGTCCCGCGGCACTGAAAGTGCTGGTGCCGGAGGCCGGGGAAGAGGCGGGGTAAGCCCGGGCCGATCCGCCCTGGCCGGTCAGCCGCCCGGCGTTTGCTCGGTAGCGGGGCTCTTGATCATCTCACCGTAGAATTCCGCCGCGCCCCATGCGGCGAAGGCGAGCGCCAGCGCGGCGATGAGGATGACGAGGAGATGGCGGCCCGAGCGCCCCTGGCGGGCCTTGTCCTGCGGAATGATCTTGGTCATTGGGGAACCTCCGTTGCTTGGCGCGCACGGCGCGGTTCGCGAAGCTGTTTGGGAAACAATGCCCCGCCGCAAAGGTTCCGCGAGGGTCTGCAGGAGGTGCGGCGGCGAGCCCTACCGGCCGCCGCCCCTGTCCTGATCGTCGTCCCTGCGCCCGCCCGGGCGGGCGTTCTCGCGGTAGATGGCATAGGCGGCGAGCGCCGCCGCAGGGCCGAGCAGCAAGCCGAGGCCGCCCTTGCCCCGCGCCAGGACCGGAAGCAGGGCAAGCGCCGTCGAGACGCCGATCGCCGTCATGTCGGCCTTGAGTCGTTTCTCGCGGCGGCGCTTGCGGGTGCCCGCACCCAGCCTGAAGGCCAGTACCAGCAGGCCCGCCAGCACCAGAAAACCGATGCCGAAGCCCAGCGCCGTCTCCACGAAGCCGTGACGGCGCGCGGCATAGATATAGGCGGCGCCGACCAGGAAGCCGACACCGCACAGGGCGGCCAGCGCCGCCAGCGAATAGAGGATCGCAGCCAGCCGCGCGCGCTTCAGCGCCGCGGCCGTCTCGCCCGAGGCGAGGCCTGCGAGCAGGGATGCCAGCATTCCCATGAGCGGCTAGCGGCGCGAGAGCAGCGCGAAGAGGTAGCCCACCCCGGCGGCGATCGCCAGCGAGGTGACCGGCTTCTCGCGAACGCTGGCGATGACCTGTTCCTCCAAATCCCTGGCGTTGCTTCGCAGGCTTTCCATGGCCGCTTCGCCCTGCACGCGCAATTGCTCGACGCCTTCCGCGGCGGCGCGCCTGGCGGTGCCGTAGCCCTGCTGGCCGGTGGCGGCCAGTTGCTTCGTCAGCTTCTCGATATCCGCCTTCAGCTGCCTGATGTCAGCTTCCAGGTCGGAAACCTCCGGCGAGTTCTTCAAGGACTTGCCTTCGTTCGCGGCCATTCTCAACTCCTTGTGTTTCTTCGGCCTTCCAAACGCCCTGCGGCAACTTAGGTTCCCCGGGGCATGCGCCAGGCGGGCCATCGGCAGCAGCCTTTCACAAAAGCGGCCGCCGATCTTCGCCGATGCCTTCCCAGCCGGCCAGTTCCTGGAGCTTGGCGGCGTCGACAACCTCGCAGCCGCCCTCCTGCCACACGATAAGACCCCGCGCCGTGAGCTTGCGCAAGGTCTTGTTGGTGTGCACCAGCGACAGGCCCAGAGTGTCGGCCACATGCTGCTGGGTGATGGGGATGCGCACCTGGCGGCGCGTGTCGAGGCCCACACCCTTGGCGCGTGCGGCGATGAAGGCGATGAGATAGGCCGCCCGCTCCAGCGCGGAACGGCGCCCGACGCTCAGCAGGTTCTCGTCCAGCATCCGCTCCTCCCGCGCGGCGAGCCAGGTGATGTCGTAGGCAAGGCCCGGATGCTTGCGGTAGAGCTCGGGCAGTTGCTCGCGCTCGAACACGCATAGCAGCATGGCCGACAGCGCCTCCACCGAGTGCTGCATCTCGCCCATGACGCTGCCCTGCAGGCCGATCAGATCGCCCGGCATGACATAGTTGAGGATCTGGCGGCGCCCGTCCGACAGCAGCTTGTAGCGGAAGCTCCATCCCGACAGCACCGTGTAGAGATGCGCGCTGTGGCTGCCTTCCACCAGCACGGCGGTTCCCTTTTCCACCGCCAGTTCGCCTTTCTTGAAATTGTTGACGAAGGCGAGTTCCGTCTTCGCCAGTTCCCGGAACGCGGGCAGGGCCCGCAACGGGCACTGCTGGCAGGGAAAACGCCGGCCGGAAAAGGAATGTATGTTCTTGCTCGGCATGGCGCCCCCCTCGTTAACCAATTGAATTGCAACGCGCCGCGGCGGGATCGGGTTCCTGCCGGCTGACGTTGCGGCATGTCATTTTTAAATGACAGGCGGGCCGATAACGATCATCAATGCACCTTCGGAAACGAATGTGCGGGTGCCTGTCTTGCTGCTGGACGATTTGCGGATATTGCTGCTCGAAGACGAGCCCCTCATCGCCATCGATGTGGAGCAGCTATGCACGGATCATGGCGCCCGCAGCGTCACCATCGTCCAGCATCTGGCGCAGGTCGACGCAGGCGAGGTGCGCAGCCTGTTCGACGCGGCCATCATCGACCTCATGCTCGGCGGCCAATCCACGCTCGGCTTCGCGCAGCGCCTCCTCGAGCAGGATCTGCCCTTCATCATCGCTTCCGGCCGTTCCGCGCAGGAGATGGAAGCGCTCCTGCCCGGCATCGCCATAGTCGAGAAGCCCTATTCCGGCATGGATCTGGTGGAGGCGCTGGCCGCGGCCTGCGCCCGGCCGCCCCGGGTCAGGCAGCCGACGAGCCCATGACCTGGGTCGAAATGGCGTCGGGGCCGAATTCGTCCTCGCCGGAAATCTGGAGGATCTCCTGCAGCCGGGCACGGGCGCGGCTGACCCGGCTCTTGATGGTGCCGACCGCGCAGCCGCAGATTTCGGCCGCCTCCTCGTAGGAGAAGCCGGACGCGCCGATCAGGATGATGGCCTCGCGCTGGTCCTGCGGCAGCCTTTCCAGCGCGGCGCGGAAGTCCTTGAGGTCGAGCTGGCCATGCTGGGCCGGATGCACGGCCAGCCTGGCGGTCATGATGCCGTCGCTGTCCTGCACCTCGCGGCCGCGCTTGCGCATCTGCGAATAGAACTCGTTGCGCAGGATGGTGAACAGCCACGCCTTGAGATTGGTGCCGAGCTGGAAGCTCTGCTGCTTGTCCCAAGCCTTGACCAGCGTTTCCTGGACGAGGTCGTCGGCCCTGTCGGCGTTCTGCGTCAACGACACGGCAAATGCCCTCAGGCTCGGGATCGTGCCGAGCAGGTCGGTCTTGAAGCCCTGCGATGCAGCCATGCCTCAGCCTTTCCCGCCTGGGGGCGCGGCCTTTTCCAGTTGCGCCAGCAACTGCGCGAAACGGTCCGGCACCTCGTCAGAAACCAGTTCGTCGTAATATTGCTTGAGCTTTCTGCCTATTTCCGAATTCGTCCCGAGCGGGTCGCCGGAAATATCCCGTTGCCGGACGGTGCCGGCCGATGCAGTTCTTGTCGCTTCCTTCACATCGCCCTCTATCCAGTGCCCCGACACTTGCGCACGGCAAGCGGCCCCTCCTCTGGTCGCCCGAACTGGCCCACAACGCGGCTGTGCCATATTGGTTCCGCCGTTCCGGAACTTTTCCGCACAACCTGCGTTGCAAGTTCCGGGCCGGCTGTTCCAGCGGGCCATATTCCGTTACACGTCATCTGAGGGAGACGTTCAACATGAATCTTTCCGCCACCATCGCGCCGCATCTGCCTTTCCTCCGGCGGTTCTCGCGCGCCGTCTCCGGCTCGCAGGAAAGCGGCGACGCCATGGTCGCGGCGATGCTGGAAGCAATCATCGCCGACGCCGGTATCTTCCCCGAGGCATCCAGCGACCGCGTCGCCATCTACAAGGTCTTCGCCCGGCTGTTCACCTCCGTCGCCATCCGCGTGCCCCAGGAAGAGCCGCAGGCGGTATGGGAGCAGCGCGCCGCCGCCAATCTGAACGCGCTGGCGCCGCTGCCGCGCCAGGCCTTCCTGCTGGTGGCCGTGGAGGGATTCGGCGAGCGCGATGCCGCCGAGGTGCTGGACGTGGACGAGGAGACCTTCTCCGATCTGCTGGCCGAGGCCAGCGACGAGATTTCGCGCCAGGTGGCCACGGACGTGCTCATCATCGAGGACGAGCCGCTGATCGCCATGGACATAGAGGAGATGGTGGAAAGCCTGGGCCACCGCGTGGTCGGCACGGCGCGCACCCATGCCGAGGCGGTCGCCCTGTTCGGCAAGACCCACCCGAAGATGGTGCTCGCCGACATCCAGCTCGCCGACGGCAGCTCCGGCATCGAGGCGGTCAACGAGATCCTGTCCTCCACCGCCGTGCCGGTTATCTTCATCACCGCCTTTCCCGAGCGCCTGCTCACCGGCGAGCGGCCGGAGCCGGCCTTCCTGGTCACCAAGCCGTTCAACCCGGACATGGTCAAGGCGTTGATCAGCCAGGCGCTCTTCTTCGACCGCCAGGCCAAGGCCGCGGCCTGACGCGGCATCCCGTGGCCGGCACACTTTCCATGACCGTCTGGAACAAACCGCGGCCACGCGGCGTTCTGCTGTACCATCTGAAGGAGTTTGGCCATGCTATACTGGGCGCTGGTGTTTCTTGTCGTGGCGATCATCGCCGGCGCGCTCGGTTTCGGTGGCATTGCCGGGGCTTCGGCCGGGCTCGCCAAGATCTTGTTCTTCATCTTCCTGGCGTTCCTGGTGATTTCCCTGCTCGCTGGCATCTTCAGGCGGGCATGAGGCGTCGGACACGGTGCAAGGCAAACTGGAAACCGCCCCCCTCAAACGGTTTCCAGTCGCCGCCGGGCAGCGTTCCGCAAGGAATGCGGCCCGGCGGAACCTTTTCTGAACCGTTTATCCGCTAGAAATCTCACCTGGGGAGGGGCGGGCGGTAAGTTATCAGATGAAATCCGGGGCGAATTACAAGAACAGCTACGGGCAGGGCGGGAAGTCGACCTCCCCGAAGCCGGCCGAGCGGGACGATCAGCTTGGCCGCGCATTGCTGAATGCGCTGCGCAATGCCGGCGTCGCCGTCCTCTACCAGGACCGCGACCTGAAGACCGTATGGGCGCGCAACATGCCCGCGCCATGGATTTCCCGGACCGGCAACGACGAAGAGGAAAGCCTGCTGCCGCAGGCCCAGACCGAGCGCATCGTCGCCGCCCGCCGCAACGTCATCGCCTCCGGCAATTCCGAGCGCTTCGAGATCAGCCTGCCCGGCGAGGACGGCGTGCGCTGGTTCGAGATCTGGGTCGATCCCGACTTCGACGAGAAGGGCGGGATCCAGGGCGTGCTGACCACCAAGGTGGAGACCACCGAGCAGAAACGGCGCGAGCAGACGTTGAAGACCTTGCTGCGCGAAGTCAGCCACCGCTCCAAGAACCTGCTCGCCATCATCCAGAGCATCGCCAGCCAGACCGGCCGGCATTCCGACAGCATTTCCGATTTCCTGGCGCGCTTCCGCGGACGGCTGCAGTCGCTCGCCTCCTCGCAGGACCTCGTCACCTCCTCCAACTGGCGCGGCGCGCAATTGCGCGAACTGGTGACCGGCCAGGTCGGGCGCTACGGCGCCGACCCGGAGCGCAACCTGCGTTTCCAGGGCGCCAACCCGTTCCTGAACCCGAACGCAGCGCTTCATATCGGGCTGGCCATGCACGAACTGGCCGTCAATTCCGTCAGCTACGGCGCTCTTTCCCATCCCGAGGGCGTCGTGGAGGTCACCGCCGGGCTGGACGGCGCGGGCGAGCCGGCGCTGTCGCTGGTGTGGACGGAGCGGCTGCCGGAAGGCGAGAGGAAGCGCGGCCGCAAGCGGTTCGGCTCGGTTGCGCTGGAGCGGGTGGTGCCGATCTCGCTCAACGGCGCCGCGACCCTCGACATCGCCGGCGACCGCCTGCAATACAGCCTGACCGTGCCGCACGGCAATTTCGAGACCGACTGAACGAGCGCCGCACTCCTGTCCCGCCGGAGCTGCCCGGGGTCGGGTGCGGGCGCTCTACGCCGAAAAGACTATCTTAGCCAAGTTCAGATTCGGGCAGGCAAAACGCTCCGGCTCATGCTAGAGAAACGGGGCTGTAAAGCGAGGGACAAAAGCGAGAGGATCAAATTGATGCGCAAGATGATGATCGCCGTGGCCGTGATGGCGGCACTCAGCGGTTGCACCACCACCGAGCAGGACGTCGGCGTCGGCACCGCAGCCGGCGCGGTCATCGGCGGCGCGGTCGGCGGCTGGAAGGGTGCGGCTATCGGCGCGGCCGTCGGCGCGGGCTCGGGCCTGCTCGTCCGCAACCTGCGGAACGGCTACTGCCAGTACCGGAACCCGCGCACGGGCCGGGTCTACACCGCCCGCTGCAACTGAAGCGGCGGCGGCGCGAACGAGCGGGGGCCGGCGCAAGCCGGCCCCCGTTTTCATTGCGGCCCGCATCAGGATTGCAGGGGAATCCGGATCGTCACCATCAGGCCGTAGGCACGGAATTCGCGGCTGATGGTGCCGTTCAGCTCGCGCGTGATGTTCATGTCGATGAGCTTGGTGCCGAAGCCGGTCTTGGCCGGCGCCGTCAGCGCGGTCTGGCCCGATTCACGCCAGTTGAGAACCAGCATCCGCGCCGGCTTCGGACCCTCGACCCTCCAGTCGACCTTCAGCGCGCCGACCGAGTTGGCCGCCTCGCCGTATTTCAGCGCGTTGGTGGCAAGTTCGTGGAAGGTCAGCCCCAGCGCCTGGGTCGTGGTCTCGTCGAGCAGCACCTGCGGCCCGGACAGCAGGCCGTCCGGCAGTTCCTTGCCGAACACCTGCCCGAGCTCGATGCGCAGCAGGTCTTCCAGATCGGCCTTCTGCCAGCGCGAGCGGGTCAGCATGTCCTGCGAGGCGGCCATGGCCTGCAGCCGCGCGGAAAAGGAGCTGGCGAATTCGCTCATGTCCGTCGCTCCCGCCGCCGTCTGGCGGGAAATGGCCAGCACGCGCGAGATCGAGTTCTTGATGCGGTGCTTCATTTCCTGAAGCATCAGGTCCTTTTCGAGAAGGCTCTTCTCGGTCGCCTCGTGCAATTGCGAAACGGCATCGTAGGCCCGCTCCTGATAGCGCGCCACCAGCGCGATGGCGCCGGCCAGCAACAGCCCGAACAGGCCCAGCATGATGGGGATGAGGCGCGAGGACGGCACCGAAAACGCGCTCGTCGGACGAAACACGATGGTCCACTGCCGATCGGCGATCTGGACGGTGCGCGTGGCCGACAGATATTCGCCGGATGGCGCCGGCGGCGTCTCCGAGCGGAACACGAGATTGTCCGGGTCCACGGCGTCGTCGTAGACCTCGACATTCACCGGCAGCAGCGGCGCCTTGGCGAGCGCGGTCTGGAACAGATCGTGGGCGCGGTAGGCATTGTAGACGAGCCCGCCCGTCGGAGCGCCGCTGCCGTCCTGGCTCGCCTCCGGGGCCAGTCGGGCAAAGACCAGAAAGCCGGTGAAGTTGCGGGCCGCACCAGTGTTCTTGCCCATCAGCAGGCGCCTTGTGGCATGCTGCGCGTCGTCCTTGACGGCTCGCTCGATCGCCTCCCGGCGTACCGGATCGGTCATCATGTCGAAGCCTATGACGGCGTCGCTGTTGGCATCGAACGGCGCCAGCAGCACGACCGGAGCCCGCCAGGGCAGGTCCGACGGCGGATGGACCGGACGCTCGAACCCGAAGTTCAGGCTGATTTCCCGTTCGACGGAAGCTTCGTCTCCGGCCTTCACGAACCGGACGAAACCGACGCCGTGCAGGCCGGCAAAATGGTCGGCCACATCCAGGGAATCGTAGAACGTCTCGAATTCCTTCAGGGAGACCTTGCCGCTATTGGCCTCGAACAAGGCCTTGGTCGCGCGCAGCAGCGACAGTTGCAGGTCGATGCGGCTTTCGATGCGGTTCAGGGCGTCGTCGGCCGTGCCTTCGAACTTGATGCGTGTCGCCTCCTGCGTGGCGAAATAGGCGAAGCCGGCCATCGCAAGGCTGATCAGCGCGACGGCGACAAATGCGACGATCGGAAAGAGCTTCTTCAAAGGCAGCCGCAACCTGTGAGAACAATCCCCCGCCTTTCATAGCAATTTTGCGCGCCGAGACAATGCCCGGCCGGCCGCCGGCATGACCGGGCGGCCGATGCGGATGTCCCGGAGGGGCGGGCGGCGCTCAGGCCGCGATCTTGAGCGCGCCGGGTCCGGGAACCGCCCCCGGCGGGCATTTGCCCAGGATTATCATCCCCAGCACCTCGTCCTTGGTGACGTCCTGGGTGCGCGCGGTGCCGACGACCTGGCCGTTCTTCATGACGCAGACGCGGTCGGCGAGGTCGAACACGTCGTGGATGTCGTGGCTGATGAGGAAGATGCCGATGCCGTCGGCCTTGAGCTGCTTGACCAGTTCGCCGACCTGCGCCGTCTCCTGGGGTCCGAGCGCCGCCGTCGGCTCGTCCATGATGAGGATGCGGGCGTTGAACAGGATGGCGCGCGCGATCGCCACCGATTGCCGCTGGCCGCCCGAGAGCTTGACGACCGGCTCCTTGAAGCGCTGGAAGCGTGGATTGAGCCGGCCCATCACCTTGCGCGCCTCCGCCTCCATGGCGACGTCGTCGAGCGTCCCCCAGGCGGTCATCAGTTCGCGTCCGAGGAACAGGTTGGCGGCCGCATCCACATTGTCGGCCAGCGCCAGGGTCTGGTAGATCGTCTCGATGCCGTACTTCTTGGCGTCGCGCGGGTTGGCGATGGTGGCCTCCTCGCCATTGACGAAGATCTGGCCGGCGTCGCGCTTGTAGGCGCCCGACAGGATTTTGATGAGCGTCGACTTGCCGGCGCCGTTATGGCCGAGCAGCGCCACCACCTCGCCCGGATAGAGGTCGACGGAGGCGTCGTCCACGGCGCGGATGCCGCCGAAGGCGATCGATATGTTCCGCAGATCCACCAGCGGCGGCTGGTCGGGCGTGCGGGCCTGCGTGGTGTGGGCCATGATCGTTCCTCCCTGCCTCAGACGCGCTTGCGGTAGACGGTGTCGAGCCACACGGCGATGACCAGCACTGTGCCGACGACGATGCTCTGCAGCGGCGAATCGATGCCCAGCAGCACCATGCCCGATTGCAGCGACTGCATCAGCAGCGCACCCAGCATGGCGCCCAGCACCGTGCCGGAGCCGCCGGCCAGCGAGGTGCCGCCGATGACGGCCGCCGCGATGACCAGAAGCTCGTCCAGCGTGCCCAGCGCGTTGGTGGAGGCGTTGAGCCGCGCCGAGGAGATCGCCGCGCTCAGCGCCGCCAGCACGCCCATGATCATGAACACCTTGACCGTGATCCAGCGCGTGTTGATGCCGGCCAGGTTGGCCGCCTCCGGATTGCCGCCGATGGCGAAGACGTAGCGGCCGAAGCGGGTGCGATTGGTGACGAAGGTCATGACGATGCCGACCGCCACCGCCATCAGCACCGGGATGGCGATGCCGTGGGCGATGAACAGGCCGCCTTCGGGAACGGTGATGTTGCGGGCGGCGGCGTATCTGTTGACGATGCCGACCGGCCACGGATACGAGTTGGCGATCCACACCGCGCCGAGGATGACGGCGCAGACCACCGCGCCGAGGAAGGTTTCGGCCCAGACCGGCCGCAGCGGAAACTTGAAGCGCTTGCGCTGCCGGCGGCCGTTGAGCAGCAGCCCCACCACGGCGGCGCAGGCCACCAGCCCGACGATCCAGCTCCAGTTCGCGCCGATGGAGCCCTGCGGCCCGCCGCCCATGAGCTGGAAGGTGGCGTCGAGCGGCGCCACGGTGCGCCCGCTGGTGATCCACCAGGCCGCGCCGCGCCAAACCAGCAGGCCGCCCAGCGTGACGATGAAGGAGGGCACCTCCAGATAGGCGATGACGAAACCCTGGAAGGCGCCGATGGCGAGGCCGAGCAGCAGGCCACAGGCCAGCGCGATCACCCAGATCCAGGGATCGCCGAGCGGCAGGCCGACGGTGCGGATCAGTATCTCGGCCTGCATGACGCCCATGACCATGCCGAGCACGCCCTCCAGCGAGCCGACCGACAGGTCGATGTTGCGCGTCACGATCACCAGCACCATGCCGGTGGCCATGATGGCGACCGACGACGACTGGACCGACAGGTTCCACAGATTGCGCGGCGTCAGGAACAGGCCGCCCGACAGCACATGCAGGACGACCCAGATGGCGATCAGCGCCGCCACCATGCCCAGCATGCGCGTGTCCAGTTCGGTCGCCTTGAGGAACCGGCCGAACGCGCCGATATCGGCCGCGCGCGCCCGGTCGAGCGGATCGTTGGTGGTGGTGTCGGTCATGATCTCCTCCCGCCGGTGCCGTCTGGCGCGGTTGCGGCAGCCGATCCTATGGATTTTCCGGCTCCGTTAGAAGCCCCGCCCGGGCCGCCCGCCCGGAAGAAAAACGCCGCGGCTGCAGGGCCGCGGCGTCCCATGTTCTCCAGGATCGCGCTCCGGCCTCAGTCGCAGGCGGCGACGCTGCCCGCCTTGACGCCCGAGCACACCTCGTCCTTGCCGATCCAGCCGGCGTCGATCACCACGTTGAGGTTGTCCTTGGTGATGGCGACCGGCTTCAGGAACACCGACTTGACGGTGTTGCCGCCCGGCGTGGTGAAGTCCTGCACATTGGCGATGTCGGTCATCTTCTTGCCGTCGGCCATCTCGGAGGCGATCTCGGCGGCGTTCTTGCCGAGTTCGCGCGCATCCTTCCACACCGACACGGTCTGGGTGCCGAGCGCGATGCGGTTCAGCGCGGCATGGTCGCCGTCCTGGCCCGACACCGGCACAGAGCCCGCAAGGCCCTGCGCCTGCAGCGCGGCGATGGCGCCGCCGGCGGTGCCGTCGTTGGACGCCACGACCGCGTCGACCTTGTTGTCGTTGGCGGTCAGGATCTGCTCCATGTTCTTCTGCGCGTTGGCCGGCAGCCAGCCGTCCGTATAGGCCTCGCCGACATTCTTGATCTTGCCGGCGTCCATCGCCTCCTTCAGCACCTCCATCTGGCCGGAGAACAGGAAGTCGGCATTCGGGTCGGCGGAGGAGCCCTTGATGAAGGCGTAATTGCCTTCCGGCTTGACGGCGAAGACGCCCTTGGCCTGCAGGCGGCCGACCTCCTTGTTGTCGAAGGTCAGGTAGAAGACGTCCTTGTTCTCGATCAGGCGGTCATATCCGACCACCGGGATGCCCTCGTCCAGCGCCTTCTGCACGGCAGGCCCGATCGCCGAGGCGTCCTGCGCCAGGATGATGAGCGCGTTGGCGCCCTGCCCGATCAGGCTCTCGACATCCGTAAGCTGCTTGGCGGCGGATGACTGCGCGTCGGCGGAGATGTATTTGTCGCCGGCGGCCTCGATGGCCTTCTTCATCGCGGCCTCGTCGGTCTTCCAGCGCTCCTCCTGGAAGTTGGACCACGAAACGCCGATGACCTTGTCCTTGGCCTCGGCGACGGAAACCAGCGTCAGCGACATCGCCGCGCCGGCAAGTATGGCGGCAGTGAATTTCCTCATGATTTCCTCCCTGCGCCCAAGGCGCCTGTGAACCGGCCCGGGGCTTCCGATCCCGGGTCCACGCCAAAGCTCTTTTTTTCGAGCTTCGAAAAAAGTGTGACGCAAGCCGGGCGGCCTGTCAACGGGGTTCACAATGTCGCGAATTTTTTTTCGAGTCTCGAAATAATGTATGACAGCACGGCCTGCTTCTGCCACTATTTCGCTCCGGCGCCGGCAGCCCTGGTGGATCAGGGGCGCGGCCAAGGAGACGGTAAGGCAATGACGGTGGGCATCCGCCATGACGATCTTCGCCGGCGCAACCGCGCCATGGTGATAGGGGCCGTTCGGCGCAGCGGCGAGCCGTCGCGCACCGAGATCGCCTCGATCACAGGCCTGAGCAACTCGACGATCTCGGCGATCTCCTCCGACCTCATCGGCGAGGGAATCCTCGTCCAGCGCGGCAGCGGCCCCGCGCCGCTGAAGCGCGGCCGGCCCCAGATCGGGCTGGAGCTGGATGCGGCGGCCGCGGCCGTGGTCACCGCGGTGCTGTCGCTGAATTTCCTGGCCGTCGCCGTCATCGACTACGCCGGCAGCATCATTTCCGAGGAACAGCGGCGGCTGGACACGCTGGCCCTGCCGCGCGAGGAACTGGTGGGCGAATGCGTCGCGATCATGCGCCGGCATCTCGGCGACCCGGCGCTTTCCGGCAGGCGGGTGCTGCGCATCGCGCTGGCGGTGCAGGGCATCACGGATTCGCACGCCCGCACCATGCTGTGGTCGCCGATCACGCCGCACACCGACATCGCCCTCGCCGACGCGCTGGAGACGGCCTTCGGCATTCCGACCACGATCGAGAACGACTGCAACATGATGGCCGTGGCGCTGCGCTGGCGCGGCACCGACCGCTATAGGCACGACTTCATCGCCATGCTTTTGTCGCACGGCATCGGCATGGGCATCGTGCTCAACGGCGAACTGTTCGCCGGCACCCATTCCTCCGGCGGCGAGTTCGGCCACATGATCCACCGCCCGGGCGGCGCGCTGTGCCGCTGCGGACGGCGCGGCTGCGTGGAGGCCTATGCCGGCAACTACGCGATCTGGCGCAACGCCCATGGCCTGGGCGAGGACACGCCGCCGGCCGCCGACATCGCCGAGGCGGACATGCTGGCGCTGGCGCAGCGGGCGCGCGCGGCGGACGGGCCGGAACGCGAGGCCTACCGCAAGGCCGGCACGGCGCTGGGATTCGGCCTGGGCAACCTGTTCGCGCTGATCGACCCGGCGCCCGTCACCATGGTGGGCGTCGGCGCGCGCGCCTTCGACCTCATCGAGCCGGCCCTGCGCCGGGCGATCGCCCAGACGGCGGGCGGCCAGCATTCGGAATCGATCTCCTTCGACACCGAGCCGGACGAGCTGGCGCTGATCCGCGAAGGGTGCGCCATGCGCGCGCTGACCTTCGTGGACAACGAGATCTTCGCGCCCGGCCCGGCCCCGGGCCCGGCAACGGGCGAAGCGGCGCGAACAGCCCCTCAGTCTTCCTTTATGGCGTAGCCTGCGCCGCGGATGGTGCGGATGACGTCGGGCAGCCGGCCGTCATTGACCGCCTTGCGCAACCGTCCGACATGCACGTCCACCGTGCGCTCGTCGATGTAGATCGTCTCGCCCCAGACATTGTCGAGCAGTTGCGCCCGCGAAAAGACGCGCCCCGGATGCTGCATCATGAACTCCAGCAGGCGGAATTCGGTCGGCCCGAGCCTGATCTCGCTCTTCTTGCGGTAGACGCGGTGCTGCTCGCGGTCGAGCATGATGTCGCCGACCTTCAGCACGGACGAGAGCACTTCGGGCTTGGCGCGGCGCAGCAGCGCCTTCACCCGCGCCATGAACTCCGGCATCGAGAAGGGCTTGACCAGATAGTCGTCGGCGCCGGTGGACAGGCCGCGCACGCGGTCGCTTTCCTCGCCGCGCGCCGTCAGCATGATGACCGGCAGCCGCTCGGTCTGGGGCCGCATGCGCAGCCGGCGGCACAATTCGATGCCGGAGACGGCCGGCACCATCCAGTCGAGCACCAGAAGGTCCGGCACGTGCTCCTGGAGCCGGATCTCCGCCTCGTCGCCGCGCGTCACCACCTCGACCTGATAGCCTTCCGATTCCAGATTGTAGCGGAGCAGGACGCCAAGCGGCTCCTCGTCCTCCACCACCATGATGCGTGGTGCGATCATGCGCCTCTCCGTCCTCGCGTCTCAGCTCGCCGGCACCGACATGGCCGTCTCGTCGAGCTTCGGCCGGTTCGGCGGCAGTTGCTCGCCCGTCAGCACATAATAGGCATTCTCGGCGATGTTGGTGACATGGTCGCCGATGCGCTCCAAATTCTTGGCGCAGAACAGAAGATGCGTGCAGGCGGTGATGTTGCGCGGGTCCTCCATCATATAGGTCAACAGCTCGCGGAACACGGAGGTGTACTTCTCGTCGATGCGTTCGTCGTCGTCGCGCAACTGGGCAAGCGCCGGCGCGTCGCCCGCCACATAGTCCTCGATCACGCCGCCGACCTGCGCCAGCACGAGATCGGCCATGGAATCGATCGAATGCGACAGCTCGCGCGGCACGGCGCCCTGCCCGACCGCGTCGATCCGCTTGGCGATGTTCTTGGCGAGGTCGCCGATGCGCTCGAGGTCGCCGGCCATGCGGATGGCGCCGATCACCGCGCGCAGGTCGTGGGCCATCGGCTGGCGCTTGGCGATCAGGGTGATGGCGCGCGTATCCAGCTCGCGCTGGCGCGCATCCATGACGGCATCGTCGGAGACGACGCGCTGGGCCAGCGCGGTGTCGGAATGGGTCAGCGCCCGCGTGGCGTCGGCCACCATGGTGCCGGCGAGTTCGCCCATGCCGCGGATCAGGCCGCCGATCTGCTTCAGGTCCTCGTCGAAGGAGGCGACGGTATGTTCCATCATGGTCGTGTCCTCGTCTGCGTGGGCCGTCAGCCGAACCGGCCGGTGATGTAGTCCTGCGTGCGCTTCTCGCGCGGCGACGTGAAGATCTTCTCGGTGCGGTCGAACTCGATCAGTTCGCCCAGATACATGAAGGCGGTCTGGCTGGAGACGCGCGCCGCCTGCTGCATGTTGTGGGTGACGATGACGATGGTGTAGTCGGCCTGCAACTCGTCGATCAGTTCCTCGATCTTGGCCGTCGAGAGCGGATCGAGCGCCGAGGCCGGCTCGTCGAGCAGGATAACCTCCGGCTTCACCGCCACGGTGCGGGCGATGCACAGGCGCTGCTGCTGGCCGCCGGACAGCGAAAGGCCGCTGGCATGGAGCTTGTCCTTGACCTCGCCCCAGAGCGCTGCGCGCACCAGCGCCTCCTCCACCCGCACGTCGATCTCGGCCTTCGACAGCTTCTCGTAGAGCCGGATGCCGAAGGCGATGTTCTCGTAGATCGACATGGGGAACGGCGTCGGCTTCTGGAACACCATGCCGATCTTGGTGCGCAGAAGATTTAGATCCTGCGAGCGGTCGAGGATGTTCTCGCCGTCGAGCAGCACCTGGCCCTCGGCCCGCTGCTTCGGGTAAAGCTCATAGATGCGGTTGAGCACGCGCAGCAGCGTTGACTTGCCGCAGCCTGACGGGCCGATGAAGGCGGTGACGCTGCGCTCCGGCAGCTCCAGACCGATGTCCTTCAGCGCCCTGGACTCGCCATAGTAGAAATTGAGGTTCTTCACCTCGATCTTGGCCTTGCCGAGCACGGGCTCGGCCACGACTGTTTCGGGGGACAACATCGGTTTCATCTGTCCTCTCTGCGTCCGGTGAGGCTGCGGGCGAAGATGGAAAGGCCCAGAACCGTCATGGTGATGATGAGCGCGCCGGTCCAGGCCAGTTGCTGCCACTCCTCGTAGGGCGAGAGCGCGAACTGGAAGATGGTGACCGGAAGGCTGGCGATCGGCGCGTTGAGATTGCTCGACCAGAACTGGTTGTTGAGCGCGGTGAACAGCAGCGGCGCCGTCTCGCCGGAGATGCGGGCGATCGCCAGCAGGATGCCGGTGACGATGCCGGAAAGGGCGGCGCGGTAGGCGACGGACCGGATCACCACCCAGCGCGGCGCACCGATGGCCGTGCCGGCCTCGCGCAGCGCGTTGGGCACCAGGTTCAGCATGTCCTCCGTCGTGCGAACCACCACGGGAATGACCAGGATGGCGAGCGCGATGGCACCGGCGATGGCCGAGAAGTGGCCCATGGGCCGCACCATCAGCTCATAGACGAACAGGCCGATGATGATGGAGGGCGCCGAAAGAAGGATGTCGTTGATGAAGCGCACCACCGTCGACAGCTTTGAGAAGCGGCCGTATTCGGCCATGTAGGTGCCGGCCAGCACGCCGATGGGGGTGCCGACGGCCACCGCGATCACCGTCATGACGATGGAGCCGGCGATGGCGTTGGCGAGACCGCCGGCGTCGCCCGGCGGCGGCGTCATCTGCGTGAACACCGAGACCGACAGGCCGGCCAGTCCCTTGTAGACCAGCGCGCCGAGGATCAGCGCCAGCCATGCCAGGCCGATGCCGGCCGCGCATGTGCACAGCCCCATCATGACGGCATTCCTGGCCTTGCGGCGGCGGTGAAGCGAGGAGGAAGGCACGGACATGGCTCAGGCTCCGGCGCGGCGGTCGATCCGCAGCAGCATGAAGCGCGCCGCAGCGAGGATCAGGAAGGTGATGACGAACAGGATGAGGCCGAGCGCCACCAGCGAAGAGGTGTAGAGGGCGCCGTCGGCTTCCGTGAATTCGTTGGCGATGGAGGCCGAGATCGTCGTGCCCGGCGCGAACAGCGAGGCGCTAATGCGGTGGGCGTTGCCGATGACGAAGGTGACCGCCATGGTCTCGCCGAGTGCGCGGCCGAGGCCCAGCATGACGCCGCCCATGATGCCGACGCGGGTGTAGGGAATGACGATGCGTCGCGTCACTTCCCATGTGGTGCAGCCGATGCCGTAGGCCGATTCCTTGAGCACGGCCGGCACGGTGTCGAACACGTCCTTGGTGATGGAGGTGATGAAGGGCAGCACCATGATGGCCAGGATCAGCGCCGAGGTGAGCAGGCCGATGCCGTAGGGCGGACCGGCGAACAGGTTCTCCAGCACCGGCACGCCCTTGAACAGGCCGATCACGAAGGGCTGGAGATAGACCTGGAGGAACGGGGCGAAGACGAACAGGCCCCAGATGCCGTAGATGATGGAGGGAATGCCCGCCAGCAGTTCGACGGCGATGCCGATCGGCCGGCGCAGCGGCCGCGGGCACAATTCGGTCAGGAACACGGCGATGCCGATGCCGATGGGAACCGCGATCAGGATGGCGATGGCGGAGGTGACGAGGGTGCCGTAGATCGGCGCCAGCGCGCCGAATTTCTCCGTCACGGGGTTCCACGACTGGGTGGTGAGGAAGGAGGGGCCGAACGCCGACAATGCCGGCCAGGCGCCGACCACCAGCGAGACGGCGACACCGCCCAGGATGACCAGCACCAGGATGGCGGAGGCACGCGTAAGGGCGTGGAAGACCGCATCGGTGAGCGCGAAACGCCGCACTGTGGCCGCACGCGCTGCGGCGCCGGCATGCCGGGGCATGGCTTCGGAAACGACGGTCATCGAACGCCCTCGCTGTGGAAAGGAGAGGGGAGAGCGCCCGCGGCGCCCTCCCCGCCTGCATTACATGGCGGAATAGAGCGGCTTGCCGTCGGAGCCGACGATGTCCTTGGCCCACATGTCCTCGACGCTCTTGACCACGTTTTCCGGCATCGGCACGTAGTCCAGTTCGCCGGCCATTTCGGCGCCCTTCTCATAGGACCAGGCGAAGAACTTCAGCGCTTCGGCGGTGGCGGCCGCATCGTCCGGGTTCTTGTAGACTAGGATCCAGGTCGCGGCCGTCATCGGCCAGGACTCGGCGCCGGGCTGGTTGGCCAGGATGACGCCGTAGCCGGGCTGCGAGGACCAGTCGGCATTGGCGGCCGCGGCGGAGAAGGCGGCGGCGGTCGGCTCGACCTTTTTGCCGTCCTTGTTGATCATGTCGGCATAGGTCAGCTTGTTCTGCTTGGCATAGGCATATTCGACATAGCCGATCGAGCCGCCGGTCTGGGCGACGTTGTTGGCCACGCCCTCATTGCCCTTGGCGCCGATGCCGACGGGCCATTCCAGCGCGGTGTTGACGCCGACCTTGTCCTTCCAGTCGGCATTCACTTCGGCGAGGTAGTAGGAGAAGTTGAAGGTCGTGCCCGAGCCGTCCGAGCGATGCACGACGGCGATGGCCTGATCGGGCAGCTTCACGTCGGGGTTGAGCTTCTGGATCGCCTCGTCGTTCCAGTTGGCGATTTTGCCCTGGAAGATGTCGGCCAGCGTGGTGCCGTCGAGCACCAGTTCGCCCGGCTTGACGCCTTCGAGGTTCACGACCGGCACGATGCCGCCCATCACCATGGGGAACTGGGCAAGGCCGTTGGCCTCCAGGTCCTCGCCCTTCATCGGCGCGTCGGAGGCGCCGAAGGTCACCGTCTTGGCCTTGATCTGCTTGATGCCGCCGCCCGAGCCGATCGACTGGTAGTTGAGGCCGATGCCGGTCTCCTTCTTGTAGGCGTCGGCCCACTTGGCATAGATCGGATAGGGGAAGGTAGCGCCGGCGCCGGAAATATCCGCGGCGAGCGCGGCGGGAACGGTCATCGCGGACGCCGCAGCCATTGCGATCGCAACAGCCGCCGAGCGGATGAAATGTCTCATGTGGCCTGCTCCTGTTCGGAAGTGGTCTCTCGACGCCTTTCCTTCGGCGTCGGGCGTGGCCTTAAGCCCGCTTTATTACAGTCGCATGACAGTTTCGTGTCGCTTCGGTAACGATCGACGCGTGCAGGCAGGCCCGCGGGGCGGCGCACGCGGCCCGGCGGGAAAAGCGGTCGCGCCGCAGACCCGCGCTTTCCAGAAGAAAATCGAGGCGCTGCGCCCCCCTACATGGCCTCGCGCCGCAGGATATCGCCCGCGCCCAGCCAGCGCTCCAGCTTCTCCAGCAGCGATTTCGGGCTGATCGGTTTCGGCAGGTAGTCGTCCATGCCGGCCTCCAGGCAGCGCTCGCGGTCGCCCTTCAGCGCATGCGCCGTGACGCCGACGATCGGCACATGCCTGCCCTCCAGGACTTCGCGCTCGCGGATCTCCGCGGTCGCCTCCAGCCCGTTCATCTCCGGCATCGACACGTCCATCAGGATCATGCGCGGCTTCATCCTGACCGCCATCTCCAGCGCCTTGCGCCCGTTGCTGACGATGTAGAAGCTGTATCCCGTCTCGCCGAGGATCTGCGTGAAGACGAGCTGGTTCACCTCATTGTCCTCGGCCACCAGGATGTCCAGCCGGTTCAGGTCCTTCTGCGCCGCGTCGGCATCGGGGGGGCGGGCGGGCGCGGCCTGCACCTGCGCTTGCTGGCGCGCGGGCACCGCCGCATCCTCCAGCACCGGCGGCGGCTCGCGCCAATCGGGCATGCCCGCCGACCGGTGCTTCTGGACGGTCGCCACCAGCGCCTCCAGCAGCGCGGAGGATCGCGCCGGCTTGATGAGCTGGGCATCGATGCCGAGGTCGCGATAGGCGGCGTTGGCCATGCTCTGGTCGACCGAGGTCAGCATGATGATGGGGATGTCGGCCAGCCCCTGCGTATTGCGCATGATCCGCGCCATCTCCGCGCCCGTCATGCCCGGCATCTGGTAGTCCAGCACCACGCAATCGACCGGCACGCCGTAGGCGGCGGCGGCCGTCAGCACCTTCAGCCCTTCCGCCCCGCTGGCGGCCGCGCAGGAATCGAAGGTCCACGATTTCATCTGCTCGGTCAGGATCGCGCGGTTGACGGCGTTGTCGTCGACGATGAGCACGCGCGCGCCGGTCACGTCGATCGGCATGACGCGGGGGACGCCGCTTTCCTGCGCACGCGGCAGGGTCACCGAGAACCAGAAGGTCGAGCCCTTGCCTTCCGCGCTTTCGACGCCGATATCGCCGCCCATCATGTCCACCAGCCGCGAGGTGATGGCAAGCCCCAGCCCCGTGCCTTCGTGGCGCCGGGTGGAGGAGGTGTCCACCTGGCTGAACTTGTCGAAGACGAGCCTGAGCTTGTCCTCGGCGATGCCGATGCCGGTGTCGGTGATGGAGATGGTGAGCTTGGTGCCGGTCGGCATGCCCTGCCCGGCGACGTCCACCAGCACATGGCCCTCGTCGGTGAACTTCACCGCATTGCCGACCAGGTTGGTGACGATCTGGCGGACGCGCCCGACATCCCCGACGAACAGTCCGTCGAGGCCGGGCGCCACTCGCACGATCAGCTCCAGGTCCTTCTCCTTGGCGCGCGTGGACACCAGCGTGGCCACGTCTTCGATCGCCTCGACCAGGTTGAAGGGGGCCGGATCGAGCACGAGCTGGCCGGCGTCGATCTTGGAGAAGTCGAGGATGTCGTTGATGATGGTGAGCAGCGCGTTGCCCGACTTGACGATGATGTCGGTGAAGGTCTTCTGCTTCGGGTCGAGGTCCGACTTGGCCAGCAGCTCCGCCATGCCCAGAACCCCGTTCATCGGCGTGCGGATCTCGTGGCTCATATTGGCCAGGAATTCCGACTTGGCGCGGTCGGCCAGCACCGCGCGCTGGCGTGCCTCGCGCAGTTCCGCCTCGCGCTGCTTCAGCTCGGTGATATCGGTCGTCGAGCCGATCAGGTAGAGCGAGCCGTCCGAGGCGATCATGGCGCCCTTGCGCGCGAACTGGTGGCGCACGCTTCCGTCGGCTGCGGTTATGGCTTCCTCGATCTCCTGGGTCTGGCCGGTGCGCAGCACGGCGAGGTCGCCTTCCACGAAGGCTTCGCCCTCCTCGCCGAAGATCTCGATGTCGGTCTTGCCGATCGCGTCTTCCTCGGAGATGCCGGTCAGGTCGCACCAGCCCTTGTTGACGTAGAACTGCCGCAGGTCCGAACGCTTGGCGTAGATGGACACCGGCACGTTGTCGATCAGGCTGCGGAATACCTCGTTCTCGCGCATGCTCTCCTGGAGGGCGTGCTCGCGCGCCTTGACCTCGGTGATGTCGGTGGAAGATCCCACGAGATGCACCGAACCGTCGCTGGCCATGAGCCGGCTCTTGCGCGTCATCAGTTGCCGCAGCGTGCCGTCGCGGTGGGTCACCGCCTCCTCGACTTCTAGCACCCTGCCGGTCTGGGCGACCTCGGCATCGCACTGGAAGAAGCCGTCCCCCTCGGCGCCGCCGAACAGTTCGCGGTCGGTGCGCCCTACCGCTTCCTCCTTGGGCACGCCGGTGATCGCGCACCAGGCCTTGTTGACGAACTCGATCCTGAGGTCGGCCCCCTTGGTGAAGGCCGCCACCGGCAGTTCGTCCATGACGTGCCGGAAAAGATCGGTCTGCTGCATGCTCTCGCGCAGCGCCTTCTCGCGTCTTTTCAGCTCGCTCACGTCGTAATAGGAAATCAGCCGCTTGCCGCCGGACAGCGCGGTGACCGAATAGATGACGGTACGGCCCCCTTCGCGCGACATTTCGCGCGGCGGCACGTCGCCGGCGCTGATTTCTGCCAGGCGGCTGGCCACATAGTTCTCCCACCCCTCGTCGTCCACCTCCTCCAGCCCGTCATGGCGGTTGAATTCCAGCAGGGCCCGGAACGGGCAGCCGACGGCGATCTCCTCGGGGTCCGCATCCCAGATCTCGTAGAAGGCGCGATTGATGATCTCGGTGTTCAGGTCCGCATCGAGGATGACGACGCCCATGTCGAGCGAATTGATCGTCCGCTTGAGATCGTAGAGCAGGCTTTCGCCGCCCCATGCGTCCATCACCTGGGTGATGTTGCGTCCCAGTCCGCGATAACCGAGGAAGGTGCCCGCCGCGTCGAAGCGCGGGAAGCCCGAGATGGAGACCCAGCGGCAGCCTGGGTCGCTGCCCTTCATCTCGTAGACGAAGTCGCGGAACGGACGCCGCGAACCGAGGTCGTCCAGATGGCGGGCGGCCTGGCCGCCCCGCGGGCCCTGGGCGAGGAAGTCGAAACGTATCCGGCCAAGCACGCTCGAAGGGGCAGTGCCCGTCGCGGCCTCGAAATCGTCGGAAAGCCAGGAAAAGCGCAGATCCGCGTCGGTTTCCCACAGCCAGTCGGCTCCGGCCGCGACAAGCATCTCCAGGTCCCCGGCGGAAAACCGGCCCCCAAACGGCTCCCCCCGCTCCGCAGCATCACGGGCCGCGGCCACCTCTTCCTCTGCAGTCATCCCTTCGTGCCCCCGAACGCTTGCGCGGCTTCCCCCTCCGCAATCCGCGGGCGAACTGTGCACCACAAGGCTTAACGATCTGCTAACCTTAACGGAACCGAACCTTCGGGAAACGAATCGCCGGCGGCCATTTGCATGCCGGGGTCTTGTGGGCCTGACGCCCCCCGCGATATCAGATAGGCATCATGATGCGGATATTGTGGATGCCAGGCCTGCTCGTATGTCTGCCGTTGGCGGCGGGCGGATGCGCGCGCACCGGCGACGGCACGGTGGTGATCCCGAAACAGGTCGATTACCGGCGCATATGGGACCCGGGCCCGTCAACCTCTCGGACGCTTCTGGGCAGCGAGGCCGCCATATTCCCGGTGGCGCCCCAGGTGCAGAAAGCCGCGGCAAGGCGCGTCGGCACGCCGAGGCATGCGCGGGCCCAGGCACCGGCGCCGGCGGCCCCGATGGCGCCGGGGCAGGCCTTGACCTGCCGCGACGCGACCGCCCGGGATGGCCGCGTCCGCGTCGATTGCGAATAGCCGGCGGCACGGCCCGGTCTCCAGGCCCGGGCAGACTTTTGATGGGTTGGCGCCCTGGAGCAATTCCAGCAAAAGTGCGAAGCGGTTTTGCGTTCGGAATTGCGTCAAAACAAAGGGTTAGAGCGTTTCCGCGATTCGGAGAAAAGCGGAAACGCTCTAGACCATGATGCCGAAAAGTGTGAGGCGGTTTTCGGACGACATCATGGTCTATCCGATTGATTTTGCCGCATGTGTGCGACGCCAAGTGATTCCACTTGGTTGCAACATGCTCTAGGAGGCGATCTCGACGAAACGGCGCAGCGACCGCGGCAGGTCGGCCGGATCGAAGCTGCGGCCGATGACCACGATCTCGTTGTCGGTGCCGCCGACATTGGCCGCCCCGCCAGGCAGGATTTCGGGCGGCTGCACCACCCGCCGCACGCCCTGCAGCAGCAGCCGCCCGGCGGGCGTCGGCACCACGCCCTTGACACGCAGGATGTCGTCGCCCCTGGCGTGGAGCAAGGCGCTCATCCAGGTGCTGAAGGTGGTCCAGTCGATCGCTGGGTCGACATGCAGCGTTGTGGCGATGACCGGCGCCTGTGGTCGGCCGGAAAGGTCCGGCAGCGGCTCGGCCCCGGCGTCGGCATAGTCCGGAAGCGCGGCCGTGGAGCCCAGGGCGGCCCCCGCAATCGCGGCGCCGGGGTTGAGCTGCCGCAAGGTGGCGAGAAGCCGTTTCAGCTCCGCTTGATCGGCCATGTCGACCTTGGTGACGACGAGGCGGTCCGCCGTCTCGACCTGCCGGCGGCTGAGCGGCTCGCCGCGCATCTGCACCAGGCCGTTGAGGGCGTCCACGGCCACCACGATCTCGCCGACCACGACATGGTGGACCAGCACCGGGTCGCTGCGCAGCGCGTCGACGATCGCGCCGGGATCGGCGAGCCCGCTCGTTTCCAGCACCAGTTGCTCCAGCCGCAGCCGCGCGCCGCGCGTGCCGTTGCCGTCGACGCGGTCTTCGGCGATCCCGCGCATCAGGCGCAGGAAGCCTTCCTTTCCCGCGCAGCAGGCACAGCCGTCCGGCAGCACCGCAAGCCGCGTCGAGCGGTAGAGAAGGGCATCGTCGACCGGCACCGCCGCCGCTTCATTGACGATGACGAGGGCTTCGCCGAAGGCATCGGCGTGAAGCTGATGGCGCAGCCATGTGGTCTTGCCCGACCCCAGGAAGCCGCCCAGTATCGTCAGCTTCATGCGCCCTTCGGCGCCGTCGCGGATCATCTTTCGCCGCCGTCTTGCGTCCCGCCGTCCAGGAAGGCGGGATCGAGCGGATCGAAGGCCCTGCCCGAAAGCCTTTCGGCCGCCTCCCAGACCTCGGCCAGGTTGGCCGCGATCACCTGGTTGCCCGAAAACGTGCCGACGCAGATGCCGGGCGTCTGCATGTCGTCATGGGCGGTCAGCCCCTGGGCCGGCAGGATGGATTTCAGCAGATCGGCCCGGCGGTAGCGGGCGCGCAGCCGATCATGTGCCGTGGCCGAGGAGCCGGCCTCGGTCCAGTGGCCCGGCGCGGAAGGAAACCCGCAAAAGCCGCACATCGTCGCCTCCAGGACTGCGGCGGGGGCGTTGCCGTCCCCGCCGAGAATGAATCGGGATCAGATGACCTCGGGCCGCGCCTTGCCGTCGAACGGGAAGCGCTTGCGGTAGTCGGCGGCGATCTCCTCGAAGGTCATCCATTTCACGCCGTCATGGCCGTTGATGTACTCTATCAGCCGCTCCAGCATGAGCAACACCTGCGGGCGGCCGCTGACGTCGGGATGGATGGTGAAGGCGAACACCGCATAGTCCATCTCGCGATAGACCCAGTCGAACTGGTCGCGCCACAGTTCCTCGATGTCGCGCGGGTTCACGAAGCCGTGGCTGTTGGGTGCCTTCTTCATGAACATCATCGGCGGCAGGTCGTCGACATACCAGTTGGCGCCGATCTCGACCAGGTCGATCTCCTTGCCGTGCTTGAGCGGCTTCATCCACTCCTCGGCCTTCTTGGAATAATCGATCACGTTCCACTCGTCGCCGACGCGGGCGTAGAAGGGCTGGAAGTCGCGATAGCCCTGGCTGTGGTCGTATTCGAAGCCGTATTTCAGCAGCAGTTCGGCGGTGGAGTTCGACATTTCCCACCACGGCGCCACATAGCCGCGCGGCGCCTTGCCGGAGAGCTTCTCGATCAGCTCGATGCTCTTGACCAGCACGGCCTCCTCCTGCGTGCGCGTCATGGCGATCGGGTTCTCGTGGAGGTAGCCGTGCGCGCCGATCTCGTGGCCCTCGTCGACGATCTGCTTCACCTGGTCGGGGAAGGTCTCGATCGAGTGGCCGGGAATGAAGAAGGTGGTCTTCAGGCCGTATTTCTTGAACAGGCGCAGCAGCCGGATGTTGCCGACCTCGCTGGCAAAGATGCCGCGCTGGATGTCCGACGGCGAATCCCCGCCGCCATAGGAGCCGATCCAGCCGGCCACGGAATCGATGTCCGTGCCGAACGCGCAGATGATTTCCTTCTTCGCCATTCTCAGTTCCTCCTTTGGACCGCAACGCGGCTCTTTCGATTTCGCATGACAGCCCGCACCAACAAAATCGAAGGCGGCTGTCGTCCCGCATCCGCGGGCGGACCCTCCCCTCGCGCGCGGGTGCAACCCGTCGCGCGCCAGGACCCGGACGCCGACTATATCAGTGGGAAGCCTCATGGCAATGAGGATAAATATTTTACCACGACAAGGCGTTAGCCCGGATACGGCCACAATAGATATGAAATCGATATCAATAAAAATCCGATTTCCGATCAAGCCTGCATCGGCCGGTTGATTGCGGCCCCCAAGCCGTTGCGACGGCTTGACATCGGCCTGTCGGCACCTGCTCTTACCGGACTTATCGATCAGGAGGAGGATTGCATGGACAGGTTGAAGGTCGTCATCGCGGATGTCGCGTTCGACGCAAGGCTGGAGCGCGAGGCCGCGCCGGCCACATGCGCGGCCTTCGTCGAGAGGCTGCCTTTCGAGAGCCAGGTGGTGCATGTGCGCTGGAGCGGCGAGGGGGTATGGATTCCGCTGGGCGACTACAATTTCGGCGTGGGCTACGAGAACCACACCAGCTATCCTGCGCCGGGCCAGATCGTGCTCTATCCCGGCGGCATCAGCGAAACGGAGATCCTGCTCGCCTATGGCGGCGTGCATTTCGCCTCCAAGCTGGGCCAGCTTGCCGGCAATCATTTCATCACCCTGACCTCGAACCTCGACCGGCTCGCCGAGATCGGCAAGCGGACCCTGTGGCAGGGCGCGCAGAAGATCACGTTCCAGATGGAATAGCGGGCCGGCCAGACAGGATCGCGGGGCCGGATCGAACGCGAAGGCGGCCGGCTCTACGCGCCCTGCATCTTTGCGACGCGCTCGCGCCGGCCGACACCCTCGAATCGGCTCGAGGGGCCCTGCGCGATCTCGTCGACCAGAAGGCGCACCAGCGCCGGGATCGGCCGGTCGCGCGGCAGGCAGATGACGAGCTTGCGCTCCGCCCAGGCGTCGGCGAGCTGCACGACATGCGCGCCCGCCTCCAGCGTTCCCGTTCCCACCGTCGTCGACGGCAGGATCGCCACGCCGGCGCCCGCCACCACCATGCGGCACACGCCCTCGAAGCTGCGCAGCTTCAGGCGCACGCCAAGCTCGCGGCCCAGCTTCTGCGCCTGCTGGCCGACATAGACGTGGATGGCCGAATGCTCGTCCAGGCCGATGAACTGCTCGTCGAGCAGTTCGGCGAAGCCGACGGAGCGGGCGTCCGCGAGCCGATGCCCGGCCGGCACCAGCAGCACCAGCCGGTCGCGCCGGAAGGGCACGAGGTCGAGGCCGTCGAGCTTGGCGTTGCCGGCCGCGATCCCGACATCGGCGTCGCCGGCGCGGAGCGCCCGGGCGATGCTGTCGGAGGTGTCCTCGTGCAGGTCGACGACCACGTCGGGATAGCGCGCCATGAACGCCGCCAGAAGGTCCGGCATGAAGGAGATGATGGCGTTGGAATTGGCCAGCAGCCGGATCGTGCCGCTCTGGCGATGCCGCCACGAGGCGACCGCGCCGTTCAGCCGCTCGGCTTGCAGCAGCACGGCGCGCGCATGCCCGGCCAGCTCGATGCCGGCGCGCGTCGGCCGCGAGCCGCGCGCGCTGCGCTCGAAGAAGGGCGTGCCGGCCTGGGTTTCGAGCGCCTTCACGCGTTCCGACAGCGCCGACACCGACATGTTCGCCGCCCGCGCGGCCGGCGCGAAGCCGCCGGTCTCGGCAATCAGCACGAGCAGCCGCAGGTCGATCAGGTCATAGTTCACGGGCTTTCTCCATTGCCGAACGCTGATGCCGGCAAATACGTCTACGCGCGCATATACTTCATGCGATAAGAGGAAGCGCAAGCGAACCCGCAAGGTGATTGACCGTGGAAGAAACCGACTATTCCGCCTGGATCGGCCGCAGCGAAGAGGCCGAGGACATCGTCACGCCCAGCCCGCTCAACCGCCTGTCGGCGACGCTGGACCGCAACGACCCGCCGCATGCCCCGGGCACGGCGCTGCCGCCGCTGGCGCACTGGCTTTATTTCCTTCCCGACGCGCCGCAATCGGGCCTGGGCGCCGACGGCCATCCCATGCGTGGCGGCTTCCTGCCGCCGGTGCATGAATTGCCGCGCCGCATGTGGGCCGGCAGCCGCATTACCTTCGCCCACGACATCCCGGTCGGCGCCACGATCCACCGCCGCTCGACCATCGCCGCGGCGACCCGCAAGCAGGGTGCGTCCGGGCCGCTGGTGCTGGTCACCGTGCGCCACGAGATTTCCGGTAAGGGCGGCCCGGTGGCGATCGTGGACGAGCACGACATCGTCTATCGCGGCCTTCAGGGGCCGGCCGCCAAGACGCTGCCGGACACGGCCGCCGCCCCGAAGGGCGAGTGGCGCCGCACGCTGACACCCGACCCCGTGCTCTTGTTCCGCTATTCGGCGCTGACCTTCAACGGCCACCGCATCCACTACGACCGCGACTACGTGACGAAGGAGGAAGGCTATCCCGGCCTCATCGTGCACGGGCCGCTCATCGCCACGCTGCTGGTCGACCTGGTGCGCCGCAACCTGCCGCAACGCCGCATCGCCGCCTTTTCCTTCCGCGCCGCGTCGCCCCTGTTCGACGGCCGGCCGATGAGCGTGAACGCAGACCTTCCCGATGCCGACGGCAGGATAAAGCTATGGGCGGCGGATGCCGCCGGGCGGACCTGCATGACGGCTCAGGTGCAACTCGACATGGCGGGAGAGCGCCGATGAGCCGCCCGCTCGACGGCCTGCTGGTGGTCTCGCTGGAGCAGGCCATCGCCGCCCCTTACTGCACCCGCCTGCTGGCCGACCAGGGCGCCCGCGTCATCAAGGTGGAGCGGCCGGACGGCGGCGACTTCGCCCGCGCCTACGACACCCGCGTGCGCGGCCTCTCCAGCCATTTCGTCTGGACCAACCGTTCCAAGGAAAGCCTAGCGCTCGACCTGAAGCAGCCCGAGGCGGTCGAGGCCCTGCGCAAGCTGGTGGCGCGCGCCGACATCCTCGTGCAGAACCTGGCCCCCGGCGCCGTCAACCGGCTCGGCCTGGCGCCCGCCGATCTGCGCGCCGCGAACCCGCGCCTCGTCACCTGCTCGATCTCCGGCTACGGCCCCGGCGGCCCGCACGCGCAGCGCAAGGCCTACGACCTTCTCGTGCAGGCCGAGGCCGGCTTCCTTTCGGTGACGGGCTCGTCCGCCGAGATGGCCAAGGCCGGCATCTCCATCGCCGACATAGCCTCGGGCGTCACCGCCTACCATTCCATCCTTGCCGCGCTGCTCCACCGCGCCAATACCGGCAAGGGCGACCACATCGAGGTGTCGATGCTGGAGGCCATGGCCGAATGGATGGGCTTTCCCATGTATTTCGCCTTCGAAGGCGCCCCGCCCCCGCCGCGCGCCGGCGCCGGCCATGCCACCATCTACCCCTACGGGCCATACGAAACCGCCGACGGCATGGTGTTCTTCGGCCTGCAGAACGACCGTGAATGGGCGGCCTTTGCCGAGATCGTGCTGCAAAGGCCGGACATGGCCGCCGATCCCCGCTTCAAGGGCAATGCCGGCCGCGCCGGCCATCGCGAGGTGATCGAGCCGGTGCTGGTCGAGGTGCTGTCGGCCCTTGCCAGCGCCGAGGCGATGGCGCGGCTCGAAAAGGCCGGCATCGGCACCGCCCAGGTCAGCGACATGGCCGCGCTCTGGCAACATCCGCAGCTTGCCGCACGCAACCGCTGGGGCGAGTTCGGCTCGCCGGCCGGAACGCTGCCGGGCCTGAAGCCGGTCAGCGGCGCGGCTTGGGAACCGCGCTTCGACCCGGTGCCGGCGCTGGGCGAGCACACGCAAGCCATCCTGGCCGAACTCGGCATCGCGCCGGACGACCTTTCAGCTTTCAAGGACGAAAGACCCGCATGATCCCCAGACCCGACCGCCACCAGCAAATGCGCGAGGCGCTGCGCGACCTGTGCAGCCGCTTCCCCGCCGAATATCACCGCGCTCACGACGAGAAGGCCACCTATCCGGTCGAGTTCATCGACGCGCTCACCGAGGCGGGCTGGCTCGCCGCCATGATCCCGGAAGAATATGGCGGCTCAGGCCTTGGTCTTACCGAAGCCACCGTGGTGATGGAGGAGATCAACCGCTCCGGCGGCAATGCCGGCCACTGCCACGGCCAGATGTACAATATGGGCACGCTGCTGCGCCACGGCTCCAAGGCCCAGAAGGACTATTACCTGCCGAAGATCGCCTCGGGCGAGTTGCGGCTGCAGTCCATGGGCGTGACCGAGCCCACCACCGGCACCGACACCACCAAGCTCAAGACCACGGCGGTGAAGAAGGGCGACCGCTATGTCGTCAACGGCCAGAAGGTGTGGATCAGCCGCATCCAGCATTCCGACCTGATGATCCTGCTTGCCCGCACCACGCCGCTGGCCGAGGTCAAGCGCAAGTCGGAAGGCCTGTCGATCTTCCTGGTGGACCTGCACCAGGCCATCGGCAACGGCCTCACCGTCAATCCCATCCGCAACATGGTCAACCACGAGACCAACGAGCTGTTCTTCGAGAACCTGGAAATCCCGGCCGACAGCCTGATCGGCGAGGAAGGGCGCGGCTTCCGCTACATCCTCGACGGGCTCAATGCCGAGCGCACGCTGATCGCGGCCGAATGCATCGGCGACGGCTACTGGTTCATCGACAAGGTGGCAAACTACGCCAAGGAACGCATCGTCTTCGACCGCCCGATCGGCCAGAACCAGGGCGTGCAATTCCCCATCGCGCGCGCCTATGTCAATGTCGAGGCGGCCAACCTGATGCGCTTCGAGGCGGCGCGCAAGTTCGACGCGCATGAGGACTGCGGCGCCGAGGCCAACATGGCCAAGCTGCTCGCCGCCGACGCCTCGTGGGAAGCGGCGAACGCCTGCATCCAGTTCCACGGCGGCTTCGGCTTCGCAGCCGAATACGACGTCGAGCGCAAGTTCCGCGAGACGCGGCTCTACCAGGTGGCGCCCATCTCCACCAACCTCATCCTGTCCTACGTGGCCGAGCACATTCTGCGCCTGCCGCGCTCGTTCTGAGGCACCCCATGACCGAGACCCGCAATCCGCTGATGAGCCGGGCCACCGGCCATGAAAGCGCCGATCTGGCCGCCTTCGCCGCTAACCTGCGCTTCGAGGACATCCCCGCCGAGGTCGTCGACCGCTGCGTCAACTTCTTCGTGGACTGGGCGGGCTCGGCGCTTTCGGGCGCCGGCCAGCGCGCCATCGCCGCGCTCGAAAGCTTCGCCGGGCGCATGGGCCCGGCCTCCGGCCCCGCCGAGATCCTGACCAGCGGCCGCACCACCTCGCCGCTGTTCGCCGCGCTGGTCAACGCCGCCGCCTCGCACATCTCCGAGCAGGACGACGTGCACAACGGCTCGGTCTTCCACCCCGCCGCGGTCGTCTTCCCGGCCGCGCTCGCCGCGGCCCAGGCCGAGGGCGCCTCGGGACGCGACTTCGCCGCCGCCTGCGTCGCCGGCTACGAGGTGGGCATCCGCGTCGGCGAATTCCTCGGCCGCTCGCACTACCGCGTCTTCCACACCACCGGCACGGCCGGCACCATCGCCGCCGCCGTCGCCGCCGGCCGCATCCTCGGGCTGGATGCGCAGGCCATGCTGAACGCGCTCGGCTCGGCCGGCACGCAGGCCGCCGGGCTGTGGGAGTTCCTGCGCGACGCCGCCGATTCCAAGCAGTTGCACACCGCCAAGGCCGCCGCCGACGGGCTGAGCGCCGCCTATCTGGCGCGCGACGGCTTCACCGGCGCAAGGCGCATCCTGGAAGGGGCGCAGGGCATGGCCGCCGGCATGTCGTCGGATGCCGATCCGGCCAGGCTCACCGACCGGCTGGGCAGCCGCTGGACGGTGCTGGAAACCTCCTTCAAGTTCCATGCCTCCTGCCGCCACACCCATCCGGCCGCCGACGCGCTGCTGGCGGTGGTGGAGGCCCACGATCTGAAGCCGCAGGACATCGCCCGCGTCACCGCGCATGTGCACCAGGGCGCGCTCGACGTGCTGGGTCCGGTGACGAACCCGGTCAGCGTCCACCAGGCGAAGTTCTCCATGCCGGCCACCCTCGGCCTGATCGCTGCGCATCGCCGCGCCGGCATGGCCGAGTTCGACGGTTTTCTGTCCGACCCGGTGGCGCGCACCTTCCTCGACCGCGTCGGCATGGAACTGGACGCCGAGGTGGACGCGGCCTATCCGGTGCGCTGGATCGGCAAGGTGTCGGTGACGACGGCGGCGGGCGAGCGCCTGAGCGGGCGGGTCAACGAGCCCAAGGGCGACCCCGGCAACACGCTGAGCCGCGACGAGATCGACGCCAAGGCGCGCCGGCTGGCGCTCTACGGCAAGACGGTCGGCCCGGCCGAACTGGACGCGCTGCTGCCGCGCCTGTGGTCGATCGCCTCGGCCAACAGTCTGGCTGGCCTGCTCCGCTCCAGATGAGAGGCGAAACGATCGGCGCAGAGGGCGGGCGCCATGCACCCGCCCTCTGCCGATTCAGTCCTCACACGCCGATCGGCATGTGCTCGGGCGAGCGGTTGACGGCGCGCGGCGCGGTCAGTTCCTTCCAGGTCGACAGCGCCTTGGCGACCGCCGGGAAGGCCGGCCGCTTGACGTGCTTGCCTCGACCCGGGCGCGGTTCGTTGGCGCCGTCGCCCCACACCACGTCGCCGCGCGAGATCGTGTAGCGCGGCAGGCCCGACACCTGCACCCCTTCGAAGACGTTGTAGTCGATGATCGACTTCTGCGTGGCGGCCTTGATCGTCTTGGACGCCTTGGGGTCCCACACCACCAGGTCCGCGTCGGAGCCCGGCAGGATGGCGCCCTTGCGCGGGTAGATGTTGAGGATCTGGGCGATGTTGGTCAACGTCACCGCCACGAACTCGTTCGGCGTCAGGCGCCCCGTCTCCACGCCCTTCGTCCACAGCACAGACAGCCGGTCCTCCAGCCCGCCGGTTCCGTTGGGGATCTTGGTGAAGTCCTTGAGGCCGAAACGCTTCTGCTCGGTGGTGAAGGCGCAATGGTCTGTCGCCACCACCTGCAGCGAGCCGGACTGCAGCCCCGCCCACAGCGAGGCCTGGTGTGCGGCGTCGCGGAAGGGCGGGCTCATCACCCGCCGGGCGGCATGGTCCCATTCCTGGTTGAAATACTCGCCCTCGTCGAGCGTGAGGTGCTGGACCAGAGGTTCGCCGAAGACGCGCATGCCCTTCTGCCGCGCGCGCCGGATCGCCTCATGCGCCTGTTCGCACGAGACATGCACGATATAGACCGGCACGCCCGCGGCGTCGGCGATGGTGATGGCGCGGTTGACCGCCTCGCCCTCCACCTCCGGCGGGCGCGAATAGGCATGCGCCTCCGGGCCGGAAATCCCCGACGACATGTATTTCTGCTGCAGCGCCGCGACGAGGTCGCCGTTCTCGGCATGCACCAGCGGCAGCGCGCCGAGCGCGGCGCAGCGCTGGAAGGAGGCGAACATCTCGTCGTCGTTCACCATCAGCGCGCCCTTGTAGGCCATGAAGTGCTTGAAGGTGTTGACGCCGCGGCCGATCACCTTTTCCATGTCGTCGAAGATCTGCTTCGACCAGCCGGTGATGGAGACGTGGAAGGAATAGTCGCCGCAGGCTTGCCGCGCCGCCCGTTCCTCCCACACATCGAGCGCCTTCACCATGCCGTCCTCGCCCGGAATGACGAAATCGACCACCAGGGTCGTGCCGCCCGACAGCGCGGCATAGGTGCCGCTTTCCCAGGTTTCGGCCGTCGTGGTGCCCATGAACGGCATTTCGAGGTGGGTGTGCGGATCGATGCCGCCGGGAATGATCAGCGCGCCCTCGGCGTCGATCACCGTGTCGCCCGAAAGATTTTCCCCGATCGCGGCGATCGTCTCGCCCTCGATCAGCACATCCGCCTCGTAGCTGCGATCCGCGGCGACGATCGTGCCGCCCTTGATAACCTTCGACATGCTGCTGCCTCTCCCTGTCAACTTGCGTGGATGGTGGAAAAGGGAGCGGACGGCCCGCCCGCTCCCGTGGCGTTCAATTCTCCGGCGGCGGGACCGCGCCCTTGCGCTCCACGATCAGCCGGTATGCCTCCGGCTCGCGGTGCCGGGCGAAGTCGAAGATGGTCTGCCGGTAGCGCTTGCCCATGTCGAGATCGCAATTGGCCGTGATGACCTCGTCTTCGAGCGTGGCGGCCATGGCCACGATCTCGCCCGACGGCGCCACGATCACGCTCTGCCCGACCATGCTGGAGCCTTCCTCCTTGCCGCATTTCGCGGTGCCGATCACCCAGGTGCCGTTCTGGTAGGCGCCCGCCTGCATGGAAAGATGATTGTGGAAGCTGGTCAACCCGTCGATGTCGGGATGGCCCGTATGGTCGAAGGGCGTGTTGTAGCCCAGCATGACCATCTCGACCCCCTGCAGGCCCATGACGCGATAGGTCTCGGGCCAGCGCCGGTCGTTGCAGATGCACATGCCCATGACGCCGCCGAAGGCGCGCCAGACGCCGAAGCCGAGATTGCCCGGCTCGAAATAGCGCTTTTCCAGATGCTGGTGGGTGCGGCCCGGCTGCGGCTCGGAATGGCCGGGCAGGTGCACCTTGCGGTACTTGCCGACGATGTCGCCGTTGCGTTCCACGATGATGGAGGTGTTGAAGCGCCGCTTCCTGCCGCCCTCCATGACCATCTCGGCATAGCTGACGTTGAAGCCGACGCCCAGCTTCCTGGCCTCCTCGAACAGGGCGATGGTCTCCGGGCCGGGCATCTCCTTCTCGTAATAGCTGTCCAGCTCGGCCTCGTCCTCGATCAGCCAGCGCGGGAAGAAGGTGGTGAAGGCGAGTTCCGGGAACACCACCAGCTCGGCGCCCCTGCCCTTGGCCTCGCGCATCATGGCGATCAGGCGGGCGACGGTATCCTTGCGGGTCTGCGACTTGGGGATCGGCCCCATTTGCGCGGACGCCGCTTTCACGATGCGGGACATGGTTTTTCCTCCTCCTCTTCGGAACGGCGCGAGCCTGCCGGATGGCGGCCTTGCAGCGCCTCGATTTCGCGGTCCTTCCCGGAGCGGGCCCCGGGAGAGGCCTCATGCCGTCGCCTTCCCTCCGCCGAGAAAACGATGGATTTCGGTATGGTCGGCGCCCTTGCCGAGGCTGGCCGAAGCCTCCTTCCACAGCGCGGCCGCCCGGCCCGGGCCGGCCAGGTCCACATCCAGCGACGCCACGAGGTCGGCCGCCGTGGCCAGGTCCTTGGCCATCAGCTCCATGGAGAAGCCGGAGGCGAAGCTGCCGGACAGGACGAACGGCTTGAGCTTGACCTCGGTGGAATTGTTCCGCCCGGTGGAGGCGTTGAGAACGTCCACCAGCACGCCCGGCTCGACGCCGAAGGCCTCGCCGACGATCAGCGCCTCGCAGGCGGCCGCAAGTCCGGCGGCCGAGACGAAATTGTTGAGGGCCTTCACCGCGTGGCCGGCGCCGACGGCACCCACCTCGAAGATCGTCGTGCCCATGGCGGCAAGCAGCGGCCGCGCACGCTCTATGTCGCGCGGATCGCCGCCGGCGATGATGGAAAGCGAGCCGTCGGCCGCCTTGCGCACGCCGCCGGACACCGGCGCATCGATCATGGCAAGGCCGAGCCCTTCCAGCTCCGCGCCGAGCGCGCGGGTCGCCAGCGGCGCGGACGAGCTCATGTCGATGACCAGTGCCCCCGGCGCAAGCGCTGCGGCGGCGCCGTCCGGCCCGAGCAGCGCCCGGCGCACCACGTCGCTATTGGGCAGCATGGCGACGGCATATCCCGCGCCGGCCGCCGCCTCGGCCGCGCTGGCGAACGCCTTGCCGCCGCGCGCCTCGAAAGCCGCACGCGCCTGTCCCGAAGGGTCGCAGCCGCGCACCTCGAAGCCGGCCTGCACCAGCCGCGCGGCCATCGGCAGCCCCATCATGCCGAGGCCGATGAACGCGACCGGAGCCGGTGCGTCAGTCAATGCCCATCTCCTTGAACACTTCCCGCGCCGTGCGGAAGCAGTCTATGCCCGCCGGCACGCCGCAATACACCGCCACCTGGAGGAATATCTCCTTCAGCTCGTCCTTGCTCAAACCGTTGTTCAGCGCGCCGCGGATGTGCAGCTTCAGCTCGTGCGGCCGGTTCGCCGCCGACAGCATGCCGAGATTGAGGATGCTGCGGCTGCGGCGGTCGAGGCCCGGCCGGTTCCAGATCTCGTCCCAGCACCATTCGGTGGTGAGCTGCTGCATCGGCCAATTGAAGTCGTCGGCCTGGTCGATCGAGCGCTCGACATAGTCCGAACCGAGCACCGCCTTGCGCGTGACGACGCCGCGTTCGAATTTTTCCGATCTGGGGCGGCTGCTCGACATGTTCGTCTTCCTTGTTTCGGACCGGCAGGCGGTCGGGACTTTCACGCGCCGGCTTCGGTCAGCACGCGCTCTATTTCGAGGCCGTAGCCGAGCAGGCGCTCGTCTTCGCCGCCGGTCGCGGAGAACAGGATGCTGGTCGGCATGCCGTTGCCGTCGCTGCCGTTCGGCAATGCCAGGCCGCACAGGTTGAGGACGTTGCCGAACATGGTGTTGCGCAGCGTCAGAAGGTTGATGCGGTAGAAGAGCGCATCGTCTGCATCCAGCGGCGCCACCTCGGGCGCCACGATCGCCGTCGTCGGCATGACCAGCAGCGCGCCGTCCAGGTCCTGCGTCAGTTGCGCGGCCAGTTCCCGCCGGCCCGACTGGAGGGCAAGCACCGCATCGGCCGTCATGTTGCGGCCGCCCATGATGCGCGAGACCACGCGGCGGTCCATGCGCTTCACGTCGTCGCTCTCGACCAGCTTGCGGAAGTCGTGGAACGATTCGGCCGCAGTCAGCGTGCCGTAGCGGGCGGCGAGCGCCGCCACCCCGGCAAGGGCTGCGGGATTGCGGCGCACGATGGCGACGCCCGCCTCGCGCAGCGCATCGAGCGAACGCTCGAAGTTGGCCAGCACCGCCGGCTCGGCCTCGTCGAGCACGATCTCGTCGGGAGCGACCATCGTCAGCCCTTCCAGGCCGGCGCGGCGCACATCGCTGGCAGGCTTGCCGCGCAGGGCCGCGTCCAGCAGCACGCAGTCGCCCACGGAGCGCGCCAGCGGCCCGACCGTGTCGAGCGTGCGCGACAGCGCCACGACGCCGGTCTTGTCGATGCGCCCTTCGCTGGTCTTGAAACCCACGATGCCGTTGAAGGCGGCCGGCACGCGCACGGAACCGCCCGTGTCGGAGCCGATCGCGCAGGGCGCAAGCCTTGCGGCCACCGCCACGCCCGCCCCCGACGACGACCCGCCCGGCGCGCGCTCCACCTTGGGGTCGTTCGGATTGGCCGGCGTGCCGAAATGCGGGTTGAGCCCGAGGCCCGAATAGGCGAACTCGGTCATGTTCAGCTTGCCCAGGCTGACCATGCCAGCCGCCGTGGCATTGGCCACGCAGGGCGCGTCCTGGCGCTTGATCCCGCTGTCGCGCAGCAGGTCGGAGCCGGCCGTGGTGCGCGTGCCGGCCACGTCGATATTGTCCTTCCAGGCGATCGGCACGCCGTCCAGCGGCGAGAGCGGCCTGCCGTCGCGATAGCGGGCTGCGGCCTCGCGCGCCTCCGCCAGGGCGCGGTCGCGGGACAGCGAGATGAAGGCGTTGCCGCTCCAGTGCCGCTCGATGCGGTCGAGGAAACATTCGGTCACCGCGACCGGATCGGCCTTGCCGGCCCGGTACGCCAGGCCGATCTCGGCGGCGGTCTGGTCCGCGATCTTGTCTATGTCCGTCACGTTACGTCCAACCTGTCTTTGATGCGGGCGCAATCCCGCGGCCATCACGCCCGGTCCCGACGCAGGACACCCCGCCTTGCCGCCCGCTCCGGCGGTCGGTCGGACCCGGTCCCACCCCGCATCGCCATCGGTTGCCCGTCAGCGATGCGGCAGCGGAATGCCTGGTTTAGCTCGCGCCCGCTTCCCGTCAATGCGCGCTCAATGCGGAGAAGCCGTGTAGCGATCCTTGCCGGTGGCGGCATCGACTTCACTCAGCAGATGCACGTCGTTGGCGTCCCAGCTCACCGACACCCGGTCGCCGGGACCGACGGGCTCGGCGAAATAGGCGGCGTCCGAGACATGGGCCACGAACGGGCCGCTCGGCCCGATGTCGATGGTGACCTTGACGTAGCTGCCCTGATATTCGGTCGCCTCGACCACCCCGTCGATGGTGTTGACGGCGGAGCCGGCCGGCTGGCCGTTTGCCCTGGTCAGCGCCACCCGGTCGCGCCGCACCGTGATCGAAAGCGGCGTGTCCTTGCGGTGCGTCCCGCCATCGGCGTTCGCCCGGAATACCCAGCCTTCCGCGCTCGAGAGCGCCAGCCCTCCCGCACCGTCGCCGGAAACCCTGCCGGTAAGCACGTTCTGTCCGCCCATGAAGCGCGCCACATAGGGCGTGGTCGGCCGGTTGAAGATCTCGCTGGCCGAGGCCGCCTGGTCGATGCGGCCGGTGTCCATGACCACCACCAGATCGGCCAGCGCGATGGCCTCGGGCTGCGTATGGGTGACGTGGACGAAGGTGATGCCGAGTTCGGATTGCAGGCTTTTCAGCTCGCCGCGCATCTTCAGGCGCAGGAACTCGTCCAGCGCCGACAGCGGCTCGTCCAGCAGCAGCACCTTCGGGTTGGTGATGAGCGAGCGCGCCAGCGCCACGCGCTGCTGCTGGCCGCCCGAGAGCTGCGCCGGCATGCGGTCCTTCAGGTGGTCGAGCTGCACGCGCTGCAGCATCTCCAGCGAGCGCTGGCGCCGCTCGGTTTTGCCGACGCCGCGCATCTTGAGGTAGAAGGCGACGTTGTCGAGGATCGACAGATGCGGGAAGAGCGCATAGCTCTGGAACATCATCGCCGTGCCCCGTTCCACCGGCGCCTTGCCCACGACCATGTCGTCGCCGATGTAGATTTCGCCCGAGGAGGGGGATTCGTGGCCGGCGATCATCCGCAGGATCGTCGTCTTGCCGCAGCCCGAGGGGCCGAGCAGGCAGCAATAGGAGCCGTGCGGGATGGTCAGGTTGATGTTCTTGACCGCGTCGAAGGCCCCGAACTTCTTGGCGACGTTGACGAGGCGGATCTCGCCCGTTCCCTGCTGGGAGGAACGGCTCGCGGTCGCGCTGGGGTTGGTGTTCGTCATGTTCATTATCGGGACCGTTTGCGTTGGATGAAGAGGATCGACCCGAGGGCCAGCGCGATGACGATGAAGGAGACCACGGTGGTCACCGTTCCCAGCGCATAGAGCGCGGGCGAGGTGACGTTGGTCGTCATCGTCCAGATCTCGAGGGGCAGCGTGTTCTTGGTGCCGACCGTCAGCCAGCTGCGCGGGAACTCGTCATAGGAGAGCGTGAACCCGAACAGCGCCACCGCGATCATGCCCGGGAACACGATGGGCACGACGACGTTCTTCACCGCCTGCCACTTGGTCGCGCCCAGGTCGAAGGCAGCCTCCTCGTAGGAGGGATTGAGCCGGCCCAGCACCGAGAACATGATGAGCAGCCCGAACGGCAGCGACCAGCTCAGATGCGCGCCGAGCGCCGAGCCGTACCAGCTCGCCGGCAGGCCGAGATAGCGGAAGGTCACCAGGATGCCGATGGACAGCACCAGGCCCGGCACGATCAGGCTGGCGATCGCCGCATAGAAGATGACCGACGAGCCGCGGAAGCGGCGGCGGAAGCCGAAGCCCGCCGTCACCGAGATCAGCACCGTCGCCACCATGACGATCAGCGCCAGCGGCAGCGAGCGGTTGAAGGCCCCCACCACGTCGCCGGTCCGGCGCGGGCTGAACAGCTCGTCGAACCACATCAGCGAAGGATCGCGCAGCGGGAAGACCAGCGACGCCGACGGCCCCTGGAACGACAGGATCAGGACCGACAGCATCGGCCCGTAGAGGAATATCACGAAGAGCGTGAACAGCAGGGCCAGCACGTAGAAGGTCCACGGCCGGCTGCCGTAGGAAGGAGAAGCCGACATCTTATCTCACCAGTTCCTTGCGCACGTCGACCAGCCGGAAGATCGCGGTCGCTATCAGAAGCACCACGATCAGCAGGATCACCGCATTGGCGGCCGCACGCGGGTAGTTGAGGAATTGCAGGTCGTTGAACATGCCCGACGTGACCGAGCCGGAGAGGCCGCCGCTCATCACCGTGACGACGAAGAAGTCGCCCATGACCAGCGTCACCACGAAGAGGGAGCCGAGCGCGATGCCGGTCTTGCACAGCGGCAGCACCACGTTCCACACGGTGCCCCAGCGGCTGGCGCCGGCGTCCACCGCCGCTTCCAGGAGCGACTTGTCGATGCGGGCCATCGAATTGAAGATCGGCACGATCATGAACAGCGTGAACAGGTGCACATAGGCCACCACCACCGAGAAGTCCGAATAGAGCAGCCAGGTATAGGGCTGGTCGATGACCCCAGCATTGATGAGGGCGCTGTTGATCAGCCCTTCCTTGCCCAGCACCGGCCGCCACGAGATCATGCGGATGATGTTGGAGGTCCAGAACGGCACCGTGCAGACCAGGAACAGCCCGATCGCCACCATGAGGCTGCGTACATGGAAGACCAGGAAGTAGGAGATCCAGAAGCCCAGCACGAAGGTGATGGCCAGCACGATCAGCGTGAACTTCAGCGTCGACAGATACAGCGTCCAGCTGGTCGGGTTGTTGATGATGTCGATGTAGTTCTTCAGCGTGAAGGTCGGCACGATCCCGACCAGCATCTGGTAACGGAAGAAGCTCACCGTCACCACGAGCGCGATCGGCACCACGAAGAACAGGGCCAGCACCACGGTCAGTGGCGCCACCTGGAGATATGTCAGCAAGCCGACCTTGCTGTTGTTAGAACTGCCGCTTGTGGCCATTTTCCTGTTTCCGCCGGAGGGATCCGGCGGCCGTGGCCGCCGGATGTTTCTTGCGAGACCGCGCCTGCTCAGGCGGCGTTGAACTCGTTCCACTTCGCGTAGAGGAACTCGGCCTCGTCCATGAGGTTGTTCCACACGGCCACCTTGGAGAAGCGATCCTCGAACGAGCCGCCGTCGCGCACGTCGCCCTTGGAGTTGGTCTTCTCGCCGGTCGGGCTGGTGATGTCGGCCGTGGCCGCCTTGCCCTCGTAGAAGAAGCCGCGCTCGTTTTCGGACAGGGCCGCCTTCGCCGTCTCGACATTGGCGCTGTAGTAGCCCTGCTTGGCGATGAAGCCGCCGACCCAGCCGGAGTTGAACCAGTTCAGATATTCGTAGGCCGCGTCGCGGCGCAGCCCGTCCAGATGCGACATCAGCGCCAGGCCGTTGCCCCAGGCGCGGTAGCCTTCCTTGAGCGGCTGGTAGGTGCATTTGATGCCCTGGGTCTGAACCGCGGTGACCGCCGGCGACCACATCGACTGGATGACGACCTCGCCGGCGGCCATCAGGTTCACGCTTTCGTCGAACGTGCTCCACAGGGCGCGGAAGTGACCGGCCTTCTTCAGCTCGATCAGCCGGGCGATGGTCTGGCTGATCTCGTCCTGCGTGGGGTTGCCCTTGTCGCCGTATTTGACCTCGCCGGCCGCCTCCAGCGCCATCATGGCGTCCATGATGCCGTTGGTGGGAATGTTCTGGATCGCGGCCTTGCCCTTGAAATCCGGCGAGATCAGGTCGGCCCAGGTGGTGATGTCGCGGCCGACCAGGTCGGGGCGGATGCCCAGCGTGTCGGCGTTGAAGACGCTCGGCACGAAGGAGGCGAAATCGGTCTTGCCGCTGGCGAAGGTCGTGGAGTCGATCGCGTCGCGGTAGATGAACTCGATCGGCGCGTCGCCTTCGCGCGACACTTCCTTGCCGTCGAAGGTTCCCTCGGTATAGAGCGGCGTCAACTGGCCCCAGTTCTTGATCTTGGCGATCTCGACGGCCTGGGTGACGCCCTGCGGCACGGCCGCCTTGCTCTGCCAGATTTCCATGTCGGCGATGTCGATCGACTTCGGGTCGTTGACCATGCGGTTGAGCAGGCCCGGATGGTCGACGACCGACATCTCCACCTTGAAGCCCAGGTCCTGGCTCGCCTGGCGGGCGATGTCGGCGATGGTGGAATAGGACATGCCCGTGTGGTTGAGCGTGATGTCCTTCAGGTTCTGCGCCCAGACCATCGGGAAGCCGGTGACCGCGGTGATGCCGGTCAGCGCCGCGCCGCCCTTGAGCACGGACCTGCGCGTTACTTTCCTGTCAGAAATAGTCCCGGATGATTTCGTCATTTTCTCTCTCCCATTTTTTGCAGCCTTCCGCATATGCGTTGACCCGACGGTCCGGCCATCTGCCGATACCGGTTCGGCAACCTGAGTGCGGGAGAGCCGGGCGGCGCCCGTCGCCACCGATCGGCCCGACCTCCCTCGAACCATGCTGATCGTATCGAACCGGGAGCGTACGCGCCGGATATGGACGGTGTCTATGCCGGGAACGCGCGGCGGCCGCAGGCCGGCCGCAAATCCCATGAAGGCCCGTGACGGAAACAGCTCCCCGGGCCGCGCCAAGGCGACCGGAACGAACCACTGCCAAAAACCAGCGTCACGAGCGACGGACACGCACCGTCCGGGCACGGCCTTTGCAGGCCGCGGCCGGCCACGGGCCGCCTACATCGCTACGATCCTCGATCTCATCAATCCTCCCTGAATTCAGCGGCACCCTCCAGTGCCTGGCATGAACCGAAATGCAGGCGAAACCGGATTGGCACCGCCCCGGACGCAGGGCACTATACCAAACTCCGCCGCGCGTCCGGCGCGATTGCGCCGCCTCCCGAGCTGCGGTTCCGCCAGCAGGGCACGACGCCGAAAACCACGCCGTCCCGCCCTGTTTCGCCTACATTAATCCGTAGAGAACATCGCCCGTCAAGGGGAAATCTCTCAATAGCCATATGTGCTAGACATTCAGCCAATGATTGTGAAATAATTATTGCTTACTATTTTGATATAGAATTGGCATTAAAGATGAAATCGGATGTGAAGCATCTCGCCACATTCGTGGCCGTAGCCGAGGAACTCAATTTTCACCGTGCCGCCGCACGCCTCGCCATGGCGCAGCCAGCCGTCAGCCGCATCGTCCTGGAACTGGAGGACCGGCTGGGGGTGCAACTGCTGGAGCGGACCACGCGCAAGGTGCGGCTGACCGAATGCGGCCGCTACATGCTGGAGGAGGCGCAGGAGATCCTCGGCCGCATCGACGTGGCCGAGAACACCGTGCAGCTTCTCGCCTCGGGCATGAAGGCCATCCTGCGGGTGGGATACACGACCATCACCGGACATTCGCTGGTGCCCGACATCACGCGGGAATTCCGCGGCTCCGATCCGGACGTGCGGCTGGAGCTCACCTACATGACCGCGCCCATGCAGCGCGACCGCATCCTGCAGGGCGAGATCGACCTGGGCTTCATCGAGGGCTCGTTCAACAGTTCCGAAATCGAGTCCCGCGCCGTGGCCCAGCACCGTCTCGTCGCGCTCATGCCGGTGGACCATCCGCTCGCCGCCAGGGCCGAGGTCACCGTCGAGGACCTGGCCGGCGAGGAGCTGGTCATGGGCACCACCTCGGAGTGGCCCACCTTCCGGCGCATCATGACCGATCTCTTCCAGCGCAACGGCCGCATGATGACCGTCGGCCAGGAGGCCTCCAGCCTCACCGGCCTTCTCGGGCTGGTGACGGCGGGCGTCGGCGTCACCGTGTTCTGCGGCCTGCCGCGCTTCTGCGGCGGCGGCTCGGTGGTCGCCCGCCCCATCGCCACGGACCTTTTGGTGGAAACCCATCTGGCCTGGCGCCGCTCCAGCCTGTCCGCGCCCATGCAGCGCTTCATCAACACCAGCATGCAGGTGGGCAAGAGCTACATGATCAACTGAACCCCGGCTTCGACCGGGAACCATCTTGCCAACAGGGAGGAAGTACAGATGGAGAACTGGGCCAACCGAAAGACCTTGATTCTCGGCCGCAGCGAGATGATCGGGCTCGTGACGCCGAAGGAATACAACGATTGCGTCGAGCAGGCCTATCGCATGCATGGCGAGGGCCGCTACTACATGGACCCGAAGGGGCATATCGTGCTGGACCGCTTCCCGGGCGAATGGGAAGCCATGCCTTCCTACATCGAAGAGCCCCACGCCGCCGCCTGCAAATGGGTTTCCATACGCGAGTGGAACCGCGAGCGCTTCAATCTGCCGACGGTGTTCTCCATCCTGATCTACACGCATCCTGAGACCGGCTTTCCGCTGGCGATCGTCGACGGCAGCTACCACACCGTCATGCGCACCGGGGCCGCGGCCGCCGTGTCCACCAAATGGATGGCCCGCGAGGATGCGCGCACGCTGGCCATCGTCGGCGCCGGCCACATGGCCGAGGGCGCGCTGGCGACATGCAATGTCGTGCGGCCCTGGAAGGAGGTGCGCATCTGGAGCCGCGGCCAGGACACGCTCGACCATTTCGTCAAGGAGCAGCAGCCGAAATACGACAGCTTCGAGATCAGGCCCTCGACAAACCTGGAAGAGACCGTTCGCGGCGCCGACGTTGTCGTCACCATCACCCCGGCGCGCGGTCCCATCGTCAAGAACGAATGGATCGCGCCGGGCACCCACATCGCCGCCGTCGGCGCCGACAAGAAGGGCGACCAGGAGCTGGAGCGCGAGATCCTCAAGCGCGCCCGCATCTTCGTCGACGACATCCGCCAGTGCCGCACGGACGGCGAGATCAACGTGCCGCTTTCGGAAGGCTTCATCACGGAAGACGACGTCGCCGGCGAGATCGGCGAAGTCATCACCGGCCGCAAGAAGGGGCGCACCTCCGACGACGACATCACCCTGTTCGATTCCACGGGCATAGCGCTGCAGGATTCGGCGACGGTGCCGCTGGAATACGAGCGCGCGGTCGCCGCCGGCGTCGGCATCGAGAAGAAGATGATCTCGACCTGACGGTCCCGCCCTGCGGCACGGGGCATCGCCCGCGGCGCAGCAAAGGGCCGCGGGCGTTCTTGCGCCCCGACGCGTGACATCCACCGTCCGCCATCCTATGTCTGCCGCAAAAGACAACCGGACAAGGAGTTTCAGTATGGCGATCCAGGTCGAACAGTTCATGTGCCTGAGCGACAATTTCGGCGTGCTGCTGCGCGATCCGGCGACGGGCGACGTCGCGCTGGTCGACGCCCCCGAGGAGGCTCCGATCCTCGCCGCGGTCAAGCGCACGGGCTGGACGCCGAAGCTGATCTTCACCACGCATCATCATGTCGACCATGTCGAGGCCAATCTGGCGCTCAAGCAGCGCTTCGGCCTGCGCATCGTCGGCCCCGAGGCGGAGAAGGACAAGATTCCCGGCATCGACGAGACGGTCGGGCAGGGCTCGACGGTGCCGTTCGGCTCCGAGACGGTGGAGGTCATTTCCACGCCCGGCCATACGGCGGGCCACGTGTCCTATCACTTCCCCGGGTCGAAGGTGGTGTTCACCGCCGACACGCTGTTTGCGCTGGGCTGCGGGCGGCTGTTCGAGGCGCCGCCCGAGGTGATGCACGATTCGCTGAAGAAGCTTGCCGCGCTGCCCGCCGACACCACGGTCTATTGCGGCCACGAATACACGCTGTCCAACGCCAGGTTCGCCCTGACCATCGACCCCGACAACGCCGCCCTGCAGGCGCGCGCCAGGAAGATCGAGGCGCTGCGGGCCGACGACAAGCCGACGCTGCCGACCACGATCGGCGAGGAACTGGCCACCAATCCGTTCCTGCGCTGGGCCGATCCGGCGATCCGCCGCAATCTCGGCATGGAGAACGCCACGGACGCCGAGGTCTTTGCCGAGATCCGCAAGCGCAAGGATAATTTCTGATTCTTGCCTGCCGTTCCTGCGCGTTCGATGGACGCGCCGGGACGACAGGGGTAGTGAATTGTTCGGCGCCCGGACGGCGCCGCAGGGAGACCGACATGGCAGACAGGCAGTTCAACCAGCCCATGGGCGGCAACGAGATGCCCCGCTTCGGCGGCCCGGGCACGATGATGCGGCTGCCGCAGGCGGCCACCGCCGCGGGCCTGGACGCCTGCTTCGTCGGCATCCCCATGGACATCGGCGCTTCCAACCGCTCCGGCACCCGCTACGGCCCGCGCCAGGTGCGCGCCGAATCGGTGATGATCCGCCCCTACAACATGGCCACCCGCGCCGCTCCCTTCGAGAGCCTGCAGGTGGCCGATGTCGGCGACATCGCCATCAACACCTTCAACCTGCCCGCCACCGTCGGCCTGATCCGCGAGGGCATCGCCCGCATCCTGGCGCATGACTGCATCCCGCTGACCATCGGCGGCGACCACACGCTGACCTATCCGGTGTTGCAGGCCATGGCCGCAAAACACGGGCCGGTGGCGCTGATCCATGTCGATGCCCATGCCGACATCAACGACACCATGTTCGGCGAGAAGATCGCCCATGGCACGCCCTTCCGCCGCGCCTACGAGGACGGCTGCCTGAAACCCGACCTGGTGTTCCAGATCGGCCTGCGCGGCACCGGCTACACGGCCGAGGATTTCGACTGGTCGCGCGACAAGGGCTTCACCGTCGTGCCGGCGGAGGAGTGCTGGCACAAGTCGCTGGCGCCGCTGATCGCCGACATCAGGAAGCGCATCGGCAACCACAAGACCTATCTGTCCTTCGACATCGACAGCCTCGACCCGGCCTATGCACCCGGCACCGGCACGCCGGAGATCGGCGGGCTGACCGTCATCCAGGGCATCGAGCTGATCCGCGGCTGCCGCGGCCTCGACCTGGTCGGCTGCGACCTGGTCGAAGTGAGCCCGCCCTTCGACACCACCGGCACCACGGCCATCACCGCCGCCAACCTGCTCTACGAGATGCTGTGCGTGCTGCCCGGCGTCAAATACAAGGACGCTTGAGGGGGGCGGCGCCTCACGCGCCGGCCTCGCCCGGCACGCTGCGGCGGCGGGCGAACAGCAGCGACTTCGCCGCCAGCACGGCGCCGCCGGTGATCAGCACGCAGGCGGCCAGGATGCGCCAGGACGGCTCGGCGAAGCCGAAGGCTATCAGCACCAGCGTCGACAGGAGCGGCGCCGCATAGCTTGCCGCGCCCAGCACCTGGATGTTGCCGCGCTTGACGCCGATGTCCCAGGCATAGAAGGCCGCGCCCACCGGCATCAGGCCCAGGCCCAGCACCGCCAGCCATTGCCCGGCCGAACCGGGCCAGACGGTTTCCTCCAGCACGAGATGGCAGGCCAGCGACAGCACCGAGGTGGCCAGGCAGAACCAGGTGACGATCGTGGTCGGCACGGAGGGGAAGCGCCGCGACAGCAGCGAATAGGAAGACCACACCAGCGCGCACACCGCCGCCATGGCGTAGCCGAAGCCGTAGCGCGCGTCGAAGGCGAGCACGCCGCCCTTGGTGACGATCAGGAAGGTGCCGGCCAGGCCCAGCAGCGCGCCGGCGACATGGTTCCAGGCCAGCCGCTCGCCCGGCATCAGCGCCGATCCCAGCACGATCAGCAGCGGCCACAGATAGGCGATCAGGCTCGCCTCCACCGGCGGCGCGTTGCGCAGCGCGGTGAAGTAGAAGAAGTGGTAGCCGAACAGGCCCAGAATGCCGATCGCCCACACCTGCGGCGGAATCTTCTGCGGTGCGGCCGCGGCCGGCACGAACAGGCGCGCGGCAAGCCCCACGCAGGTGCCGATGGCAAAGGTCATGGCCGAGAGCTGGAAGGGCGGCATGGTGCCGGAGGCGTCGGTGAAAAGCGCCAGCAGCGCCCACATCGCCACTGCCGAGAAGCCGATGAGGGTCGCGCGCGCCAAGCTTTCCTCCTGCCGGCGCGCCTCGCGCCTATTCCAGTGCCTCGAACAGCCGCGCCCGGACCGTGACGGTGCCGATCTCGGTGCCGATGGTGGCGCGGACGGGCGCATATACCCCGCTTTGCCCGACCGGCGCAAACGTCACCATGATGCGGCTGCGGTCGCGCAGGAATTTCAGCGCCTTGCGCTCCCGCGCATAGCCGGACACCGGCTGGAAGGCGAGCCGGCAGGTGACTGTGGGGCCGCGATAACCCGTCACCGCGATGGCCCCCTTCTCGACGAAGGAAAGGTTGAGGTTGGCGCGCATCTCGCCGTCATACATCTTCACGGTGCGGCCGCAGACCTCGTCCAGGCTTGCCGCGCGCACCACGGTGGCCGCGATCGGGTCGGTCACCCCCTTCAGGTCGCCGGCACCGAGCGGCAGCCAGTCGTCGCCGCGCTTCTTCGGCGGCGGCAGCACCTTGGTGGAGGCGACCGCGCCGCGCGAAAACTGGATGGCGACCAGTGAAGACTTTTTTCCCGACGTGTAGTCGGCGCGGAAGGCGCGCGGCTCCAGCCCCTTGCCGGTCAGACGCCCCGAAGCCGTGACCGTGCCCTCGGTGTCGTCGAAGATGCGCGCCAGCCCGGCGGCCGCGACGCTGCCCGAAATGGCGTAGCCGGCGCCCTCATAGCGGCTGGAAAAATTCGCGCGGGCCACCGTGAGGCCGAGGAAGGACACGGTGTAGTCGCCGCGGAAGGCTTCGGGGCCGGCGGCGCGGGCACCGCCGGGCAGGGCGGCGGCGGCCAGGGCCGCGATCAGGAAACGGCGGAGGAACATTCGTGAAAGCAATCCCTGTCTGCGGCCGTCGGCGCATCTTTGCGGCCGACGCGGCCTTCCATGTCCCTCGGCGGTTCCATCCGGCCCGATTCCGGCGTTAATATGGTATCGCCGTCCGCTGCGGGCAGCTTGCGCTTGACGCTTGCGAGAAATGCCACTATGGAACCCCCGACTTTTCCATGAGGCCGCTTCCGCCATTCGCGCGCCGTCCAGCGCGGGCACGAAGGTTTTGGCCGCAGACCTGAAGGTAGCAAAATGTCCCGCACCTGCGAACTCACCGCCAAGGCGGTCATGAGCGGCAACAATGTCAGCCACGCCAACAACAAGTCGCGTCGCCGCTTCCTGCCCAACCTCGTCAACGTCACGCTGATCTCGGAAGCGCTGAACCAGAACGTGCGCCTGCGCATCTCGGCGGCGGCGCTGCGCTCGGTCGAGCATCGCGGCGGCCTCGACGGCTTCCTGGCCAAGGCCGACGCCGACGAGCTGTCGCCGCGCGCGCGCCTGCTCAAGAAGCAGATCGCCAAGAAGCTGGCCGAGCAGGCCGCGGCCTGAAGCCTTAGGAAATACAGGCGGGGGACGACCGCCTTGCCGGAGCGCCCTCCAGGGCGTTTCACTGGTTCCATCACCCAGGTTAAAAAAATGAATTTCCTGAAAAGATACATGCCCTTCGTGGCGGCCATGGCGATCGTCGTCGTGGCCTCCAACGTGCTGGTGCAATTTCCCATGCATGGCACGGTCGGCGGTCTCTCGCTGGCCGATATCCTGACCTGGGGCGCCTTCACCTATCCCTTCTCCTTCCTCGTCACCGATCTCGCCAACCGCCGCTACGGGCCGGCCGTCGCGCGCCGGATCGTCTTCATCGGCTTCATGACGGCGGTGGTGTGCTCGATCGTGGTGCCGCCCCTGCTGTTCCGCGCAGGCCTGGTCGGCTTCGAGACGCAGGCCGCGAGGCTGGCGCGCATCGCCATGGCCTCGGGCGCCGCCTTCCTGACCGCACAGCTCCTCGACGTCACCGTGTTCAACCGGCTGCGCCGGCAGAGCTGGTGGCGCGCGCCGATCTTCGGCACGCTCGTCGGCTCGGTGTTCGACACGGCGGTGTTCTTCTCCATCGCCTTTTCCGCCGCCTTCGCCTTTGCCGGCCCGAACGAACCCTTCGCGCTGGAGGCCGCGCCCTTGATGGGGGTGGCGCCCGTGGAGACGATGCGCTGGGTGTCGTGGGCGCTGGGCGACCTTTCGGTCAAGCTCGCCATCGCCGTCTTCGCGCTGATCCCCTACCGGCTGATCGCCGCGCGCTGGAGCCAGCCCGCCCTGGCGGCATAAGCTAGCGGCATCAATTCCGGCAGCTACCGCATGGCTGCGGCCTGGGCATGCAGGCGCAGCAGCGACATCAGCCGGTCAGCCTCCTCGCCCGCCTGCGCCTCGTCGCGCTCGAGGATGGCGCGGATCAGCGCGACGTGATTGCCGGCCGATTCGGCCAGCCCCGTGCCGCTCTGGAAGCGGAACCAGAAACGGCGGCTGTGCGTCTGCAGGGGCGCGGCGACCCGCGCGGCGTATTCATTGTCGGCGGCGCGGGCGAGCGCCTCGTCCAGCGCCTTGTCCGCCGCCAGGAAACCCAGCACGTCCTTGGCCAGAACGGCCTCGTGAATGGCCACGGCGTTGGCATGGAAAAGCGCCGCCGTCTCGGGGGTAAGGGCGCGCGCCGCCGAGCAGGCAAGCACGATCTCGACGCCGCGCCGCGCATCCAGCACGCGCAGCCAGTCGGCCGCCAGCAGCGGCGCGATTTCCAGGCCCGCGCGCGGGCGCACGAAAATCAGCCCCTCCCACGCAAGCCGCTGGATGGCCTCGCGCACCGGCGTGCGGCCGAGCGAAAGCTTCTCGATCAAAGCGCGCTCGGTGGTGACGCCGCCCGGCGCCAGTTCCAGCGTGACGATCATCCTCTCCAGGGCGTGATAGGCCTTGAGGCTGACCGGCTCGACCGGCTGCTCGACACGCTGCCTCTCGTTGCCGCTCTTGTCCAATATCAGCGTTCCCCATTGATTTGGCTTTGATATATCAAGCCGAAAAGCCGATTGACAACCGCTTTCGCGCCAAGATATATGCCTGATATATCAGCCTGTGGAGACCTGCGCCGATCGCATCCCAGGTCGCCGCAACCAGATCGGCCGAAGCCGACGGCAGGGACGAGGCCATCCATGACAGCAGCATCCGCGCCGGACATCGCCATCGTCGGCGGCGGCATCGTCGGCATCTGCGCGGCGGCCTATCTGGCCGAGGCGGGGCACGACGTCGCCGTCTTCGACCGCACCGGCATCTGCGAGGAAACGAGTTCCGGCAACGCCGCCGCCTTCGCCTTTTCCGACGTGCTGCCGCTCGCCCAGAAGGGCATGATGAAGAACTTGCCGAAATGGCTGGCCGACCCGCTCGGGCCGCTGGCGATCCCGCCGGCCTATCTGCCGCGGCTGCTGCCCTGGCTCTATCGCTTCTGGCGCGCCGGTGCACCCGGAAGGTATGAGGGCGCCCTGGCCGCGCAGGCGGAGCTGATGAAGCTGGCCGAAAGCGAATGGGCCGGCCTGATGGACCGTTCCGGAACCGCAACGATGCTGCGCGAGGACGGCTCGCTGGAACTCTACGAAAGCGCTGCCGAATTTTCCGCCGCCCTGCCCGGCTGGGCCGCGCGCGACCGTTTCGGCATCGCCTACCGCCATGTCGAGGGGCAGGAGCTGGCCGCCCTCCAGCCCGGCCTGTCGCCGCGCTTCGTCAAGGGCACCTTCGTGCCGGGCTGGAAAACGGTCGCCGACCCCAAGCTGCTGGGCAAGGCGGTATGGGCCTATGCCGAGCGCAAGGGCGCGCGCTTCGAACCGGCGACCGTGCGCAACATCGGCGCCGACGGCCCGTCCGGCTTCAATCTCGAAGTCGTCGGCGGCTCCGGCTCCAGGACGGTCCGCGCCAGGCAGGTGATCGTCGCCGCCGGCGCATGGTCCCACAGGCTCGCCGCCGCGCTGGGCGACAGGATCCCGCTGGAGACCGAGCGCGGCTACAATACCACGCTGCCTGCAGGCGCGTTCGACGTGAAGCGGCAGCTCATCTTCTCGGGCCACGGCTTCGTCGTCACGCCGCTGTCGACTGGCCTGCGCGTCGGCGGCGCCGTGGAGCTTGCCGGACTGGACCGGCCGCCCGATTATAGGCGCTCGAAAGCGATGCTGGCGAAAGCGAGACAATTCCTGCCGGGGCTCGACGCGTCCGGCGGCCGCGAGTGGATGGGCTTCCGTCCGTCCCTGCCCGATTCTTTGCCCGTCATCGGCAGCGCCCGCACATCCGGCGTCTTCTATGCGTTCGGTCACGGCCATCTCGGGCTTACCCAGGCGGCGGCCACCGGACGCCTGATCCGCGATCTGGTTGCGGGCCACGCTCCCGCGACCGATCTTTCTCCCTTCAGCCCCAAGCGTTTCTGATCACCGGAGGCCATCATGGCAAAAAAATCCTTCTTCTGCATCGACGGCCACACCTGCGGCAATCCGGTGCGACTGGTGGCGGGCGGCGGCCCCCGGCTCGAAGGTGCGACCATGATGGAGCGGCGCGCGCATTTCCTGGCCGAGTACGACTGGATCCGCACCGGCCTGATGTTCGAGCCGCGCGGCCACGACGTCATGTCGGGCTCGATCCTGTATCCGCCGACGCGGCCGGACTGCGACGTGGCGATCCTGTTCATCGAGACCTCGGGCTGCCTGCCCATGTGCGGCCACGGCACCATCGGCACCGTGACCATGGCGATCGAGCAGGGACTGGTGAAGCCGAAGACGCCGGGCGTGCTGCGGCTCGACACGCCGGCCGGGCTGGTGGTGGCCGAATACAGGCAGGTCGGCGAATATGTCGAGGAGGTGCGCATCACCAACGTGCCGTCCTTCCTCTATGCCGAGGGGCTGACGGTGGAGTGCCCGCAGCTCGGCGAGATCCGGGTGGATGTCGCCTATGGCGGCAATTTCTACGCCATCGTCGAACCGCAGGAGAACTTTTCCGACATGGCCGATCATTCGGCCGGCGACCTGATCGCCTGGAGCCCGGTGGTGCGCCAGCGGCTCAACGAGAAATATTCCTTCGTGCATCCGGAGAACCCGGACATCAACCGGCTGTCGCACATGCTGTGGACCGGCGCGCCCCGCGACGCGCAGGCCCATGCGCGCAATGCCGTCTTCTACGGCGACAAGGCCATCGACCGCAGCCCCTGCGGCACCGGCACCTCGGCGCGCATGGCCCAGCTCCACGCCAAGGGCAGGCTCAAGGCCGGCGACGATTTCGTGCATGAATCGATCATCGGCTCGCTGTTCAAGGGCCGGGTGGAAAAGGAGACGACGGTGGCCGGCAAGCCGGCGATCGTGCCTTCGATCGGCGGCTGGGCGCGCATGACGGGCCTGAACACCATCTTCATCGACGAGCGCGACCCGTTCGCCCACGGCTTCGTCGTCAAATAGCCGCGGGACGGGCTGCGGGAGGAATTTTGCGCGAAACATTCACCATCGCTGACGCAACGATCCGTCTCATCAAATTCTTTTGACCGGGAAATCTTCGAAGAAGGGCGCATTATCGACCGCAATCGTCAAAGACATTGCGTTGGGCCAATGATAGGTTCCGCCATGATCCATAGAGCGGATGGCATGAAGCAGAGGCCGGGAACCGGCAAGCGGGAAACGCCCGGCCTGATACGAAAAACGCATTGCAATCCGGTCTCAAAGCCGTACCACTAGGGGAAATACGAAAAGAGGCGCGCTCTTGGGGCGACGCCTCAGGGGAGCCTCGCAAATATGCAATACTTCGTTCAGCAAGTGATCAACGGGCTGACGCTGGGATCGATCTATGGGCTGATCGCGATCGGCTACACGATGGTCTACGGCATCATCGGCATGATCAACTTCGCCCATGGCGACATCTTCATGGTCGGCGCCTTCACCGCGCTGATCGTCTTCCTGCTTCTCGGAGCGCTGTTCTATTCCGTGCCGGTCGTGGTGGCGCTGCTCATCATGATGATCGTGGCCATGCTGCTCACCGGCCTCTACAACTGGGTGATCGAGAAGGTGGCCTATCGCCCGCTGCGCGGCTCCTTCCGCCTGGCGCCGCTGATCACCGCCATCGGCATGTCGATCGCGCTGTCGAACTTCGTGCAGGTCACGCAGGGGCCGCGCAACAAGCCGATCCCGCCCATGGTCAGCCAGGTCTACAACATCTACGGCATCTCGATTTCGCTGAAGCAGATCGTCATCGTCATCGTCACGGCGGCCTTGCTGGCGATCTTCTGGTACGTGGTCAACCGCACCTCGCTCGGCCGCGCGCAGCGCGCCTGCGAGCAGGACCAGAAGATGGCGGCCCTGCTCGGCATCGACGTGGACCGCACGGTGTCGCTGACCTTCATCATGGGCGCGGCACTGGCCGCCGTCGCCGGCACGCTGTTCCTGATGTATTACGGCGTCGTGGTGTTCTCCGACGGCTTCGTGCCCGGCGTGAAGGCATTCACCGCCGCGGTGCTCGGCGGCATCGGCTCGATCCCCGGCGCGGTGATCGGCGGGCTGATGATCGGCTTCATCGAATCGATGTGGTCGGCCTATTTCTCGATCGACTACAAGGACGTCGCCGCCTTCTCCATCCTGGCGATCGTGCTGATCTTCCTGCCCTCCGGCATCCTCGGCCGGCCAGAAGTCGAAAAGGTCTGACGCCATGGCCGTTACCGCATCCACCCAAGGCGCCGCCTCGGAGGCGAGCCTGGTCACCCGGGCCGTGCGCGAGGCGCTCTATGCCGGCGTCATCTCCTTCGGCCTGTTCGTCCTGTTCATCGGCCTCAAGACCGACCAGAACATCCACAACGAACTGATCCTGGTCCAGCGCTGGGGCCTTCTCGCCATCGTGGTGGCGATCACCATGGCCGGGCGCTTCGCCTATGTCGGCTTTCTGCAGCCGGCCATGGCGCGCGCCCGCGCCACCAAGGCGACCAAGCCCGTCACGGTCGCCGAAGCCGGCTTCATCCGCCGCAACGCCAACAAGATCGGCATCGCGATCCTGTTCCTCTATCCCGTCGTCATCGTCTCGCTGGTCGGTTTCCAGGGCTCGCTGAAATGGGTCGACAATTTCGGCATCCAGATTCTCATCTACGTGATGCTGGCCTGGGGCCTCAACATCGTCGTCGGCCTGGCCGGGCTGCTCGACCTGGGCTATGTCGCCTTCTATGCGGTGGGGGCCTATGCCTATGCGCTGCTCGGCACGCATTACGGCCTGTCCTTCTGGATCCTGCTGCCGGCCGCCGGCTGCATGGCCGCCTTCTGGGGCATCCTGCTCGGCTTCCCGGTGCTGCGCCTGCGCGGCGACTATCTGGCGATCGTCACGCTCGCCTTCGGCGAGATCATCCGCCTGGTGCTGATCAACTGGCGTGAGGTGACCAACGGCTCGGCCGGCATTTCCGGCATTCCCAAGGTCAGCTTCTTCGGGCTGATATCGTTCAACGTCTCCGACCCGAACTATATCTCCAAGGTGTTCGGCATCGCGCAGTCGGGCGCCTACTACAAGATCTTCCTCTACTATCTGGCAGTGCTTCTGTGCCTGCTGACGGCCTTCGTCACCATGCGGCTGCGGGCCATGCCCGTCGGCCGCGCCTGGGAGGCGCTGCGCGAGGACGAGATCGCCTGCCGCTCGCTCGGCATCAACACCACCACCACCAAGCTGACGGCCTTCGCCACCGGCGCCATGTTCGGCGGCTTCGCCGGCTCGTTCTTCGCCGCCCGCCAGGGCTTCGTCAGCCCCGAATCCTTCGTGTTCCTGGAATCGGCCATCATCCTGGCCATCGTGGTGCTGGGCGGCATGGGCTCGCTCGGCGGCATCGCGGTCGCGGCCGTGGTGATGATCGGGGGCACCGAGATCCTGCGCGAGCTGAGCTTCCTGAAAGCCGTGTTCGGGCCGGACTTCACGCCGGAACTCTACCGCATGCTGCTGTTCGGCCTGGCCATGGTCATCGTCATGGTCTGGAAACCGCGCGGCTTCGTGGCCAGCCGACAACCCACCGCATTCCTGAAAGAACGCAAGGCCGTTGCCGGCTCCTTCACCAAGGAGGGCCACGGCTGATGGACGCGAACACCACCATGAACAACGCATTGCTCCAGGTCGAGCACCTGTCGATGAAGTTCGGCGGCCTCGTGGCCATCGGCGACCTGTCCTTCGAGGCGAAGCGCGGCGAGATCACCGCACTGATCGGCCCCAACGGCGCCGGCAAGACCACGGTGTTCAACTGCATCACCGGCTTCTACAAGCCCTCCGAGGGCATGATCCGCTTCACCAACAGCGGCGGCCAGGAGTTCCTGCTGGAGCGCCTGCCCGACTTCCAGATCACCGCCAGGGCCAAGGTGGCCCGCACCTTCCAGAACATCCGCCTGTTCTCGGGCATGACGGTGCTGGAGAACCTGCTGGTGGCCCAGCACAACAAGCTCATGAAGGCCTCGGGCTACACCTTCCTCGGCCTGCTCGGCTTCAGCGGCTACCGCAAGGCGTCGGCCGAATCCATCGAGCTTGCCAAATACTGGCTGGACAAGGCCGACCTCACCGAGCGCGCCGACGATCCCGCCGGCGACCTGCCCTACGGCGCGCAGCGGCGGCTGGAGATCGCGCGCGCCATGTGCACCGGCCCGGAGCTTCTGTGCCTCGACGAACCCGCCGCTGGCCTGAACCCGAAGGAATCGCTGGCGCTCAACACGCTCTTGATGGACATCAAGAACAACACCGGCACCTCGATCCTGCTGATCGAACACGACATGTCGGTTGTCATGCAGATCTCCGACCATATCGTGGTGCTGGAATACGGCCGCAAGATCTCCGACGGCAACCCCGAGGCGGTGCGCACCGATCCGCGCGTCATCGCCGCCTATCTGGGCGTCGACGACGAGGAGGTGGAAGAGGTGCTGACGGCGGTCGGCGACGAGGACGTCATCGAGCAGCTCGACACCGGGCCCGCTGCCGACCAGGGGCCGGAGCCTTCCGCCTCCATGCTAGCCGGTCCGATCGGCGAGACGATCGGCCATGGCGACGAGGGCGAGCGGGTCACCGTGTCCAGGGGCGCTTCGAAAGCCGATCAGGTTGAGGCGCGCATGCGCACGCAGGCCCGGACGGGCCCGGCCGAACCCGCTTCTGCCCCGCGGGCGAAGCGCGCGCCCGCCGCCAAGGCCGCCTCTACCAAGCCCGCCCCTGCGAGGTCCGCTTCCGCAAAGGCCGCGCCCGCGCAGGCCGATGCCGCCGGCAAGGGCAGGACTTCCGGCGGCCAGTCCGCCGGCATCTCCAACCGTCTCCCGGCCCCGCGCGGCGGCCGTCCCGACAATCTCACCCGCGTCAAGGGCATCGGAACGGTGAACGAGAAGAAGCTCAACGAGCACGGCATCTTCCATTTCGACCAGATCGCCGCCTGGAAGAAGGCGGACGTGGCGGCTGTCGAAGCCTATCTGGCCTTCGACGGGCGCATCGCCCGCGAGGAATGGATCAAGCAGGCCAGGCTGCTCGCCAAGGGCAAGGAAACCGAATTCTCGCGCCGGGTGGACGCGGGCAAGGTCGCGTCCAGCCACAGCTCGGCCGCGCCCAAGGCAGCACCTGAGACGGCGCCGAAAAGAACGGCCCGGCCGGCTTCCGGCAAGCGTGGGGAGGGCAAGTGATGACCGGTGCAGCCTTGCTCGACATCAAGAGCGTCCACACCTACTACGGCAACATCCGGGCGCTGAACGGCGTCAATGTCAGCGTCAACGAGGGTGAGATCGTCACCCTGATCGGCGCCAACGGCGCCGGCAAGTCGACGCTGATGATGACCATCTTCGGCGCGCCGCGCGCACGTTCCGGCACCATCCATTTCGGCGGTGTCGACATTACCCGCCTGCCCACGCACCAGATCGCGCGCATGCGCATCGCGCAGTCGCCGGAAGGCCGGCGCATCTTCCCGCGCATGACGGTGATGGAAAACCTGCAGATGGGCGCCAGCCTCGACAACCTCAAGCATTTCGACGAGGACGTCGAGAAGGTGTTCGCGCTGTTTCCGCGGCTCAAGGAGCGCATCGGCCAGCGCGGCGGCACGCTTTCCGGCGGCGAGCAGCAGATGCTCTCCATCGGGCGCGCGCTGATGGCGCGGCCGAAGCTGCTTCTGCTGGACGAGCCGTCGCTCGGCCTCGCTCCGCTCATCGTCAAGCAGATCTTCGACGCCATCCGCGAGCTGAACCGCACGCAGGGGCTGACCGTCTTCCTGGTCGAGCAGAACGCCTTCGGCGCGCTCAAGCTGGCCACGCGCGGTTACGTCATGGTCAACGGCAACATCACCATGAGCGGCACCGGCAAGGAGCTGCTGGCCAATCCGGAAGTGCGCGCCGCCTATCTCGAAGGCGGCCACCACTGATATCGGGAGTCTTATCCATGCAAGGCATTCTCCACGAAGAACCCTCGATCTGGCAGTTCTTCTTCGTCACCTGCCTGCTGGGCGGCTGGGCGGCCTGGATGACGGGCCGGGCCTGCGCCCAGACCTGGCGGCCGCCGACCACCCTGTTTTTCTATCTGCTGGGGCTCGGCATCGGCGTGCGCTTCATCCATCACGCCCTGTTCAACGGCACGATGTTTTCGCTGCAATACTATGCGGTGGACACGATCGTGCTGATGGTGCTGGGCTTCCTCGGCTTCCAGTACACCCGCACCAGGCAGATGGTGACGCAGTACAACTGGCTCTACGAAAAGACGTCCCCGCTGAGCTGGAAACCGAAAAGCTGAGGCGGGCGGACGCGGCGCCGGAGTCGGAATCGGCGTGACAAGGTCCCGAAAATGGGCAAACTACGCCTTCTGCGAGATGGGTGGGCATCGCACGAAGGCAACCTCCGGCCCACTCGTAAATGGGAGTGTTCAATGAGAAAGTCACTTTTGTCGGCTGTGGCCCTGACGGCCATCCTGGCGTTCAGCGGTTCGGCCTGGGCCGACGTTCTGATGGGTGTGGGCGCCCCGATCACTGGTCCTAACGCCGCCTTCGGCGCGCAGTTGCAGAAGGGCGCGGAGCAGGCCGTGGCCGATATCAACGCGGCCGGCGGCATGAACGGCGAGCAGATCAAGCTCTCGATCGGCGACGACCAGTCCGACCCGAAGCAGGGCATTTCGGTGGCCAACAAGTTCGTCGCCGACGGCGTCAAGTTCGTGGTCGGCCACTTCAACTCGGGCGTGTCGATCCCGGCCTCCGAGGTCTATGCCGAGAACGGCATCCTGGAAGTGACGCCGGCCGCCACCAACCCGCAGTTCACCGATGCGGGCCTGTGGAACACCATCCGCGTCTGCGGTCGCGACGACCAGCAGGGCGACGTCGCCGGCGCCTACATCTCCGAGCATTTCAAGGACGCCAAGATCGCCGTCATCCATGACAAGACCCCCTATGGCCAGGGCCTCGCCGACGCCACCAAGAAGGCGCTGAACGACCATGGCATGAAGGAAGTCATGTATGAAGGCGTCAATGTCGGCGACAAGGACTTCTCGGCCCTCATCGCCAAGATGAAGGAAGCCGGCGTCACCCTGATCTACTGGGGCGGCCTGCACACCGAAGCCGGCCTCATCATCCGCCAGTCGGCCGACCAGGGCCTGAAGGCGCCGCTGTTCTCGGGCGACGGCATCGTGTCCAACGAACTGGCCTCCATCGCGGGCGACGCCGTTGCCGGCACCTACAACACCTTCGGCCCCGATCCGCGCAAGAACCCGGCCGCCAAGGAAGTGGTGGAGAAGTTCCGCGCCTCCGGCTTCGAGCCGGAAGCCTACACGCTCTACTCCTATGCGGCCACGCAGGTGATCGCGCAGGCGGCCGCCGCCGCCGGCACCAACGATCCGCAGGAAGTGGCCAAGGCCATCAAGGAAAAGGGTCCGTTCAAGACCGTTCTGGGCGAGCTTTCCTTCAACGAGAAGGGCGACCGCACCGACGCCGACTACGTCATCTACCAGTGGAAGAAGGGCGACGACGGCAAGTACAACTACTTCCAGATCGACTGATCCGGAGCGATACCGGAAAAGCGGGAACACGCTTCCCATCCGGAATCGTCTGCAAGCCGAAAGGCGCAGCGTCTTCGTGTTTCGGAGAAATGCGAAGACGCTCCGGCCGCCCCGGACAAACAGGAAAGCCGCGGAATTCCGCGGCTTTCGTGTTTTTGGCGCCCAGCGGCGGCGACGCCGGCAAGCCTGGTGGGCGGCGCGCGGTCGTCGTCACTCCCTGCGCTCGCCGCTCAGGCGATTGAAGAGTACGGCGACGATGATGAACGAGCCCACGAACGTGCCCTGCCAGAACGAGTCGACGCCGAGCAGGATGAGGCTGTTGCGGATGACCTCGATGAGCGCCGAGCCGATGACCGCCCCGAAAGCGCTGCCGACGCCGCCCATGAGGTTGGCGCCGCCGATGACGGCGCCGGCGATGACGCGCAATTCGTCGCCCGTGCCGAGGCCTGTCGTCACCGCGCCGAGCCAGCCGACCTCCAGCACGGCTGCAACGCCGCACATCAGCCCGGCGACCGCATAGACCGAGCACTTTATGCGCCGGACCGGAACGCCGGTCAGATTGGCGGCGTGCTCGTTGCCGCCGATGGCGTAGACATAGCGCCCCCAGCGCGTCCAGCGGAAGACGAATCCGAAGACCAGTGCCAGGACGATGAGCACGAGCACCGGATTGGCGACGCCGAAGGTCGAGCCGCCGCCGATCGCCAGCAGGGTCGAGCCGTCCGGGCCGAATTCGAAGATCGTGCGGTTCTGCGAGATCACCATGGCCAGGCTGCGGCCGATGCTGAGCATGCCGAGCGTCACCACGAAGGGCTGCATGCCGAGATAGGCAATGAAGAAGCCGTTGACCGCCCCGACGGCGACGGAGGTCAACAGGGCCATGCCCACGCCGGCCCAGATGGAATAGCCGGCATGCATGACGACGGACAGCACGATGCCGCTGACGCCGATGGTCGAGCCTACCGACAGGTCGATGCCGCCGGTGATGATGACCGCCATCATGCCCAGCGCCACGATCGCCACGAAGGCGAAGTTGCGCGTCACGTTGAAGAGGTTCTGCGAGGTCGCGAACGAGGTGGTGGCCAATGAAAGCCCGACGCAGGCGACCACGGTGGCCACCACCACCCAGAACACCTGGCTGGACAAAAGCGCCGACCATCGCGTGTGGCTCCGCTCGACCATGGCATCCGGCTTGACGAGAAGCATCGTTCGTTGTCCCTGGGTCACGCCGCCTCGATCGCTCCTGTGATCAACGCCGTGACTTCCTCGGGCGAGGAGGCCGCTATTTTCTTGTCCGCGACCTTGCGGCCCCGCCGCATCACGGCGATGCGGTCGGCGACGTCGAAGACGTCGGGCATGCGGTGGCTGACCAGGATGACGGCGATGCCCTGCTCGCGCAGCCGCTCGATCAGTTGCAGGACCTCCGCCACCTGCCGCACGCTGATGGCGGCCGTCGGCTCGTCCATCAGCACGATGCGCGCATTCGACAGCCGCGTGCGGGCGATCGCCACGGCCTGGCGCTGGCCGCCGGACATCTGGCGCACGAGATCGCGCGGCCGCGTCTCCGACTTCAGCTCGGCGAAAAGCTCGCGCGAGCGCTGGTACATGGCGTTGTAGTCGAGGATGCGGAGGGGCCAGACGCCCTTGCGCAATTCGCGCCCCAGATAGACATTGGCGGCCGCCGTCAGGTTGTCGCAAAGCGCAAGGTCCTGGTAGACGACCTCTATTCCGCTGTGGCGGGCATCCAGCGGGCGATGGAAATGCACCTGCCTGCCGTCCACGCGGATCTCGCCATGCGACGGCGGGAAATTGCCGGCGATGATCTTGACCAGCGTCGACTTGCCGGCGCCGTTGTCGCCCATCAGCCCCAGCACCTCTCCGGCCTGAAGCGACAGCGACACGTCATCCAGCGCCCTTATCGCGCCGAAATGCTTCGAGACGCCTTCAAGTTCCAGCACTGACAAGGTCGATCTCCTCCCGAGCCGAGCCCTTGTGCCGCCGCCGTTTGCCGGCCGAACCGTGAAAAGCTGCCATGTTCGCCAATCACGGTCAACGCATCCGGCAACCCCGCATCGGCTCTTTCGTGCGGGCGTGAAATCGCGCAGAGGGTGGCCCGCGGTCGATCTCTATATTAGATTACCCTGAAATTCATCAGCACAACGGAAGTAAACGTCGGCGGCGTCACCACACAGTATCTAGACATAATGATGCTGTTTCAATCGAACGCCGGATAAACATACTGTGAGCGTGATCGATCGCAATTGACACCAAAGGCCGATGGCCCGTTAAATCACGGCCATCTGCGCAATTGTCGACTTTCCCGATTGCGTGCTGAAAGGACGTTTCGACGCCTTCGGAAGGAAACTTGCAAATATAGCCCGATGTGAGCACCGGTCCGACAGGATCGGAATCTTCGCACCGTCATCACTCATGGGAGGAAAATCATGAAGAAATTCCTGTCAGGTGCCGCGGCTCTCGCTCTTCTGGCGCTGACCTGCGGCAGCGGCACGGCGGCGGACACGAAGACCCTGGCCCTTGTGGTCAAGGGACTCGATAATCCGTATTTCGACTTGATGCATCAAGGCTGCGAGCGCGCCAACAAGGAACTCCAGCCGAAGGGCTACGAGTGCTACTATACCGGCCCCGCGACGGCTGCCGACGAGAGCGCCGAAGTGCAGATCGTCGACGATCTGCTGACCAAGGGGGTGGCCGCGATCGCCATCTCGCCGTCCAACGCCCCGGCCATCGCGCAGGTCATCCGGCGGCGCAAGCCGACGATCCCGATCATCACTGCCGACGCGGACCTCCTGCAGCAGGACGCCGACCTGCGCAAGGCGTTCGTCGGCACCGACAACCGCGAACTGGGCGTGAAGCTTGCCCAGGAACTGAAGAAGCGCATGCCCAAGGGCGGCAAGATCTGCCTCATGCTCGGCAATCCCGCCGCCGCCAACATCAACGAACGCGCCGCCGGCACCCGCGACGAACTTTCCGGCAAGAAGGGGACCGAAAAGCTGACCGGACAGAATGGCTGGACCGAGATCAGTGGATGTCCGCTCTATTCGAACGACGATGCAGCCAAGGCAAACCAGATGATGGCCGACACGGTGACGGCCAACAGCGACCTCGACGCCTTCGTGCTGGAAGGCGGATGGCCGCTCTTCGCGCCGCAGGCCTATGCCCAGGTGATCGCCCCGATCAAGGACAAGATCGCCAGCGGAAAATTCGTCATCGTCTCGGCCGACACGCTGGCGCCGGAGATGCAGGCGCTGAAGGACCATCAGGTCAACGCGCTGGTCGGCCAGCGCCCCGAGCAGATGGGCTATGAGGCGGCCATGACCATGATGAAGCTGGCCGAAGGCCAGAAGGTCGACCCGGTGATCCATACCGGGCTCGACAGTTGCGACTGGGACAACGCCGCCACCTGCCTCGGCAAGTAGCGGTTCCGGCTCTCGGCCGATCCGATAGGAGCCGGGGCGGAAGCGATCCGCCCCGGCAGAGGAAAGCTACGCGGCGGTGTAGGCAGTCTTGACGACGGTGAAGAACTCGGCCGCGTACCTGCCCTGCTCGCGCGGGCCGTAGCTGGAACCCTTGCGCCCGCCGAACGGCACGTGGAAATCGACGCCCGCGGTCGGCAGGTTGACCATCACCATGCCGGCTTCCGCATTGCGCTTGAAATGCGTTGCGTGCTTCAGCGACTGGGTGATGATGCCGGCCGAAAGCCCGAACTCGGTGTCGTTGGCCACGGAAAGCGCCTCGTCGTAGTCCCTGACGCGGATGACGCTGGCCACCGGCCCGAAGATTTCCTCACGGCTGATGCGCATGTCGTTGGTCGCCTCGGTGAACAGCGTCGGCTGCAGGTAGAAGCCTTCCGTGTCCTTCTTCAGCAACTCTCCGCCGGCCACCAGCTTCGCGCCCTCGGCCTTGCCGATGGCGATGTAGTCGGTGTCCTGCTTCAACTGGCCGGCATCGACCACCGGGCCGATCTCGGTCGCCTTGTCGAGGGCGTGGCCGACCTTCAGGCTCTTCGTCTTCTGCGCCAGCGCCTCCACGAACTTGTCATGGATGCCTTCGGTGACGATGATGCGCGAGGAGGCCGTGCAGCGCTGGCCGGTCGAGAAGAAGGCCGACTGGGCGATGGTCGAGACCGCGACGTCCAGGTCCGCATCGTCCAGCACCACCACCGGGTTCTTGCCGCCCATCTCGAGCTGGAACTTGCGGTTGTGCTCGATCGAGGCGGCGGCGACCCGCTTGCCGGTGGCGACTGAGCCGGTGAACGAGATGGCGTTGACGTCCTTGCTGTCGAGCAGGGTCTGGCCGACGACGGAGCCCCTGCCCATGACCAGGTTCAGCACGCCCTTGGGCAGGCCGGCGCGCACGAGGATGTCGACGATAGCCCAGGTCGATCCCGGCACCAGGTCGGCCGGCTTGACGACCACCGTGTTGCCGTAGGCCAGCGCCGGGGCGATCTTCCAGGCCGGGATGGCGATGGGGAAGTTCCACGGGGTGATGATGCCGACCACGCCGACCGGCTCGCGCGTGATCTCCACGCCGACGCCGGGCCGCACGCTGGGCACAAGCTCGCCCGACAGGCGCAGCACCTCGCCGGCGAAGAAGTCGAAGATCTGGCCGGCGCGGGTGGCCTCGCCGATGCCCTCGGCCAGCGTCTTGCCCTCCTCGCGGCTCAGAAGCTCGCCCAGTTCGGCCTTGCGCGCCAGGATCTCGTCGGCGGCCTTGCGCAGGATGGCGTGCCGTTCCAGGATGCCGGAGCGCGACCACGCCGGAAACGCGGCCTTGGCCGCCGCGATCGCCTGAAGCGTGTCGGCGGCCGTGGCGCGGGCGTAGAGGCCGACTATGTCCGAAACGTCCGAGGGGTTGACGTTCTGCGACCCGTCCGAGCCGACCCACTCCCCGTCGATGAGGTTCTTGTGCAGCGTCGTCATTGCGGTCTCCTTTGCGGAATCGTGGTTTGCTGCACCGGCCCGTGCCGGCGCTTCGAAGGGGATGGGCGGCTGCCGTCCCGATTGATGACTCGTTGCAGGCCATACCTGCCCGCAGGCCGATCGACAACATCAAAGCCGTCGCACCGCCGTGGCGGAAGGGCCGGCCGGAACCCGCTTCCTGTCCGGGGTTTTTCCCGGGGCTGCCAGCGGCCTGCGGCTTACGATGCGCGCCTGAGGCCGCCGCGGCGCAGGTCGCGGGCCGTTTCCTCGCCGAACAGCGAGGCGAGCTGCTCGGTCATGGCGCCGGCAAGCTCCTCGGCGTCCACGATGGTGACCGCGCGGCGATAGTAGCGGGTGACGTCGTGGCCGATGCCGATGGCCAGAAGCTCCACCGGCGAGCGCGTCTCGACCAGGTCGATGACCGCGCGCAGGTGCCGCTCCAGATAGTTGCCCGGATTGACCGACAGCGTGGAGTCGTCGACCGGCGCGCCGTCCGAGATCATCATCAGGATCTTGCGCTGCTCGGGCCGCGCGATCAGGCGCTGGTGCGCCCACAACAGCGCCTCGCCGTCGATGTTTTCCTTCAGCAGCCCTTCGCGCATCATCAGGCCGAGATTGCGGCGGGCGCGGCGCCAGGGCATGTCGGCGCTCTTGTAGATGATGTGGCGCAGATCGTTGAGCCGGCCGGGATTGGGCGGCTTGCCGTCCTTCAGCCATTTCTCGCGCGCCTGCCCGCCCTTCCAGGCGCGGGTAGTGAAGCCGAGGATCTCGACCGAGACGCCGCAGCGTTCCAGCGTGCGCGCCAGAATGTCGGCGCAGGTGGCCGCCACCGTGATCGGACGGCCGCGCATGGAGCCCGAATTGTCGAGCACCAGGGTCACCACCGTATCGCGGAACTTGGTGTCGCGCTCCTGCTTGAACGACAGCGGCTGCATCGGGTCGATGATGACGCGCACCAGACGGGCCGGATCGAGATAGCCTTCCTCCAGATCGAAGTCCCAGGAGCGGTTCTGCTGCGCCATCAGGCGGCGCTGCAGGCGATTGGCCAGCCGGCCCACGACGCCCGAGAGATTGGCGAGCTGCTTGTCGAGGAAGGCGCGCAGCCGGTCCAGCTCCTCCTCCTCGCATAGGTCTTCGGCGCCGACCGTCTCGTCGAAGGCGGTGGTGTAGATCTTGTAGTCGACGTCCCTGGCCAGGTTGGCGAAGGGGTTGTCGTTGCGCTTGGCCTCGCCGGGCGTCTCGGCGTCGTCGGCCTCCTCGTCGGAAATGTCCTCGGAGGTGGCGTCTGCGGCTTCCGCCTCGGCCTGGGTCTGGTCGTCGTCGGAAGCCTCGGCGTCCTCGGGCTGGGCCTGGTCGGAGCCGGAATCGTCCTCGCCGCCGTCCTCGCTCTGCTCCTCGCCCTGCGGCTGGTTCTCCTCGTCTTCGGTCTCTTCGGTATCCTGGTCGTCGCCCAGTTCCTCGGCCATCTCCATGGAGGCCAGCATGTCGCGCACGACGCGGGCGAAGGCATTCTGGTCGGTCAGGTTCTCGGCCAGGTGCGACAGCCCCGCGCCGGCCTTCTCCTCGATGAAGGGGCGCCACAGCTCGACCAGCCTCTCGCCGCTCTTGGGCACCGGGCGGCCGGTCAGCTTCTCGCGCACGATCAGCGCCAGCGCCTCTTCCAGCGGGGCTTCCTCCTGCTCGCGCACCTCGGCCAGGTTGGCGCGGGCGTATTTGTCCTCCAGCATGGAGCCGATATTGTCGGCGATGCCGGCCATGGCGCGCGAGCCGATCGCCTCGACGCGGGCCTGCTCGACCGCATCGAACACGGCGCGCGCCTGCCGGCCCTCCGGCGCCAGCCGGGCGTGGATGCGCATGTCGTGGCAGGCGCGCTTCAGCGCCATGGAATCGCCGATGCCGCGCGAAACGGCCACGTCCGCCCTCGTCGCCTTCTTCGGCAGTTCGGGCAGGCGGGCGCGGCTGCCGGCCAGCGCCGGCTTGTCCTTGGCGAAGCCGACCTCCAGCTCCTTGTCGCCGGAGATGGCGCGCATGGCGACCGTCAGGGCGCGCTTGAAGCTGTCGGCTTCCGAGCCCGTCTTTTGCCTGTTGCGCGTGTTGTCGCCGGGACCTGCCATGATGCCTGCCTGTCAGCCGTCAGCGCGAGCGACCGTCCACCTGATGCGGCCGCAGCGCATCGAGGTCGACGCCGTCGAGGCAGCGCACGTTCACCGCGACCATGCTGGTGCCGTCCGGCTTCGTGCCGCGCGCGAAGGATTCCATCCCGCAGCCGGAGCAGAACAGGTGCTCGATGGTCCTGGAGTTGAAGCGGTATTCGCTCAGATCATGCGCCCCGCTCGCCAGCGCGAAGTTCTCGGCCGGCGTGAAGGCAAGGATGCTGCCCCGCTTGGCGCAGTAGGAGCAATTGCAGGTGATGGGGCTCGACAGGTCGACCTCGACGCTGAAACGAACCTTCCCGCAATGGCAGCCGCCCTGATAGCGCACGCTTTTCTCCTGTTCAGCCCAGCACCACGTTGACCGCGCTCTCGGGCAGATCCTCGCCGAAGGCGCGCTGGTAGAATTCGGCCACCAGCGGACGCTCCAGCTCGTCGCACTTGTTGAGGAAGGTCAGCCGGAAGGCCACGCCGACATCGCTGAAGATCTCGGCGTTCTCGGCCCAGGTGATGACCGTGCGCGGGCTCATGACGGTGGACAGGTCGCCGTTGATGAAGGCCTGCCGGGTCATGTCGGCCACCCGCACCATCCTGTTGACGATCTCCTTGCCCTTGGCGTCGCGATAGTGCTTGGCCTTGGCCAGAACGATGGCCACCTCGTTGTCGTGCGGCAGGTAGTTCAGCGTGGTGACGATGGACCAGCGGTCCATCTGCGCCTGGTTGATCTGCTGCGTGCCGTGATAGAGGCCGGTGGTGTCGCCCAGGCCCACCGTGTTGGCGGTGGCGAAAAGGCGGAACGCCGGGTGCGGGCGGATGACGCGGCTCTGGTCCAGCAGGGTGAGCCGGCCGGACGATTCCAGCACGCGCTGGATGACGAACATCACGTCCGGGCGGCCGGCGTCGTACTCGTCGAAGCAGAGCGCGACGTTGCGCTGGTACGCCCAGGGCAGGATGCCGTCGCGGAATTCGGTGACCTGCATGCCCTCCTTGACCACGATGGCGTCCTTGCCGACGAGGTCGATGCGGCTGACATGGCTGTCGAGGTTGACGCGCACGCAGGGCCAGTTGAGGCGCGCGGCCACCTGCTCGATATGGGTGGACTTGCCGGTGCCGTGATAGCCCGACACCATGACGCGGCGGTTGTAGGCAAAGCCGGCCAGGATCGCCATCGTCGTGTGCTGGTCGAACAGATAGTCCGGATCGATGTCCGGCACATGCTCGGTGGCCACGGAATAGGCGGGCACGACCATCTTCGACTCGAAGCCGAAGGTCTCCTTCACCGACACGGTCGTGTCGGGCAGATTGGCGATATCGCGTTCGACCTTGTTCATGCGTCTCAACGTCTCCGGGGCGAAGCGGAAGCCTCGCCTGCAATCGAATGTGTCCGGGGCGGTCTTTAAGACCTTTTCCAACCGGATGAAAGTTGGAAAAAAGCCCGGGTCATGGCCGGCTCAGCACAAACCGGCCTGCTTGAGCACCCGGTAGGCCTGCAGCACGTCGCGGAACCGGTCCTCCGAGCCCCTGTCGCCGCCATTGGCGTCGGGGTGGTGGCGCTTCACTAGTTCCTTATAGCGTGCCTTGATGTCCTGGCCAGTCGCCTTCGCGTCAAGGCCAAGCGTTTCCAGCGCCTTGGCCTCAAGGGGCTTGGCCTTGCGCTGGCGCGGCGCGGGCTGGTCGTCGCCGAACAGGTTGAAGGGGTCGCCCATGCTCCGGTAGTAGCCGGCCCGGCCCGACCGGTACTGGGCGAAGTCCGGCGAAGAGCGCGTGCTCGAGGCGGTGCCCATCTTCCAGGTCGGGCGGTGCCCGGTCAGCGCCTCCTTCTGGAAGCGGGCGATGTCGCCCTCGGCGAGGCCGGAGAAATAGTTGAAGCCCTTGTTGTATTCGCGCACGTGGTCGAAGCAGAAGCGGAAATATTCGCCTTCCTTCATGCGCCCCACCGGCGCGCGGTGCGTGCCGGGCTGGTTGCAGCCGTCCCACTGGCAGACCGGCGCGTGCGACTTCACCTCCGCGTCGGGGTCCGGGCGCACGCGGATTTTCTCGAAATATTTCGGATACGGCTTCATCGTGCCGATCTATGATCCTTTCGCCGGGGCGAAACAAGAATTGACATTTGCGAGGATGGCCCTAACCGCTGAATCGCGGTCCCCGAAGGCGCGCGGAGCTGCCCTTCCCGGGCCGCCGAAGGCAATGTGGTGAAGGAGCACGGCAATGTCCATACAGGCGGCGATGGAAAGCAAGCTGAAGCAGGCGTTCGCGCCCGAGCGGCTGGCGGTGCTCAACGAAAGCCATCTGCATGCCGGTCATCATCACGAGGAATCGGGCCATCATTCGACCTTCGACGGCACCGGCGAGACGCATTTCCGCGTGCGCATCGTTTCGGCCGCTTTCGCCGGCATGAGCCGGATCGAGCGCCACCGCGCCGTCAACGCCGTGCTGGCCGACGAGATCAAGGCGGGCGTCCATGCGCTCGCCGTCGAACCGGCGGCGCCCGGCGAGGCCACCCGCTGGTAGGCCGGCCCTAACCACGCTGGACGAGGAAACGGTGGCCGCCCGGCATCGGCGCCGTCTCGACCAGAAGGTGGCCGTCCTCGGCCACGAAGGCGGGAATGTCGATGACGGCAAGCGGATCGGTGGTTTCCAGCCACAGCCGGCTGCCGCAAGCCATGCCTTTCAGGCGCTTGCGCGCCTTGAGCACGGGAAGCGGACAATTAAGCCCCTTCAGATCGTAGATGCCGACAGGCTCGGGCACGGCGGGTGCGCTCAGCCGCCGAACATGCCGAGCAGGCGCTTCTTCAGCCGGGAGACCGTGCCCGTGGATTCGCTGCTAGCGGTCTGCGTGGCCTCGACATCGGCCGCGCCGGCGGCCGGCTGAACGGCCACCTCCTGCACGGGGTTCTGCGCGGCCTGCTTGGCGGCGAGCTTCTGGGCCGCCTCGGCTTCCTTCGCGGCCTTTGCGGCGGCGACCGCCGCGGCTTTCTCCTCCGCGGCCTTGCGCTTGGCCTCCTTCTCCGCGTCCAGCGCCGCCATCTTGCGCCCCGCCGGCGAATCGATGCGGCCCATGCGCGCCGTTTCGCTGACCGTGCCGTCCGCGTTCAGCGACGGCGGCTCGACCGAGACGCGCTCGCCGCGCGCCCGGCGGCGCGACCAGTCCGCGACGATATTGGCCTCCTTGATGCCGGCGATCGTCGGCTTGGCGGCCGGCACGCTGGCCTTCGTCGCGCTGGAGAAGGCGGCTTCATAGCTGGACTGATAGGCGCTGTAGGCCACTTTCAGCGAATCGGGCTGGGTGCTGGCCGGGCAGGCACCCGCAGGGCTGAAGGCCTGACCGTCGGCGGCGACCTGGTTGAAGACGTAGCGCTTCTCGCACACGTCGACCTTGGGCGGCACCTTGGTCAGCTCGAAATTGTCGTAGCCCACCTTCAGCATCTTCCAGAACTCGTAGTTCGGGTCGTTGCGGTAGCGCGCCATGTTGGCAGCCGTCATGCGGAAGGGAAACGCCTGGATCTGGAACTCGGTCTGGCCGCCCTGGAAGGCGTCGCGGCCGAAGGCGTAGATCTCCTCGATCTGCGGGTCATTCATCGAGTAGCAGCCCGACGACGAACAGGCGCCGTGCACCATCAGGTTCGATCCCGTGCGGCCGTTGACGCGGTCGTAGGCGTTGGGATAGCCGATGTTGAAGGCTAGGTGATAGTTCGAGCGCGGGTTCATCTGCGCCGGGCGCACGGTGTAGAACCCTTCGGGCGCCTGCCGGTCGCCCTCGGTGTATTTGGGGCCGAGCTTGCCCGACCATTTGCAGATCGGGTAGGTGGCGATGATGTCGTAGCGGCCGTTGGTCTTCTGCTTCCAGATCTCGACCGTGTTCTCTTCCTTGAAGATGCGCGCCATGATGGGCGCGTTCTTGTTCATGCCCTTGGCCCGCATCTGCGCGAGAACCTTCTCGGGCAACTGCCGGTTGGCATATTGCGGAGCGAAATCCGAGACCGAGGATTCGGAGCAGCCGGCGATGCCGAGGGCGGCGATCACGAATCCGGCGCGGGCAAGCTTGGCGAACATGATTGCAGCAGTCGTCTCTGTCTTTGCGCCGCACCCTTGCGAGGCGCGGACGCGATGCCGAACGTCCGGGACAGTAGGCTCGTTAACCTTGAAATTTCCTTACTGCAAGCGATGGCCCGTCGTCCCCGTACTGCCTTAGAGACGCAAGCGGCGGCAATTTTGTGGCGGAAATGCGCTCCCGCCACCTTACGGTTGCATCGGCCTCAGAGACTGCGGCCCATCGCCAGGTATTTTTCCCGGCGCTGCTCGCGGAAATCGACGTTGGAGACGGAAAAATCCTTCATCGTGCGGGCCAGCAGGTCGCCGGTGGCGGCGATCACCGTCTCCGGCGCGCGGTGGGCGCCGCCCAGCGGCTCGGGAATGATGGCGTCGATGATCTTCAGCTCCAGAAGGTCCTGCGCGGTGATCTTCATGCTGGTGGCCGCGTCCTTGGAGCGGGTGGTGTCGCGCCACAGGATGGAGGCGGCCCCCTCCGGCGAGATCACCGAATAGATGGCGTGCTCGAGCATGTAGACGCGATTGGCCGTGGCGATGGCGATGGCGCCGCCCGAGCCGCCCTCGCCGATGACGACCGAAATGGACGGCACCTTCAGCCCCAGGCATGCGGAGGTGGAGCGCGCGATCGCCTCGGCCTGGCCGCGCTCCTCGGCCTCCACGCCGGGAAAGGCGCCGGCGGTGTCGACCAGCGTCACCAGCGGGATCTTGAAGCGGTCGGCAAGCTCCATCACGCGCACCGCCTTGCGGTAGCCCTCCGGCTTCACCGAACCGAAATTGTGCTTGATGCGGCTGGCCGTGTCGGAGCCCTTCTCCTGGCCGATGACCGCCACCGGCTCGCCGCGGAAGCGGGCGAAGCCGGCGATGATCGCCTGGTCCTCGCCGAAGGCGCGGTCGCCGGCCAGCGGCGTGAAATCCTTGAACAGGTCCCTGACATAGTCGAGGCAATGCGGCCGGTCGGGGTGGCGCGCCACCTGCACCTTCTGCCAGGGTGTGAGCGCCTTGTAGGCTTCGCGAAGCGCGTCGCGGGAGCGCTTCTCCAGCCGCGCGATCTCGTCGCCCACATCCACCGACTCGCCGTTCTCGGCCAGCTTCTTCAGCTCGAGGATCTTGCCTTCGAGGTCGGCGACGGGCTTTTCGAAATCGAGGTAGTTGTACATGCGTGAACGGACCGATGCGCCGGAAGACTGGGACGGAAGGAACCTGGAAAAGCAGGGTCCGGGCGGTGAAACGTCGCCCTCACATAGCGATATGGCGGCTAGTCGGCAAGCGGATGGTGCTCGTTGACCAGCCGCACCAGCCTCTCCTCCAGCACATGGGTGTAGATCTGGGTGGTGGAAATGTCGGCATGGCCGAGCAGTTGCTGCACGGCGCGCAGGTCGGCGCCGTTCTGCAGCAGATGGCTGGCGAAGGCGTGGCGCAGCACGTGCGGCGAGATCCTCGCGGCCGCGATGCCGGCGCGCGCCGCCAGCCCCTTCAGCTCACGCGCGAAGACCTGTCGCGGCAGGTGGCCGCTATCCGAGCCGGCCGGAAACAGGAACGGGCTGCCGGCCAGCGCCGGCACCTTTTCGCGCGCTTCCAGCCATGCCTTCATGGCCGCCCGCGCCTTGGCCGAAAGCGGCACCATGCGCTCCTTATTGCCCTTGCCGCGCACCAGGAAGAAGCGGTCGTCGCGCTGCGCCACCGCCACCGGCAGGGCGACCAGTTCCGAAACGCGCAGGCCCGTGGCGTAGAGCACCTCGACCAGCGCATGGAGCCGCAGCGCCGCCAGCGCCTCGCCGCCGCCCTGCGCGGGATCGGCGGCTTCCAGCGCGGCGCGGTCGAGCAGACGGCCGGTTTCGGCCTCGCCCATGGTCTTGGGCAGCGGCCGCCCCTGCTTCGGGCTGTCCAGCGTGCCGGTGGGGTCGTCGCCCCGCAGGCCTTCCGCATACAGGAACCGGAAGAACTGCCGCAGCGCCGACAGCTTCCTGGCCTGCGAGGTCGGCGCGAAGCCGCGCGCGGCGATGCCGTCCAGATAGGCGCCTATGTCGGCGCTGCCCGCGCTCGCCAGGCCGCCCTTGATGGCGGCGGCGGCGTCCTCCAGGTCGCGGCGATAGCCGGCCAGCGTGTTTTCGGCCGCGCCCCGCTCGGCGCTCATCATCTCCAGGAAGGCTTCGATGCGGGCGGCGCTGCTCATTGCTTCGGCACGAGCTTGTCGGCGGGAATGCGCACCGACAGTTCCGCCTGCTTCGGCTGCACGAACATCACCAGCGCCAGCATGGTGCCGTAGGCGATGCCGGCCAGCACGGCCAGCGTCACGACGAAGCGGAACAGTGTCGGCATCGGCCCTTCGATGCGCCCGCGCGGCGCGTTGCGGAGTTCCGTGCCGTTATGGGACGGCGGCCCGGTCTTTTCAAGCGGCAGGTGGCCGCCATGCCGACGCGCCGGCGCTTGACGGCACCGGGCTTTTCATGTCGATACGCGGGCGATGAGTGAACAGGCTAACATCCTGCCGGGCGGCGGCGCTTCGGCCCTGCCGCGGCAGCTCGGCAACCGCTCCATCGTCTTCGTCGGGCTGATGGGCGCCGGCAAGACGGCGATCGGCCGCAAGGTCGCGGCCGCGCTCTCGCTGCCCTTCATCGACAGCGACCACGAGATCGAGGACGTGTCGCGCATGACGGTGCCGGAGCTGTTCGCGCGCTACGGCGAGACCGAGTTCCGCGCGCTGGAGCAGCGCGTCATCCTGCGCCTGCTGGAAAACGGGCCGCAGGTGCTGTCCACCGGCGGCGGCGCCTACATGAATGCGCAGACCCGCCAGGCCATCGCCGCGCACGGCGTATCGATATGGCTGAAGGCCGACCTCGACCTTCTCATGGACCGCGTCTCCAAGAAGCAGAACCGGCCGCTGCTCAGGAACGACGATCCGCGCGGCGTGCTGAAGCGGCTGATGGACGAGCGCTATCCCGTCTATGCGCAAGCCGACGTCACCGTGGTGACGCGCGACGAGCGCAAGGAAACCATCGCCGCCGAGGTGATCGAGGCGCTGTGCGCGCATCTCGGCCCGGTCGAAGCCGCCGCCGAAGGAGAGCCGCAGCCATGAGCGCACCGGTGAAGGTCGAAGTCGGGCTCGGCGAGCGCGCCTACGACATTTTGATCGGGCCGGGCCTTCTGGCGCGCGCCGGCGAGGAGATCGGCCGCCGCCTGCCCGGCGCACGCACGGCCGTCGTCACCGACGGGAACGTCGCGGCCGCGCATCTCGACACGCTGAAAGCCGGCCTGGAGGCGGGCGGCCTCGCCGCCACGGTGATAACGCTGCCGGCCGGCGAGAAGACCAAGAGCTTTGCCCATCTGCAGGAGGTGGTGGACGGCGTGCTGGCAGCCCGGCTGGAGCGGCGCGACGCGGTCATCGCGCTGGGCGGCGGCGTCATCGGCGACCTTGCCGGCTTTGCCGCCGGCATCGTGCGGCGCGGCATGCATTTCGTGCAGATGCCGACCTCGCTGCTGGCGCAGGTCGATTCCTCCGTCGGCGGCAAGACCGGCATCAACAGTCCGCGCGGGAAAAATCTCGTGGGCGTCTTCCACCAGCCGAGGCTGGTGCTGGCCGACACGGACGCGCTCGACACCCTTCCCGCCCGCGAGTTCCGCGCCGGCTATGCCGAGGTCGCCAAATACGGGCTGATCGACCGGCCGGACTTCTTCGCCTGGCTGGAGAAGAACTGGCAAGACGTGTTCGCGGGCGGGCCGGCGCGCACCGAGGCGATCGCGCAATCCTGCCGCGCCAAGGCCGATGTGGTGGCCCGCGACGAATTCGAACAGGGCGACCGCGCGCTGCTCAACCTCGGCCATACCTTCGGCCATGCGCTGGAGGCTGCGGTGCAATATGACGGCGCCCGCCTGGTCCACGGCGAGGGCGTGGCCATCGGCATGGCGCTGGCGCACCGCTTTTCCGCGCGCATGAACCTGGCCAGCCCCGACGATGCCGCGCGCGTCGAGGCGCATCTGAAGGCGGTCGGCCTGCCGTGGCGCCTGGCCGACGTTCCGGGCGACCTGCCGGGGGCGGAGGCGCTGCTCGACTACATCGCCCAGGACAAGAAGGTGTCGCGCGGCGCGCTCACCTTCATCCTCACCCACGGCATCGGAAAATCCTTCGTGGCCAGGGACGTGCCGGCTTCCGAGGTGCTGTCCTTCCTCAAGGAAAGCCTCCCGGGATGAACGCCGCGGGCTGGATCGTCGCCGGCGCGCTCGCCGCGCTGGGATTGCTGGCCATTGCCTTCCATGCACGCCTGGCCGCGACGCTGGGCTATGAGCGCCGGCCGCAGGCGCCGGGGCGCGACGACGCCGAGGTGGCCCGGCCCGGCCGCAACGGCCCGCCCGGGGACCGCAGCGCGCGGCGGCTGGATGCGCTGTTTGCGCTGACCGAACTGAACGAGCTGGAAGTGTCGGACGTGATGGTCCACCGCACCAATATGCGCTCGGTCAACGCCGACAACGCGCCCGAGGCTGTGGTGCACGAAATCCTGCAAAGCCCGCACACCCGCATGCCGCTGTGGAAGGGCTCGCTCGACAATATCGTCGGCGTGCTGCACGCCAAGGACCTGCTGCGCGCGCTGAACGAGGTCGGCAACGACTTCTCGCGCATCGACGTGATGAAGATCGCCTCCAAGCCGTGGTTCGTGCCCGACACCACCACCTTGCAGGACCAGCTCAACGCCTTCCTGCGCCGCAAGGCGCATTTCGCCGTCGTGGTCGACGAATATGGCGAGGTGGAAGGGCTGGTGACGCTGGAGGACATCATCGAGGAGATCGTCGGCGAGATCGCCGACGAGCACGACATCGACATGCAGGGCGTGAAGCAGGAGGCCGACGGCTCCGTGGTGGTCGACGGCACCGTGCCGATCCGCGACCTCAACCGCGCGCTGGACTGGCACCTGCCCGACGACGAGGCCACCACCATCGCCGGCCTCGTCATCCACGAGGCGCAGTCGATCCCGGAAGAGAAGCAGGCCTTCACCTTCCACGGCAAGCGCTTCATCGTCATGAAGCGCGACAAGAACCGCATCGCCCGGCTGCGCATCCGCCCCGCCGCGCCCGACGCCGCTTCGCCCGACGCCGACAAGGCGACCTGAGAACGGGCCGAGACGAAAACGGCGCCGGGCTGGAGAGATCAGGCCTCCTGGATGGCGGAAAGCTTCCATCCGGCGCCGCCCTGACGCACGAACGTCCACAATTCCGTGGCTTCCGTGGGCTGCTCGGCGTCGCCGTCGACGATCTTGCCCGTGGCGCGCTCGCGGGTCACGTCGCGCGACGAATAATGCAACGCCGCCGTCGCATAGTCGCTGTCGCCTTCACGCCAGCTTTCGGCAATGTCGGCCTGCAGGAGATTGACGTCCGACACGTCGTTGCGGACGCCATTCTGGGCATTGTCAGCCAGTTCCTCCGACAGGTAGGAGACCATTTCGGGAGTCACCAGGCGGCGCAGCGCGGCATGGTCCTCGCGCCCGAACGCTTCCTGGACTTCCGTCAGCATCCGCTGGAACGTGTCCAGATCGTCCTGGGCCAGGACGATGTCCTCGGACATGGCGGCCTCGGCCTTGCCGCCAGACCCGGAGCCCGGGCCGATGCCCGGAATGCCGAATGACGAAACATTGGTCGCTTCGCGCCGGTAGGTGTCGCCGCGTCCGAAACCCGCCGCGCCGCCGGAGAGGCCGGCCCCGGCCATCGCCGGTGCCTGCGTGCGTGCGGACTGCGAGCGGAAAAAGCGGATGGCCAGCATGATCGCGCCGCCGATCAGCAGCGCCTGGATGAGAAAGCCGAACATGCCGGCCAGGCCGCCGAAGCCCTGCCCCAGCAAAACGCCCAGCAGGCCGCCGAGCAGCAGCCCGCGCATCATCGACCCGCCGAATCCGTTCATGAAGCCCGGGCGCTGCGCTCCGGCGGCCGGCTGCTGGCGGGCGGCCGTGCTGGTTCCGGTATTGGGCGTCATCGACCGTTCGACCGGAGCGGTCTGCGTCGGCGCGGTCCGCGTAGGAGGCGCGGCCTGGAAGGTGCGCGCGCCCCGGCTGCCGAAGCTGCCGCCGCGCCGTGCTTCCGCATGATCGGTCGCCGTCATGGAAAACACCAGCAGCAGCCCCGCAAGCAGGGTTGCAAACCGTACGGTGGGCGAAGTCAACATGGCAGCTCCTCGATGAATGCTGTCTTGGCTGATTTGCGCTCCCGCAGGAGCGACCGTTACGCGAAGCCGGTGCATAGCCCATCCCGCGCCCCGGATTTGGACGCGGCGCGATCGAGTTTCAAGAGCGGTTCTTTGCGTGAACATGCTCGGCGGCCGGTTTTTGCGCATATCCGGCGGCGAGACTGCGGGAAGGCGCATTGAGAACGGCCCGCCTGCAGGCACGTTCTTGATTATCCGGGCGCAGGCGCTTAAACAGGGCGCACCAGGCCGGGCCCCTCTGGCGGTTCCCAAAAACCGTGATGTCGGACTGGATTTCCAACGGGTGGCCCGGTGTTCGTGGAATTTCAGCGACCATAGATTTTGCAGCGCAGCGCCCCCGGCCCCGGGACTGGCGCGAGCGTCTGCCGCATCCGGTCGACCCACACATTCGGGCACCCACCGCAAAACGGGTGCCACATGAGCGAACTTCTTACACCGGAAGCCCTTTCCGCCCTCCTCCAGGTCATCTTCATCGACCTTGTCCTGGCCGGCGACAACGCAATCGTCATCGGGCTTGCCGCGGCAGGCCTGCCTAAAGACCAGCGCAACAAGGCCATTCTGGTCGGCATCATCGCGGCGACGGTGCTGCGCATCGGCTTTGCCGCCGTCACCACCCAACTGCTGCAGATCGTCGGCCTGCTGCTCGTCGGCGGCATCCTGCTCTTGTGGGTCTGCTGGAAGATGTGGCGGGAACTGCGCGCCGGCCACGGCCCGGAGGCGGAGGCGATCCTCGAAGGCCACGCCGCCGACCCCGATGGCAAGAGCGCGGCGGCCCCGAAAAAAACCTTCGCCCAGGCGGCATGGCTGATCGTCATCGCCGACGTGTCGATGTCGCTCGACAACGTGCTCGCCGTCGCAGGCGCCGCGCGCGATCACCTGGCCGTTCTGGTCTTCGGCCTGATCCTGTCGATCGCCATGATGGGCCTGGCCGCGACCTACATCGCCCGCCTGCTGCAGCGTTACCGCTGGATCGCCTATCTCGGCCTCGCGATCATCCTGTATGTCGCGCTGGAGATGATCTACCGCGGCGCCGACGAGGTGCTGGCCTATCTCAACCCCTGAGATCATGCCGGGTGGCCTGGCCGGCGCGCGATCCCGGTCAGGCAGGGCCACGCTTTGCTCGCTGTGACCGCTACAACCCGGGGATCGCCAGCGGGTTCTGCGTCAGCGCGGCGCGGTCGGGCGTGTCGGGCGCCGGGCTGTCGGTCAGCGCCGAGAACAGGCGGCGGACATAGTCCTGCGGCATGTCGAGCGTGATCAGCACCAGCCTGGTGCCGCGCTGCCCGTCGGGCCAGGCCGGCAGGCGCGCCGGCGGATGCAGCAGCCGCTGCACGCCATGCACCACCAGCGGCCGCGAGGGGTCTTCCCTCAGCTCCACGATGCCCTTCATGCGCAAGAGCTTGTCGCCATGCGCCGAACGCAGCAGGTCGAGGAACATCTCGATGGCCGCATAGGCCACCGGCCCGTCATGCACCAGCGTATGCGTGCGCACCCGGGAATCGTGGCGGTGGGCATGATGGTCATGCTCATGATGCGCGTGATCGTGCCCAAGGTCGTGATGGTCGTGATGCCCGTGCGCATGGGCGTGCGCGGCCTCCTCGCCCAGCCAGCGGCGCACGTCGGCCGTCTTGCTGGCGGGGTCGTAGAGGCCGCAATCGAGCAGCGCCGAGGCATGCGCATCGCGCGCGTCGACGATGCGGGCGCCGGGGTTGAGCGCCTTCAGCCGCGCCTTCAGCCGCTCGACCTCGTCGGGAGAGGCCAGTTCGGTCTTGGTCAGCACCAGCCGGTCGGCCACCGCCGCCTGCTTCACCGCCTCGACATGGGCGTCGAGCGTGGCTTCTCCGTTGACGGCGTCGACCAGCGCCACCACCCCGTCCAGCCGGAACGCCTGCACCAGCACCGGGTGGCCCATGATGGACTGCAGCACCGGCGCCGGATCGGCGAGCCCGGTGGTTTCCACCACCACGCGCGACAGCCGCGCGATGCGGCCCGTCTGCAACCTGTCGACCAGATCGGCCAGCGTGTCCACCAGTTCGCCGCGCACCGTGCAGCACAGGCAGCCGTCCGAAAGCTGGATGATGCCGTCCGACGCCTGCTCCACCAGCAGGTGGTCGATGGCGACCTCGCCATATTCGTTGATGATGACGGCCGTGTCGGCCAGCGCCGGCTCCTTCAGCAGCCGGTTGAGCAGCGTGGTCTTGCCGGCGCCGAGGAAGCCGGTCAGCACCGAGACGGGAATCGGAAACATCGCCATGTCGGGCAGCCTCCGCGCCTATTGATCGCCCTGCGCCGCCGCCAGGCCGGCGGGCGGCGGCAGGTCGGGCCGCCATTGCGGGATCGGCACGTCGGCATATTGCGTCTGCGCGGCCATCGCCGGCGGCACCGGTCCGGTGGCGCCGCCAAGGCCGACGGCGACCAGCCGGGGTGCCGTCAGCTTCTCCCGGTAGGGCGATTTCGGCGCCTTGGCGTCGGCTTCCGCCGGCGCCTCGGATTGCTGCGCGGCCGGCTTCCTGGTGCAGATCTCCTCGCGCATGTCGGTGGGCGAGGCGGTATCGCCGTAGGGTTGCAGCGCAGCCAGCGTGGTCGCCGCGGCCGCCGGCGCGGCGAACCCTTCGTCCAGCAGGCGGGCGGCGACCTCCGTGCGGCTGATGGCGTTCTTCTCGCCCAGCACGATGGCCACCAGCGTGCGGCCGTCGCGCGTGGCCGAGCCGATCAGGTTGAAGCCGGATTCGCACACGAAGCCGGTCTTCATGCCGTCGGCGCCAGCATAGCGCCCGACCAGCAGATTGTAGTTGGGGAACTTGCGCTCGCCCACCGCAAGCCCCTCGATCGCGTAATAGGAGGAATATTGCGGAAAATCGCGCCGCAGCGCCGTCACCAGCAAGGCCAGGTCGCGCGCGGTGGTGTACTGCTCGGGCGAGAACAGCCCGTTGGGGTTGACGAAATGCGTGCCGACCATGCCCAGGCGGGCGGCCTCGGCGTTCATCCGCTCCGCGAACGCCGCCTGCGTGCCGCCGATATTCTCGCCGATGGCCATGGCGACGTCGTTGGCCGACTTCACCAGCATCATCTTCAGCGCATTGTCCAGCCGCATCACCTGGCCGGCCTTGAAGCCCATCTTCGACGGCGGCTCGCCGGCGGCATGCCGGGTCATCTTGATCGGCGAATCGAGCTGCACCTCGCCCGCCGCCAGCGCGCGGAACGCCACATAGGCGGTCATCAGCTTCGACAGCGAGGCCGGATACCAGCGCTTGAAGGCGTCCTGGTGCTCGATGACGCGGCCGCTGCCCAGGTCGAACAGGATGGTGGGACCGGCCTCGGCCGCGCCTGCGCACAGCGGCAATGCGGTCGCGCCCGCCGCCAGCAGCCTGAGGAAACGCTTCCGCCTCATCATGAAATCCGAAATCGCTCTTGCCGTAATCACTCCGGGCTCCGTAAGATTTCACTAAGGGATCGCCGACATGGGTGGTCCGACCCCTGTCGTCCCGGACCGCAGCGTTGCCGCAGCTATTTAGCCTATGTGACGCCAACATGGCAAAGTGCGGCCGATCACGAATGAAACAGCACCGGCGCGGGCGCCGGCCAGATGCGAGTGGAAGAAGACATGCCGATCCTGAACCGCGCCGCCGAGATGCAGGAAGAGGTTGCCGGCTGGCGCCGCCACCTGCACGCCAACCCGGAGCTGAACTTCGATGTCGTCGAGACCGCCGCCTTCGTGGCCGACAAGCTGAAGAGCTTCGGCTGCGACGAGGTGGCGACAGGCATCGGCCGCACCGGCGTCGTCGGCGTCATCCGCGGCCGGCTTGGCGAAGGCGCCGCGATCGGGCTGCGCGCCGACATGGACGCGCTGCCGATCGCCGAGACGACGGGCAGGCCCTATGCCTCGCGCAATCCCGGCAAGATGCATGCCTGCGGCCATGACGGGCACACGGCCATGCTTCTGGGCGCCGCCAAATATCTGGCCGAGACGCGCAATTTCGCCGGCTCCGTCGCGGTGATCTTCCAGCCGGCCGAGGAAGGCGGCGGCGGCGGCAACGAGATGGTCAAGGACGGCATGATGGAGCGCTTCGGCATCGCCAGGGTGTTCGGCATGCACAACATGCCGGGCCTTCCCGTGGGCCAGTTCGCCATCCGCCCCGGCCCGATCATGGCCGCGACCGCCGAGTTCACCATAACGGTGGGCGGGCGCGGCGGCCACGCCGCCATGCCGCAGGCCACCATCGACCCGATCGTGATCGCCAGCCAGCTCGTCGGCGCCCTGCAGACGATCGCCTCGCGCAGCACCGATCCGGTCGAGGCGCTGGTGGTGTCGGTGACGAAGTTCCATGCCGGCGACGCCTACAACGTCATCCCCGAAAAGGCCGTGCTCGCCGGCACGGTGCGCACGCTGAAGAAGGACGTGGCCGCGAAGGCGGAAGAGCGCATGCGCGCGCTGTGCGCGGGGCTGGCGGCTTCCTTCGGCGCCGCGATCGAGCTGGATTTCGACGCCAACTATCCCGTGACCTTCAACCACGAGCGCGAAACGGTCTTCGCCGCCGACGTGGCGGCGGCGGTGGCGGGCGAGGCGCAGGTGCACCGCGCCATCCAGCCGCTGATGGGCGGCGAGGATTTTTCCTACATGCTGGAAGCCCGGCCCGGCGCCTTTATCTTCGTCGGCAACGGCGACAGCGCCGGCCTGCACCATCCGGCCTACGACTTCAACGACGAGGCGATCGCGCATGGCATGAGCTACTGGGTGAAGCTTGCCGAAACGGAACTGGCGCCCTGACGTTGGCTCTTGGCGAACGGCGCGGAAGCCGCTATGTGTCCGGCAGCAGGGTCCCGTAGCTCAGTAGGATAGAGCGACAGATTCCTAATCTGTAGGTCGCAGGTTCGATTCCTGCCGGGATCACCAGGAAATTCCGGAGCATCGAGGCGGGTGCTGCCGGCAGGCGAGACGGCCTGCCGCGGAGTGGCGGCCTTGCATTGCGCTCCGCGCATGCCGGCCCGTGCGGCCGTTGCGCACATAAGACGCGGCTTCGTGATCGGCGCCGCCATTGTGCCGCCAATAAAATATTCCTAGACAGTCTGCGATCGAATGAGGGGCCCCCATGCTTCGCGGACTATACGACTGGACCTTGTCGCTGGCGGCAAGGAAATCCGCCGAATGGTGGCTGGCCTTCATCGCCTTCGTCGAAAGTTCGGTGTTCCTGGTTCCGGCCGACGTGCTCTACCTGCCGATGGCGCTGTCGCGGCCCGACCGCGCCTATCGCTACGCGCTGGTGGCCACGGCCGCCTCGGTGCTGGGCGGCATCGCCGGCTGGTTCATCGGCCACTACGCCTACGAGGCGGTGGCCAGGCCGGTTCTGGAATTCTACGGCAAGTATGACGAGTTCGAGGCGCTGCGCACCTCCTCCGGCATCGGCTTCGTCATCCTGATGCTGATCACCTCGGGCGCCGCCCACCTGCCGCCGATCAAGGTGGTGACCATCCTGTCGGGCGTCATCGGCGTCAACCTGCTCCTGTTCATCGGGCTGGCGATCGTGGCGCGCGGCGCGCGGTTCCTGCTGCTGGCCTGGCTGCTGCGCCGCTATGGCGAGCAGATCCGCCACTTCATCGAAAAGCGACTCGGGCTGATTGCCGCAGCAGCGGCAGCGGTGCTGATCGCGCTCTATCTGGCGGTCAGATATGCCACCGCCTGACCGGCCGGGCCGACAAGAACGAGGACCGATCCAATGACCTCACCCATGCCCAATCCCGACGCCGCGCGCCTGCGCATGCTGACGGCCGCCTTCCTCGCCGTCGCCATGGCCGCCACGGTGGGAACGGCGCTCGGCTTCCAGTACATAGGCGGCTACATACCCTGCAAGCTCTGCTACGAGCAGCGCATCCCCTACTATGTCGGCGCCCCGCTGATGCTGCTGGCCGCGGTCGCGGCGGCCGCGCGCCTGCCGGCCTGGGTCGTGCGCGGCCTGCTCGCCATAGGCGGCCTGCTGATGGCCTACGGTCTCTATCTCGGCGTCTTTCACTCCGGCGTGGAATGGGGCTGGTGGCCGGGCCCGACCGACTGCACCAACGTGGCCGGGCCGGTGGACACCGGCGGCAAGGGCATCCTCGACGCGCTGGACCAGTTCGTGCCGCCCTCCTGCGACAAGGCCGCGCTGCGTATCCTGGGTCTGTCCATGGCCGGCTGGAACGCCATCGCCAGCCTGATCCTGGCCGCCGTGGCCTTTCGTGGCGCCTTCCTGCGCGATTGAAAGGGCAAGGCAAGGAAAATCGCGTCGGGCGGCCGGCCTCCCGAATTATCGAACGGTTTCAGGGTTCGAGTTCGACATCCCAGTACAGATAATCCATCCAGCTTTCGTGCAGATGGTTGGGAGGAAACAGGCGGCCGTTATTGTGCAGGTCGTGCACGGTGGGCTGGTAGGGCTTCTGCCGCGGCCACATCTTGGCCTGCGCGGGCATCATGCCGCCTTTGCGCAAATTGCAGGGGGAGCAGGCTGCCACCACATTGTCCCACGTCGTCGCCCCGCCGCAACGACGTGGGACGACATGGTCGAAGGTGAGATCTTCGGGCCTCCCGCAATATTGGCACTGGAAGCGGTCGCGCAGGAAGACGTTGAAGCGCGTGAAGGCCGGATAGCGCGACGGCTTCACATAGGTCTTGAGGCAGACCACGCTCGGCAGCTTCATGGAGAAGGTCGGCGAGGAGATGGCGTGGTCGTATTCGGCCACGATGTTGACGCGCTCGAGGAACACGGCCTTGATGGCATCCTGCCAGGACCACAGCGACAAGGGATAGTAGCTGAGCGGGCGGTAATCCGCGTTCAGCACCAGTGCTGGAAGCCCATCTGCAGAGACGGCAACCGTCACGCTCCTGACCTCCTTGGCTCCTGAACCGAACGGTGCGGATACTGTAAGCCTGACATGACAGGCATGTGAAGCGGATTGTGCAGGGCAAAACCCGGCAAAAATGCGTGATCTTCGCAATTTTCTGCGGCTTCAGGCCGGCGGCGCGGCCTCCCGTCCCTTCCATTCGCGGTAGTAGGCCCAGAAAAGACGCGAGGCGACGCCCCGCCACGGAGCCCATGATTCGGCCAGCGCCATCAGCGCCTTTTCGGGCGGGCGCGGTTCTATGCCCAGCGCATGGCCGACCGCGCTTTGCAGCGCCACGTCGCGCGCCGGGAAGATGTCGGGATGGCCTGCGGAAAACAGCAGATAGCATTCGGCCGTCCACGGGCCGATGCCGGGAACCGCCGTCAGCGCGGCGATCGCCTCCTTCGCGTCGAGGCTGCACAGGTGATGCAGGTCGAGGCCGTCGCTCGCCGCCCGCGCCGCGCCCGTCAGCGCGCGCACCTTCGGCCGCGACAGGCCGGCGGCGCGGAACACCTCCTCGCCGGCGGCCAGCACCGCCTGCGGCGTCAGCGGATCGAGCAGCGCGGTGAGCCGCCCGAAGATGGCGTCGGCGCTGGCGCGCGACACCTGCTGGGCAATGATGATGGAGGCGAGGCTTTCGAAGCCGGGCTCCGACAGCCGCAGCGGCACCTCCCCGGCATGACCGCGCACGCGCTCGAGCCGCGGGTCGAGCGCGCACAGCGCGTCGAGCCCGACGGAAATGTCCTGAAGCGTTGCGATGCGCTGCATGGCCTGCTTGTTCCCGAACCGTCGACAAGGTAGCAATCGGCGAACGCGCCGCACAGCCCGGATGCCGCCGCAGCCATGGATCTCCTGACATTCCGCTTCGCGCCCAGCCCGAACGGGGCCCTGCATCTCGGCCACGCCTATTCGGCGCTGCTCAACCGGCAGATGGCGGACGCCGCCGGCGGCCGCATGCTTTTGCGCATCGAGGACATCGACCTGACGCGCTGCACGCCCGAATTCGAGGACGGCATCTATCGCGACCTCGAATGGCTCGGCCTCGAATGGGAAAAGCCGGTGCGCCGCCAGTCCGGGCATTTCGGCGAATACCGGGCGGCTCTCGAAAGGCTGGTCCGCGACGGGCTGGTTTATCCCGCCTTCATGAGCCGGGGCGACATCCGCGCCTTCATCGCCGACACCGGGCGAAGCGGACGCGACTGGCCGCGCGACCCGGACGGCGTGCCGCTCTATCCCGCCCTCGACAAGGCGCTCTCCGAAAAGGAGCGCCGGCGCCGCATGGACGGCGGCGCCCCATTCGCCTGGCGCCTGGACATCGAGGCCGCCGCGGCCCTTGCCGGCGACCTTTCCTGGGAAGAGTCGGCCGACGAGACGCTGTCGGAATTCAGGCGCGAGCCCGCGCGGCCTCAGGCATGGGGCGACGTGATCGTGGCGCGGCGCGAGATCCCCACCAGCTATCATCTCTCCGTGGTGCTGGACGATGCCCTGCAGGGCGTCAGCCATGTGGTGCGCGGCATGGACCTGTTCCGCGCCACCGGCGTGCAGCGCCTGCTGCAGACGCTGCTCGGACTGACGCAGCCGCGCTACTTCCACCATCGCCTGATCCTCGGGCCGGACGGGCGCAAGCTGTCGAAAAGCCTGGCCGACACCGGCCTGTCGGCGCTGCGCGCGGCCGGCGCCACGCCCGGCGACATCCGCAGGATGGTCGGCCTGCCGTCAGCTTAACGGCGCGCCAGGCCGGCCTTGAGCAGCGCAAGCACGCTGAACAGTGCGAAGGCTCCGCCGAAGCCGCAGGCCGCAACCGGCTTCAGGTCGGCCAGGCCCATGCCGTAGCTGCGCGCGACACAGACCGCGCCGAAGAAGCCGGCCGCAAACAGCACCGCGTTGCCGGTCGGGCCGAAGCCGTTCTCGTGTATGACGGCATCCAGCACGGCGCCGAAGACGAGGCCGATCGCGGCGACGGCGACAAATCCGACGGAAAGCAGGACGGGATCGATATCGGGCAGCATAACGGTATCCTTTCGAAACCGCAGACGCCGTTCAATTCGCCATCATTCAATTTGGATGAGTCTATGGATCAGCCATTTCGTTTTGCTTGCGAAAACGAACCGCATTAGAGCTGTCGCGACAGCGGATTCTTCACCAAACGGCAGGGCTTTCCATATGCACGGCTTCAAGCGGCTCCTGCCGGCCACCTTCGTCGTGCTGTGGGCCACCGGCTTCATCGGCGCGCGCTTTGCCATGCCCTGGGCCGAGCCCTTCACCTTCCTGGCCGTGCGCTTCGTGCTGGCGGCGCTGCTGCTGGCGGCCGTGGTGGCCGTGCTCGGGGGCGAGCGGGCGACGCGCGATGCCGCGTTCCATGCGGTGATCGCCGGCGTGCTGATGCACGGCATCTATCTCGGCGGCGTGTTCTGGGCGATCCATCGCGGCATGCCGGCCGGCCTTTCGGCGCTGATCGTCGGCCTGCAGCCGCTGATCACGGCCGTGCTCGCCGGCACGCTGCTGGGCGAGAGGATATTCGCCCGCCACTGGCTGGGGCTGGCCGCCGGCTTTGCCGGCGTCGTCGTCGTGCTGTGGCCGAAGCTCGGCATGCTCGGCGGCGGGGTGACGGCGGCCACGCTGACCGCCTCGCTCGTCGCCGTGGCGGGCATGAGCCTCGGCACGATCTGGCAGAAGCGCTTCGCCTCCGGCGGCAACCTCGTCGCCGCCACCTTCTGGCAATATGTCGGCGGCGCCGCCGTCATGACGCTGGCCTCTTTTTCGTTCGAGACCCGTGCCGTCACGCTGAACGGCGAGCTGGTCTTCGCGCTGGCCTGGCTGGTGCTGGTGCTGTCGCTCGGCGCCATCTTCCTTTTGATGGTGATGATCCGCGAGGGCGAGATGTCCAAGGTGGCTTCGCTGTTCTATCTGGTGCCGGCGGTGACGGCGCTGATGGCCTGGGCCCTGTTCGGCGAGGACCTGAACCGCATCCAGGTCTTCGGCATGGCGCTGGCCACGCTGGGGGTGGGGCTTGCCACGGCTCAGCCGGGAACCCGCGCCCGCGCGTCCAGGTAGCGGCTGATGGCGGCGTTGAGCTCGCCGCCCAGGATGAAGATCGCCGAGACGATGTAGAGGAAGACCACCGCGATCATGATCGAGGCCAGCCCCGCATAGGTCGTCACATAGGACGAGAAATGGTCGATATAGGTCGCGAACGCCGTCGACCCGACCAGCCAAGCGACCAGCGTGAAGATGATGCCGGGCACGATCGAGACAAGGCTGCGCTTGCCCGCCGGCAGCCAGTAGTGGACGGCGAACAGTCCGGCCACGATGACGGCCGAGGCGATGACGTAACGCCACAGCGTGATCGTGCCCATATAGGGCTGTATCCAGTCGATGCGGGCCTCGGCCAGCCGCGCCAGCAGCGGCGCGAACACCAGCAGCACGCTGATGACGAGGAAGCCGGCCGTGGCGATCAGCACGAACACCATGCTCTGCACCCGGCGGTAGATGATGCCGCGCGTCTCCGTCACCCGATAGGCGCGGTTGAGCGACACCCGCACGGCCTCGATGCCGTTGGAGGCGAAAAAGGCCGCCAGCACCACGCCGTAGGTGAGAAGGTCGGTGCGCTGCACGGTCAGCACATTGAGCACCTCATTGGCGATCGGCTTGGCGATCTGCTCGGGCCAGGTGTCGAACACGATATGCACCGCCGTGCTGGCGAAGGCCTGCGCGCCGAGGAAGGAGCCGAGCGTGGTGGCGAAGATCAGGAACGGGAACAGCGCCATCAGCGAGGTGATGGCCAGATGCGAGGCCATGGCCCAGCCGTCGTCATTGTTGAAATGGCCGACCGCGTCGTAGAGCACGCGCTTGAGGGCGACGATGTTGCGCAGCAATGGCCTTCGTCCCACGATTGTGTACGGCCCGCGAATATGGGAAAGGTTTGCAGCACATGGCAAGCCTCGGCGCTGCAGGGGCGTCGCGGTGCGCCCTCACGCCGCCGCCCGTAAGGGCGATTTCCTCAACGATCGGAAGCTTTTCATGGTTACCACCTTCAAGATTCTCGCCATCGTGGCCATGATCGCCGTGGCTGCGGTGCTGATCCGGGGCTTGGTCAACATGATGCGCGGCGGTTCCGGCGTCACCTCCAACAAGCTGATGCAGATGCGCGTGCTGCTGCAGGCGGTCGCGATCGTGCTGCTTCTGATCGTGGTCTATTTCGCGCGCAAATAGGCAGGCACACACAGGCAGGCGGGGAACCGGCATGGTCAGGCTCAACAAGATCTACACCCGCACCGGTGACGACGGCACCACCGGTCTCGGCAGCGGCGAGCGGCGGCTGAAATCCGACCTGCGCGTCGAGGCCTACGGCACGGTGGACGAGGCCAACGCCTGCGTCGGCGTCGCCCGCACCCACACCGCAGGCGTGCATGCGGCGGTGGACGCCATGCTGGCCCGCATCCAGAACGACCTGTTCGACCTCGGCGCCGACCTTGCCGTGCCCGACACCGGCAAGAAGCCGGACTACGAGCCGCTGCGCATCACCGCGGGCCAGGTCGAGCGCCTGGAGCAGGACATAGACCTGCTCAACAAGGATCTTCAGCCGCTGCGGTCCTTCGTGCTCAACGGCGGTTCGCCGGCGGCGGCGGCCCTGCATCTGGCCCGCACCGTTGCGCGCCGGGCCGAGCGGCTCATGGTGGCGCTGGCGCAGGACCCGGCCGAGCACGTCAATCCCGAGGGGATCAAATACGTCAACCGCGTGTCCGACCTGCTGTTCGTGGCCGCCCGCACCGTCAATGACAAGGGCGCCGCCGACGTGCTATGGGTGCCGGGCAAGAACCGTTGACGATCCACGCACCCGCGCGCGGGGCGGTCCCGCAATGAGCGGAGAGGACGCATGTTCATCCCGCTCTATGATTCCAACCACCTGCGTTTCATCCGCCTGCAATATGTGACGATCGGCCTGATCGCGGCGAACGTGCTGGTCTATTTCGGCACCGTGCTGGCGGGCGAGACCTTCACGAACGCCGCCTTGCTCGGCCTCGGCTTCATCCCCTCCGTGGTCTACCACACGGCCGAGCTTGCCCCGCAATATGTCGTCGTTCCCGAAGCCTTCAACTATGTCACCTATTCCTTCCTGCACGCGGACCTGATCCATCTCGGCGGCAACATGCTGTTCCTGTGGGTGTTCGGCGACAATATCGAGGATGCGTTGGGCCATGTGCGCTACCTGGCGTTCTACCTGGCCTGCGCGGCCGGCGGCGCGTTCCTGCACGGCATGGTCGCGCCCGACTCGCAGGCGCCGCTGATCGGCGCTTCCGGCGCCATCGCAGGTGTCGTCACCGCCTACCTCATCCTCTATCCGCGCGTGAAGATCTGGATCCTGGCGTTCGGCCGCATCCCGCTCCGGGTTCCGGCCTATATGGTGCTGGCGCTGTGGATCGGGGTCCAGATGCTGCTGTTCGCGCTCGGCGGCGACGACCAGATCTCCTGGGCCTGCCACGTCGGCGGCATCGTCACCGGCGCGCTGCTGGTGTTCGTGTTGCGCCGGCGCGATGCTGCGGCCGCCTGGGAGGCGCATCCCGCCGCCGTTCCCGAAAACGAGGCGGCCGAAGCGGAACCTGCCTCTCCCGCAGGCCCCTGGGGCCGCCCGTAGGCAAGGGTCGAATTCAACCGATTTGGACGGCCCTGCGATATTGACTGGCCCGTTTGCAAAAACTAGGGTCCGCCCGCCTTCGTGGGTCCGCGACCCGAGGAGACCGAGATTTTCATAAGGAATGTCGGCATTCGACAACTCTGAACGGAGCACCGCTGCTATTGCAGCGTCCAAAATATCTTGAAAGGTGACAAGCCAATGAAAGTTCTGGTGCCCGTGAAGCGGGTTGTCGATGCGAACGTGAAGGTGCGCGTGAAGGCCGACGGTTCGGGCGTCGAGCTGGCCAACGTGAAGATGGCGATGAACCCGTTCGACGAGATCGCGGTGGAAGAGGCGATCCGACTGAAGGAGGCCGGCAAGGCCGAGGAGATCGTGGTAGTGTCGATCGGGCCGGCGCAGGCGGCCGAGACGCTGCGCACCGCGCTCGCCATGGGCGCCGACCGCGCCATCCTGGTCAAGGTGGACGAGGCGGTCGAGCCGCTGGGCGTGGCCAAGGTGCTGAAGGGCGTCGCCGAAGCCGAGCAGCCGGGCCTGGTGATCCTGGGCAAGCAGGCCATCGACGACGATTCCAACCAGACCGGCCAGATGCTGGCGGCCCTTCTGGGCTGGGCGCAGGGCACCTTCGCCTCGAAGATCGAGATTGCCGGCGACAAGGCCCAGGTCACCCGAGAGGTCGACGGCGGCCTGCAGGTGGTCGAGGTGAAGCTGCCGGCCATCGTGACGGCGGACCTGCGGCTCAACCAGCCGCGCTACGCCTCGCTGCCCAACATCATGAAGGCCAAGAAGAAGCCGCTGGACGAGAAGAGCCCGGCCGATTTCGGCGCCGATGTCGCGCCGCGGCTGAAGATGATCAAGACCGAGGAGCCGGGCGGCCGCAAGGCGGGCGTCAAGGTGGGTTCCGTCGCCGAACTGGTCGACAAGCTGAAGAACGAAGCCGGCGTGCTGTAAGGAATTCCGATGAGGCCGGCCTGCAAGCGGCCGGTTTCTCAGCTTCCGGTGCCCGCGTACGGACGTACGCTCCGCTCCGGTTCTTCGAAACCAACCGTTTTCGGCTCGGCCTGACCGGATTCAGAGAGCCTCGAAGACGAAAGTCAGGAACAGAAAAATGGCAATTCTCCTCATCGCCGAACATGACAACGCCTCGCTGTCGGACCAGACCGCCAAGGCGCTGACGGCAGCGCTGGCGATCGGCCCGGATGTCGACGTGCTGGTGGCCGGCAAGGGCGCCAAGGGCGCCGCCGATGCCGCCGCCAAGCTGAAAGGCGTGCGCAAGGTGCTGCTGGCCGAGGCCGACGAACTGGTCGAGCGCCTGGCCGAGCCGTTCGCGGCGCTGATCGTGTCGCTGGCCGGTAACTACGACACCATCGTGGCGCCGGCCACTTCGGCCGGCAAGAACGTCGCCCCGCGCGTGGCGGCCCTGCTCGACGTCGCCCAGGTGTCGGAGATCATCGAGGTGGTCGCGCCCGACACCTTCAAGCGGCCGATCTATGCCGGCAACGCCATCCAGACGGTGCAGTCGAGCGAGCCGAAGAAAGTCGTCACCGTGCGCACCGCCTCCTTCGCCTCGGCGCCGGAGGGCGGTTCGGCTTCCGTCGAGACCATTGCCGCCGCCGCCAATCCCGGCCTGTCCGCCTTCGTGGAGAACAGGCTGTCGGAGAGCGACCGTCCGGAGCTGACCTCGGCCCGCATCATCATCTCGGGCGGCCGCGCGCTGGGCTCGGCGGAGAAGTTCCAGGAGGTCATCCTGCCGCTGGCCGACAAGCTGGGCGCCGCCGTCGGCGCCTCCCGCGCGGCGGTCAACGCCGGCTATGCGCCCAACGACTGGCAGGTCGGCCAGACCGGCAAGGTGGTGGCGCCCGACCTCTACATCGCCTGCGGCATCTCCGGCGCCATCCAGCACCTGGCCGGCATGAAGGACAGCAAGGTCATCGTCGCCATCAACAAGGACGAGGAGGCGCCGATCTTCCAGGTCGCCGACTACGGCATCGTCGGCGACCTCTTCACCATCCTGCCCGAGCTCGAAAAGGCGCTGTAAGCGCCTTCTGCTCGGCGGACCCATCGTTTCAGGCGGGCCGAGGCCCGCCTGTTTTCGTTTCGGGAGGAATTGTCGGGGCCTCAGCCGTCCGCGCCGGCGACCGGCGTCCAGATCACGTCGTCGATCCTGTGCGCGCCGGTGGCCAGCATGACCAGCCGGTCGAAGCCGAGCGCGATGCCGCTCGCCTGCGGCATGATCGCCAGCGCCTTCAGGAAATCCTCGTCGATCGGGTAGCGCTCGCCGTAGATGCGCTCCTTCTCGTCCATGTCGGCGGCAAAGCGCGCCCGCTGCTCGACCGGATCGGTCAGTTCGCCGAAGGCGTTGGCCAGTTCCACCCCGCAGCAATAAAGCTCGAACCGCTCGGCGACGCGCGCATCGGCCGGGCTCGGCCGCGCAAGGGCCGCCTCGCCAATCGGATATTCGCACAGGACCGTGGCCCGCCCCTGTCCCAGTTCCGGTTCCACCCGCTCCACCATCACCCGGCTGAACAGGTCCGTCCAACCGTCGTCGGGCGCGGTGCGCAGGCCCGCCGCCACGAGCTGCGCGTGAAGCCCGTCCCGGTCGGTCGCCCCGTCGGGTGAAACCGTGGCGAGCAGGTCGATGCCGGCATGGCGCTGGAACGCCTCGGCCACCGTCAGCCGCTCCGGCGCCGCGAACGGATCGGCCTCTCGGCCGCGGAAGGTAAAGCGCGCAGCCCCGGCCCGCTCGGCCGCCAGTGCCAGCATGGCCGCGCAGTCCTCCATCAGCCGGTCGTAGGTCTCGCCGGCGCGATACCATTCGATCATGGTGAATTCCGGATGATGCAGCGGGCCGCGCTCGCGGTTGCGGTAGACCGGCCCGAAGCTGAAGATGCGCGTTTCGCCGGCGGCGAGCAGCTTCTTGCAGGCGAATTCCGGCGAGGTATGCAGGTAGAGCGGCTGCCGGCTTCCGTCCGGCCCGACCGCCTGGGTGGCGAAGGCCGACAGATGCGTTTCGTTGCCCGGCGAGACCTGCAGGGCGGCGGTCCCGACCTCGATGAAGTCCCGCGCGGCGAACCATTCGCGGATCGCGGCGGCGATGCGGTTGCGCGCCATCAGCCGCGGACGGCGGTCTGCGTGGACGTGCGGAGCCCACCAGGGCGAAGCTTCTACCATTGATGCTCGGCGTCTTTTCGGGTACTGGCGTCGGTTCATAGGGTGTGCAAAGGCGCATCACAAGACATCATCCCGCATTCCGCGAAGCGCCATTTCAGGATCGTCCCCAGTGAAGGTAATCGCCAGCTCTCTCCGCAAAGGCAACGTCGTCGACAAGGACGGCAAGCTCTACGTGATCCTTTCCGCCGAAAACATCCATCCCGGCAAGGGCACGCCGGTCACGCAGCTCGACATGCGCCGCATCTCCGACGGCGTGAAGGTGTCGGAGCGCTACCGCACCACCGAGCAGGTCGAGCGCGCCTATGTCGAGGACCGCGAGCACACCTTCCTCTACCAGGACGGCGAAGGCTTCCACTTCATGAACCCCGAAAGCTACGAGCAGATCGCGGTGTCGGCCGAGGTGGTGGGCGACCAGGCCGCCTATCTGCAGGAGGACATGTCGGTGACGCTGTCCGTGCACGAGGGCGTCGGCATCGCCATCAGCCTGCCGCAGCGCGCCGTCTACGAGGTGGTGGAGACCGAGCCGGTCACCAAGGGCCAGACGGCGTCCTCCTCCTACAAGCCGGCCCTTCTGTCGAACGGCGTGCGCACCACCGTGCCGCCCCACATCACCACCGGCACGCGCGTGGTGGTGATGACCGCCGACGGCTCCTATGTCGAGCGCGCCAAGGACTGACCGGCCCGCCTACGCGGCCGGCACGAACTTCAGCGCCACGCCGTTGATGCAATAGCGCAGGCCGGTCGGCGGCGGGCCGTCCGGGAAGACATGGCCGAGATGGCTGCCGCAGGTGGCGCAGTGCACCTCGGTGCGCAGCATGCCGTAGCTGCGGTCCTGCGTGGTCTCCACCGCGCCCGGCACGGGATCGTTGAAGCTCGGCCAGCCCGTGCCGCTCTCGAATTTCAGCGTGGATTCGAACAGCCTGCTGTCGCAGCCCACGCAGGCGAAGGCGCCCGCCCGGTGCTCATGCAGCAGCGCGCAGCTTCCCGGCCCCTCGGTGCCGTGGCCGCGCATGACCGCATATTGCTCGGGCGTCAGCAGCGCGCGCCATTCGGCGTCGGTGCGGGTGACGGGAAAGACATGCGTGTCCATGTTTCTTCTCCTTGCGGCCGGTCTGCCCGAATATAGGCGCTCGCCGCCGCCGCCTCCAGTGCCGCGCGGCCTCAATGCCTGCGCGAAAGCTCTTTCGTCGCCCGCTCCAGCCCCGCCAGCGTCAGCGGGAACATGCGGCCCGAAAACAGATCGCGGATCATGCCGATCGAATGGGTGTAGTCCCAGTGCTTTTCGCGCGTCGGGTTCAGCCATATCGCATTCGGCCATTGCGCCAGCACGCGCTGCAGCCAGACCGCCCCGGCCTCCTCGTTCCAGTGCTCGACTGAGCCGCCGGCATAGGCGATCTCGTAGGGGCTCATGGCGGCGTCGCCGACGAAGATCACCTTGTAGTCGGGCCCGTATCTGTGCAGCAGGTCGAAGGTGGAAAGCCTCTCGGTGTGGCGGCGGCGGTTGTCCTTCCACACGCCCTCGTAGAGGCAGTTGTGGAAGTAGAAATAGTCCATGTGGCGGAATTCGGTGCGCGCCGCCGAAAACAGCTCCTCCACCGCGCGGATGTGGTCGTCCATCGAGCCGCCGACGTCGAAGAACATCAGAAGCTTCACCGCATTGCGCCGCTCCGGCCGGGTCTTGACGTCGAGATAGCCGTGCTCGGCGGTGGCGTGGATGGTGCCCGGCAGGTCGAATTCCTCGTTCGCCCCCTCGCGCACCCAGCGGCGCAGCCGCTTCAGCGCGACCTTGATGTTGCGGGTGCCCAGCTCGACCGAATCGTCGAAATTGCGGAACTCGCGCTTGTCCCACACCTTGACCGCGCGGCGGTGGCGGCTCTCGTGCTGGCCGATGCGCACGCCCTCGGGGTTGTAGCCATAGGCGCCGAACGGCGAGGTGCCGGCCGTGCCGATCCATTTCGAGCCGCCCTGGTGGCGCCCCTTCTGCTCGTCCAGCCGCTGCCTGAGCGTCTCCATCAGCTTCTCGAAGCCGCCGAGCGCCTCCACCAGCTTCTTCTCCTCCGCGGTCAGGTGCTTTTCGGCAAGCCGGCGCAGCCAGTCCTCGGGAAGGGCTGCGACATCGATGCCGTCGGCGCCGGCGACCGCCTCCACGCCCTTGAAGCAGCGGGAGAAGACCTGGTCGAAACGGTCGATGTGGCGCTCGTCCTTCACCAGCGCGGCGCGCGAGAGATAGTAGAAGCCCTCGACGTCGTCGTCGGCCAGGCCGGCCTCCATGCCTTCGAGCAGGGACAGGTATTCCCGCAGCGAGACCGGCACTTTCGCCGCTTTCAATTCAAGGAAGAAGGGAAGGAACATGGCCCCACTTTGCGCCGTGGCGCCGCCCAAGGCAAGGCGATGGCGGCCAGACGACATAAACGGAAACTTAGGATTCAGTCTTTCTTGGTAATTTGTCGTTAGGGATTTTCCGGACGCGCCCGAAAAGTGAGTCTTCGGGCCGGCCGAGCGTGTTGTTGTGTACGGGTAGCCATGCGTTTCTCCAGCGTGTCGTTTCTGCTTATCGTCTGCCTTGCCCTGGCCGGCTCCGGCTGCACGTCCAGTTCGCGCATGGACGAGATCCTGACGCCGCAGCCGTCTTTGGAAACCACCAGTTCCATCGCCAAGCCCAGCGCGCCGGTGCCGCCGGCCGCCATCGGCGCGTCCGGGGCCGACGACGCCCAGGCGCCGGTCGAGATGGCGGCCCTGGTCTCCCGGCCTGCCGTGCCCGAGGCGCTCGAAGCGGCCGTGCCGGTGCCGGAAGCGCCGGTGCCGGCGGCGCGGCCCGCGGTGCTGACCGTGCCGGAAAAGCCGATCGCCGCGGCCGCCGCCCCCTATGCGCGCGGCCAGATCTACAGCCGCCGCTTCCGCGACGCCAAGCCGATCAATTTCGGCTCCCGCTCGCCGCACGCCCTGCCCGTCCACGGAGTCGACGTGTCGCGCTGGCAGGGCGAGATCGACTGGCCCAGGCTGCGCAGCCAGGGCGCGAACTTCGCCTATATCAAGGCCACCGACGGCGGCGACCACCTCGACCCCATGTTCCGCAAGAACTGGCGCGGCGCATCCGAGGCGGGGCTGAGGCGCGGCGCCTACCACTTCTTCTACTGGTGCCGCACCGCCGGCGAGCAGGCCGACTGGTTCATCCGCAACGTGCCGAAGGTGGCGGGCGCCCTGCCGCCGGTCATCGACGTCGAATACAATGGCGAATCGAGCTGCAAGATGCGCCTGTCGCGCGAACGGGTGCTGGAGAAGATGCAGGTCTTCATGGACAAGCTGGAGCGCCACTACGGCCAGCGGCCGATCATCTACACCGCGCCCGACTTCTACCGCGACCATCTGGACGGGGCCTTCCCCAACCATCATTTCTGGCTGCGCGCCGTGGCCCAGCATCCGTCCAAGGTCTATCCGGGCCGCAAATGGCTGCTGTGGCAATATTCGGGCTCCGGCCTGTCGCACGGGGTGGACGGCAAGATCGACCTGAACGTCTTCCACGGCAGCGAAAGCGAATGGCACCGCTGGGCCTCGCGGGCCCCGAGCTGACGCCCGGCGCCGGCCCGGGTTACAGCAGATCATACTCGATGAAGCCGGTGCGCCGCGCCACCCGGTCATAGAGCTTGCGGGCGGTGGCGTTGGCCTCGTTGGTCATCCAGTAGACATTGGTGACGCCGACCTTGGCCGCCTCCTGCCGCACGGCCTCGATCAGCGCCGCGCCGACGCCGCTGCCGCGGGCTTCCGGGGCCGTGAACAGGTCCTGCAGGTAGCAATTGTTCACCAGCGACCAGCACGAGCGGTGATAGAGATAATGGGTCAGCCCCACCGCCCTGCCGTCCTTGCGCGCGATGAAGCCGCGCGGCTCGAACTCGCCCGGCGCGAACAGCCGCTGCCAGGTGGCGGCGTAGACCTCTTCCGGGACGGAGGCCTCGTAGAATTCCAGATAGGCGGTCCATAGCCGGCGCCAGTCGTCATGGTCGGACTGTTCGAGCGGGCGGATGGCGATATCTGTCATGTCGTTTCCGATCCTGTTGCGGGCCTCGCCGGTTTTATCCGCGCCCGCCCGCCCCGGCGATGGGGCAGACGCGCCTTTTCGTTGCCACGCCCGGGTTTCATCCCGCCTGGCCATTGTCAAAGAGCTGGCTTCTCGAGGAAGACGGGAAGACGGGCGGCCGCAGGGTCGCGCATCTGAGTATTTTCATGCGGCCTTGCGGCCGCCCGTCCGGCGTCTCCGGAACCCCCGTTGGGATCGCCCATGACCGGGACCGGCCCTTCGCCCCCCAAAGGGGACAAAAAACCGCTCCAGATGGCAGCCCCAGCGCTGCTTTCGCCCGCTGACTTGAGCCGGCAGGCATTGGCGCCCGACGACCTTGACCCAGCCGCCACCCATACGGATCCATCCGGTCCGCCTGCCCGGCCACGTTAGCCGCACCGGCGGAAGCCGGTTCCTCCCCGCGCAACCACCGTCATGATCGGCTTTCCCGCAGGAGGAACTGGGCGGAAGCATAAGACGGCCCGGCAAGGTGTGGATAAAAGCGCTTCGCCGCCTCCGGGCAAGCGAAGGCGCGCCCGGTGAGCGGCGGACGGCTGCCCCTACCTCCGCGCCATGAAGGCCAGGCGCTCGAACAGGTGCACGTCCTGCTCGTTCTTCAGGAGCGCGCCGTGCAGCTTGGGCAGGGCGTTTTTCGCGTCGGCGCGCAGGTCTTGCGGCTCCACGTCGTCGGCCACCAGCAGCCGGATCCAGTCCAGCGCCTCCGAGGTGGACGGCTTCTTCTTCAGCCCCGGAACCTCGCGGATCTCGAAGAAGCGGGCGAGCGCCGCCTGCACCAGACGCTGCTTGATGCCGGGATAGTGCACCTCCACGATGCGGGTCAGCGTGTCGATGTCGGGGAAGCGGATGTAGTGGAAGAAGCAGCGGCGCAGGAAGGCGTCCGGCAGTTCCTTCTCGTTGTTGGAGGTGATGATGACGATGGGGCGGACCGCCGCCCTGATCGTCTCGCCGGTCTCGTAGACGAAGAACTCCATGCGGTCGAGTTCCTGCAACAGGTCGTTGGGGAACTCGATGTCGGCCTTGTCGATCTCGTCGATCAGCAGCACCGCCTTCCTGTCGGCGGCGAAGGCGTCCCACAATTTGCCGCGCCGGATGTAGTTGGCGATGTCGTTGAAGCGGGCGTCGCCGAGCTGGCTGTCGCGCAGGCGCGAGACGGCGTCATATTCGTAGAGGCCCTGCTGGGCCTTGGTGGTGGACTTGACGTTCCATTCGATCAGCTCCAGCCCGAGCGCGGCCGCCACCTGCCGCGCCAGCTCGGTCTTGCCCGTGCCGGGTTCGCCCTTCACCAGCAGCGGCCGCTCCAGCGCGATCGCCGCGTTCACCGCCACCATCAGATCCTTGTCGGCGACATAGGCCGACGTTCCTTCAAAGCGCATTCCGGTCTCCGGTTCTTCGTCCGGGGAACAGTAGGGGCGCGCGCCCGAAGGAGCAAGCATTGCCGCTGGCGCAAGCGCACCGGAAGCTCTATATTGGCGAAGGCGGTCTGCGCCTCGCGGCAGGAGAGACATATCCCCGGGGCCTTATCGATCTCGAAGGGAGCTGTCCCTGACCGGGCCCGTGGGCCCGGACATATGGCGCCCACCTACTTTGTAGGTTCCCGGGATCGACTTCTCCACCGGTTGCGTGGATCGCCGCTTTTCCTTGACCTGACCGCGCGGTTGCGGTTGTGTCCGGCGCTCGGGGAAACGGCGCGCCAGAACTTTATTCCCATGACTTTGTACCAATGACTTCATCCAAGGACCTGAAGAAAGAGCTGCGCGCGCAGGCGCTTTCCCGGCGCGACGCGCTCGACCCGTTCTGGCGCATCGAGGCCGCGCTGGAAATGGCCGAGACGGCGCGCGACGCCATCGCCGTGGAGCCGGGCGCGATCGTCGCCGGCTTCTGGCCGATGCGCACGGAGGTCGACGTGCGGCCGGCGCTGTTTGCCCTGCGCGAGAAGGGCGCGCGGCTGTGCCTGCCGGCGATCCTCGACAGGACGACCATCGCCTTCCGCGAGCTGGTGCGCGGCGCGCCGATGGTGGAGATGGCCTTCGGCACGGTCGGCCCGCACGCGGAGGCGGCCGTGCTCGACCCGTCGGTCCTGCTGGTGCCGCTGGCCGCCTTCGACGCGCGCGGCCACCGCATCGGCTACGGCGCCGGCTATTACGACCGGGCGATCTCGAAGCTGCACGGCAACGGCCTGCGGCCGCGGCTGATCGGCGTGGCCTTCGACTGCCAGAAGGTCGAGCGCGTGCCCGAGGAGGACCACGACGTGGTGCTGGACGAGATTTTGACCGAGAGCGGCTTGCGCCGGTTCGCGAACGCTGGCTAAAGGAAGGACATGAGACTCCTCTTCCTCGGCGACATGGTGGGCAAGACCGGCCGCACGGCCGTGTGGGAACAGCTTCCCGGCCTGATCTCGGACTTCCGGCTCGACTTCGTCATCGTCAACGGCGAGAACGCCGCCGGCGGCTTCGGCATCACGGAAGAGATCTTCCGCGCCACGCTCGATGCCGGCGCCGACGTGGTGACCACCGGCAACCATGTGTGGGACCAGCGCGAGGCGCTGACCTTCGCCCCGCGCGAGGAGCGCTTCCTGCGCCCGGCCAATTTCCCGAAGGGCACGCCCGGCCGCGGCTCTGGCCTCTACATGGCCAGGAACGGCGCGCGCGTGCTGGTGGCCAACGTCATGGGCCGGGTGTTCATGCATCCGGAGCTGGACGACCCGTTCCAGGCCGGCGAGCGCGAGCTTTCGGCCTGCCCGCTCGGCGAGCAGGCGGACGCGGTGGTGATCGACTTCCACGCCGAGGCGACGTCGGAGAAGATGTGCTTCGCCCATTTCGTCGACGGGCGCGCCTCGCTGGTCGTCGGCACCCACACCCACCAGCCCACCGCCGACCACCAGATCCTCAACGGCGGCACCGCCTACATCTCCGACGCCGGCATGTGCGGCGACTACGATTCCTCGCTGGGCATGGACAAGGAGGAGCCGCTCAACCGTTTCCTGTCCAAGGTGCCGAAGGGCCGCTTCGAGGCGGCCGGCGGCCCGGCGACGCTGTGCGGCATCGGCGTGGACATCTCCGACCGCACGGGGCTTGCCGAGGCGGCCGCCCCGTTCCGGCGCGGACCGCGGCTGGAAGAGACGGTGCCCGCCTTCTGGCGCTGACGCCGCCCCTTTTTCTCGCCCCGCGCATTGATCTCGGCCCGCCGCATACCTAATTGCCGTCGAAACCCGCCCACCTGAAGCGCCATCGGGGGAAGACGCCTTTGCAGCTTGTCGAGTTTCTGGCCCCCCATTTCGCCTTCGTCTCCGACCCCACCGCATGGATCGCCCTGCTCACCCTGGTGGTTCTGGAGATCGTGCTGGGCATCGACAACCTGATCTTCATCTCCATCCTCACCAACAAGCTGCCGGAGGCGCAGCGCCGGCCGGCCCGCAGGCTGGGCATCTCGGCGGCGCTCATCATGCGGCTTGCCCTGCTCGCCACCATCTCCTTCATCGTGCAGCTCACCCAGCCGGTCTTTTCGGCCTTCGGGCACGCCTTCTCGTGGCGCGACATCATCCTGATCGCCGGCGGCCTGTTCCTGGTGTGGAAGGCGACCAAGGAAATCCACCACACGGTCAACCCGGCCGAGCACGACGACGCGCTGCTGGGCAAGACGCTGCAACTGTCGCTGGGCGGCGCGATCTTCCAGATCCTGCTGCTGGACCTGGTCTTCTCGATCGATTCCATCATCACGGCGGTCGGCATGACCGACGAGATCGCCATCATGTACATCGCCGTCATCGTGGCGGTATCGGTGATGATGCTGGCGGCCACGCCGCTGGCCGACTTCATCGCCCGCAACCCGTCCATCGTCATGCTGGCGCTGGGCTTCCTCTTGATGATCGGCACCACGCTGATCGCCGACGGCATGGGCTTCCACGTGCCCAAGGGCTACATCTACGCGGCCATGGGCTTTTCGGCCCTGGTCGAGGCGCTCAACATGCTGGCGCGCAACCGCAAGGCCAGGCAACGCGGCGGCTGAGCCCGCCCCGGCCTCGGACCCCTACTTCGTCTCGGATGTCGGCAACTCGCCGCGCATCTCGCTGGGATAAAACCCCTCGCGCAGGTTGATGCCGTATTCGACATAGGCCTTCATGCAGGACAGCATCTGCGACCAGCCCTCGCAATTGGCGTAGGACGACTTGCGGCCCTGCGCGTCGTCGCGCCAGCCCGATTCGGCGATGGTGACGAAGGTGCCGCCGTCCGCCAGCGGCTCGAAGCCGATCTCGATCAGCGTCTTGTAGCGGGCGCCTTTTCGCCGCCGCCGTCCCAGCGCAGCACGATGCGCTTGTCGGGCACCACCTCGTCGACCTCGACGGGCACCGCCTTCCACCACGTCACCGTGGTGCCGGCCACCAGCGGCGCGCTGGCGCCGCCCAGCGTGGTGAAATAGCCGGAAAGCTTGGCGGGATTGACCACGGCGTCGAACACCTCGGCGACCGGCCTGCCGATGCGCCCGGAAACCCGAAATCCGACTGACATATCCACAGCTCCTTCCCTTGAAGGTTTCGACGATAGGTTATAAAAACATAACATGTCAAGCGATGCGAAGGACGACCATGTTTTCAAGGCCTTGGCGCATCCGCGCCGGCGCCTGATGCTCGACGCGCTGAAGGAGGGGCCGAAGACCACCGGGGCGCTGTGCGAAGCGTTCCCCGACATGGACCGCTGCACGGTCATGCAGCACCTGAAGGTGCTGGAGAAAGCGGGGCTGGTGGTGGCGCGCCGCCAGGGGCGCGAACGCTGGAACCACCTCGACGCCCTGCCGATCAAACGCATCCACGACCGCTGGATCAGCGAATATGCCGGCCACGCCGTCTCGATCCTCGACCGGCTGAAGGCGGATCTCGAAACGTGAGGAGAAGCGGTTTTGCACCTTCCCGAGCGGTGCCATCTGGACGTTTGGGGCCGATTTATCTATAAGCCGGCATCCACAAAGCCGCGAACGGAAGACAGGGTCCCATGGCCGGCCATTCACAATTCAAGAACATCATGCACCGCAAGGGCCGCCAGGACGCGGTCCGCTCGAAGCTCTTTTCCAAGCTGGCGCGCGAGATCACCGTCGCGGCCAAGCAGGGCATCCCCGACCCGGCCATGAACCCGCGCCTGCGGCTGGCGATCCAGAACGCCAAAGCCGAGTCCATGCCCAAGGACAACATCCAGCGCGCCATCAACAAGGCGACGGGCGGCGAGGGCGAGAACTACGAGGAGGTCCGCTACGAGGGATACGGCCCCGGCGGCGTCGCGGTGATCGTGGAGGCCCTGACCGACAATCGCAACCGCGCCGCCTCCAACGTGCGCGCCGCCTTCACCAAGGCCGGCGGGGCGCTGGGCGAGACCGGCTCCGTCTCCTTCATGTGGGACCGCGTCGGCGAAATCCGCTATCCGGCCGGCGCCGGCGGCGCCGACAAGGTCATGGACGCCGCGATCGAGGCCGGCGCCGAGGACGTCGAGAGCGACGAGGACGGCCACACCATCTATTGCGCCTTCGCGGACCTGGGCGAGGTTTCCAAGGCGCTGGAAGGCGCGCTCGGCGAGGCCACCTCCGTCAAGGCGATCTGGAAGCCGCAGACCAACGTGCCGGTGGACGAGGAGCGCGCCCAGTCGCTGATGAAGCTGGTGGCCACGCTGGAGGACGACGACGACGTGCAGAACGTCTACGCCAATTTCGAGGTGGACGACGCCACGCTGGCCAAGCTCAGCGCCGCATGAGCGAGGCGCGCAAGCCTCGCATCGTCATCACCTATTGCACCCAGTGCCAGTGGCTGCTGCGCGCGGCCTGGATGGCGCAGGAGCTGCTCTCCACCTTCGGCGCCGACCTCGGCGAGGTGGCGCTGGTGCCGGGCACCGGCGGCGTCTTTTCCGTCACCTGCGACGGCGACCTCGTCTGGGAGCGCAAGCGCGACGGCGGCTTTCCCGACGCGGCCCGGCTGAAGCAACTGGTGCGCGACCGCATCGACCCCGAGCGCGATCTCGGCCATTCGGACCGCAGGCCGCAAGGCTGACATGCCCCCGCCGGGCTGTCGCGTGCCCTCGCTCCTCACGAAATAGGGAGAGGTGCCGTGCGCAGCGCGACGGAGAGGGGGCCTTCCGGATACCCGCCAATAAAAAAACCCGCCTCGAAGGCGGGTTTTTGGCGGATATGGACGCCTTGCGGCTCAGATGCCGAGATTGGCGAACTTGTTCTTGAACTTCGACAGGCGGCCGCCGCGGTCGAGCAGGGTCTGCTGGCCGCCGGTCCAGGCCGGGTGCGTGGTCGGGTCGATGTCGAGATTCATCGTGTCGCCCTCCTTGCCCCAGGTCGAGCGCGTGAGATACTCGGTGCCGTCGGTCATGACGACCTTGATGGTGTGGTAGTCGGGATGGATGTCAGCCTTCATCGCTCTTGTCCTGGCTTGCGGGGGACGGCGGCCCTGCGGCGATGCGCCCCTTTTTAAAACTCGAAGCCGCAGCTATTGAAGAGCCGCGGCTTCAGAAACGGTTGGCGTGCCTATACAGCAGCCGATCCAAAATCACAAGTTGGAATCACCGGCCGCGCCGGTGCCCGTTCGGACAGGAAGGCGACCATGGCCGAAACCAGCAGCGATCAGGCGCGGAGGCGCTCGCTCAAGCCGCTCAGCCGCCTGTTTCCCTATATCGGCCGCTATCGCGGGCTGGTGGTGGGGGCCGTCGTCTCGCTCACCCTGGCGGCGGCGACCACGCTGGCGCTGCCCCTGGCGGTGCGGCGCATGATCGACCACGGCTTCTCCGCCGCCAATTCCGGCTTCATCGCCAATTATTTCGTCATGCTGATGGTGATGGCCGCGCTGCTGGCGCTGGCCTCGGCCGGCCGCTACTTTTTCGTCATCACCCTGGGCGAGCGCGTCGTCTCCGACATACGCCGCGACGTGTTCGCCCATGTCACGAAGCTGTCGCCGGCCTTCTTCGACACGGCCCAGTCGGGCGAGATCGTGTCGCGGCTGGCCGCCGACACCACGCAGGTGAAGTCCGCCGTGGGGGCAACCGCCTCGGTGGCGCTGCGCAACGTCATTCTCGGGCTCGGCGCGCTGGCCATGATGGTGTTCACCAGCCCCAAGCTCTCCGGCCTGGTCATCGCGGCCATCCCCGTGATCGTGCTGCCGCTGGTGGCGTTCGGCCGCTCGGTGCGCGCCAGGTCGCGCCAGGCGCAGGACACGCTGGCCACCGCCACCGCCTATGCCAGCGAGCAGATCGGCGCCATGCGCACGCTTCAGGCCTTCACCGGCGAGAAGCTGGTCACCGGCCGCTTCGCCGCCGCCGTGGAGACCGCCTTCCAGGCGGCGCGCTCCTCCATCTTCGCGCGCTCCTTCCTGACCTTCTTCGCCATCTTCATGATCTTCTCTTCCGTGGTGGCGGTGCTGTGGTTCGGCTCGCGCGACGTGCTTTCGGGAACGCTGTCGCCCGGCACGCTGGGCCAGTTCCTGCTCTATGCGGTGTTCGCCGCCGGCGCGCTGGGCGCGCTGTCGGAAGTGTGGGGCGAGCTCGCCCAGGCGGCCGGCGCCGCCGAACGGCTGACCGAGATATTGGCCGAGCAGCCTGCGATCACCGCGCCCGCCCGGCCGAAGCCGCTGCCGGCCTCCGCCCGGGGCGCGATCACCTTCGACAACGTCTCCTTCTCCTATCCGGCGCGCCCGGACCGCGCGGCCGTCCACGGCCTGACCTTTGCGGTGAAGCCCGGCGAGACGGTGGCCATCGTCGGCCCGTCCGGCGCGGGCAAGAGCACCGTGTTCTCGCTGATCCTGCGCTTCTACGATCCCGAGAGCGGCGGGGTCACGGTGGACGGCGTCAACGTGCGCGAGGCCGACCCGATCGCGCTGCGCCGGCGCATCGCGCTGGTGCCGCAGGAGGTGACGATCTTCGCCGCGAGCGCGCGCGACAACATCGCCTTCGGCCGGCCGGACGCTTCCGATGCCGACATCGAGGCGGCCGCCAGGGCAGCCCTTGCCGACGAGTTCATCCTGAAGCTGGACAAGGGCTACGACGCTCAGGTGGGCGAGCGCGGGGTGACCCTTTCGGGCGGCCAGCGCCAGCGCATGGCGATCGCCCGCGCCATCCTGCGCGACGCGCCGATCCTGCTGCTCGACGAGGCGACCTCGGCGCTGGACGCCGCCAGCGAGACCTTGGTGCAGGAGGCGCTGGAGCACCTGATGCGGGGCCGCACCACGCTGGTCATCGCCCATCGCCTGGCCACGGTGCTGAAGGCCGACCGCATCCTGGTGATGGAGGACGGCCGCATCGTGGAGGAAGGCACCCACCAGAGCCTGGTGGCCAAGGGCGGCGTCTATGCCGAGCTGGCCCGGCTGCAGTTCGAGACCGGCGCCGACGCCTTCAGGGGCGCGGCGGAGTAGGGATAAAGTTCGCCACCTTCGCCCGTGCGGGGAGAAGGTGGCCGGACAGGCGCCGCTTCAGGCCGCCTGCTTCTTGGGCTGGATCAGGCCGCGCGCGATGAGAAGCTCGGCGATCTGAACCGTGTTCAGGGCGGCGCCCTTGCGCAAATTGTCGGAGACGACCCACATGGCCAGACCGTTCTCGACGGTGGCGTCCTCGCGGATGCGCGAGATGTAGGTGGCGTCCTCGCCGGCGGCCTCGATCGGCGTGGCGTAGCCGCCGTCCTCGTGCTTGTCGACGACCAGGCAGCCCGGCGCCTCGCGCAGGATCTCGCGCGCCTCTTCCGGCGTGATCGGGTTCTCGAACTCGATGTTGACGGCTTCCGAGTGGCCGATGAACACCGGCACGCGCACGGCGGTGGCCGTCAGCTTGATCTTCGGGTCGAGCATCTTCTTGGTCTCGGCCACCATCTTCCACTCTTCCTTGGTGTAGCCGTCCTCCATGAACACGTCGATGTGCGGGATGACGTTGAAGGCGATGCGCTTGGTGAACTTCTTGGCCTCGACCGGGTCGGCGACGAAGACGGCGCGCGTCTGGGTGAACAGCTCGTCCATGCCTTCCTTGCCGGCGCCCGAAACGGACTGGTAGGTGGACACCACCACGCGCTTGATCTTCGCCTTGTCGTGCAGCGGCTTCAGCGCCACGACGAGCTGGGCGGTCGAGCAGTTCGGGTTGGCGATGATGTTCTTCTTCGTGAAGCCCGAAATCGCGTCCGGGTTCACTTCCGGCACGATCAGCGGCACTTCGGCGTCGTAGCGCCAGGCAGAGGAGTTGTCGATGACGACGCAGCCCTGCTTGCCGATCTTCGGCGACCATTCCTTGGAGATGTTGCCGCCGGCCGACATCAGGCAGATGTCGGTGTCGGAGAAATCATAGGTGTCGAGCACCTTCACCTTCAGCGTCCTGTCGCCGTAGGACACTTCGGTGCCGAGCGAACGGCGCGAGGCGAGCGCCACCACCTCGTCGGCCGGGAAGCCGCGCTCCTCGAGGATATTGAGCATTTCGCGGCCCACATTGCCCGTGGCGCCGGCGATCGCAACCTTGAAACCCATGTCAGATCACTCCTGTCCCTCTCCGCTCGTTTCCTGGAGAGAACCCGCCGGCCGTTGCGGGTTCTTCGCCCCCGGGCCGGACCCGGGAGAGGGTGAGCAGGCCAAGGGAAGTCAGACCGTAGTGGTCGTTTTTTTGGCCGGGGTTTTGGTGAAGCGGGCGCGCGCGAAATCCCGCTCCGGCACAAGGCCGGAAGCGCTCTTCGCCATAGAAGCCACAGACAACGCGCGCATGGAAAGCTCCGTCACGCGCGGCATATCGCGCGAACCGCCCGAAGAGTCAATGGCCGAGGAATCAATGGATTGCGCTGGCGGCCTTCGCATTGCTGCGGCGCTGCACCAGGATCAGCCCGCCGGCGACGATCAGGGCCGCGCCTGCCCCGATCCGCGCGCCGGGCAGGTCGCCGAACGCCAGATAGCCGACGATGACGGACCCCAGCAGTTCGAGATAGGACAGCGGCGCGAGCACCGAGGCCTCCGCATGGCGGAAGGCGCTGATGGTCATGAAATGGCACGCCGCCGAGATCGCCCCCATCAGCAGCAGCAGGCCCAGTTCCTGCCCGGTGGGCAGCGACCAGTTCCAGGCGGCCAGCGGCGCAAGGATCGCAGACCCGAACAGGCACTGGAAGGCCAGCGTGCTGACCGGATCGCTGGCGCGGGAGGCCTTGCGCGTGGCGACGATGTACAGGGCAAAGAGCGCGCCGGCGGCGACCCCCAGCAGCAGGCCGGCGTTCAGGCCGCCGGCCGGGTTGACCACGATGACGGCGCCGAGAAAGCCGAAGGTCAGCGCCGCCAGCTTTCGCAGCGTCATGGCCTCGCCCAGCAGCGCCACCGACAGGACCGCCGCCAGGATCGGGCCGACGAAATAGGCGCTGGTCACGTCGGCCAGCGGCGAGAATGCGATCGCCGCGAAGAAGCAGCACATCGAGGCCGCGGCGAAGAAGGTGCGCAGGGCATGCGCGGGAAGCTGCTCGCGCGGCAGGAAATGCCTGCCCCGGCGCCCGATCGCCCAGGGCAGCACGAAGACGCAGGAGAAGGCATAGCGCGCCCAGCTTATGTAGAGCGGCGAATGCGCGGCGCTCAGCGCCTTGGCGATGCCGTCGATGGTGGGCACGAGCAGCATCGCCGCCGCCATCAGGGCAAGGCCCAGCAGCACGGAAGGAGAAGGCTGGGTGGTCACGGTCTGGCCGGCCCCGTCGAGGACTGATCGTCTGGCATGGTCCTGCCGCAAGCCCTTCCGGTATTGGTTCCGTGGGGTAGCGGCCGGGTGGTCAGGCCGAGAGCGCCACGTATCTGGCGATGATGGCGTCGCCCATCGCCACGGTGCCGACTTCCTGCTTGCCTGCCGACATGATGTCCCTGGTGCGCAGGCCCTCCTCCAGCACCGCGGCGATCGCGGCCTCGAGGCGGTCGGCCTCGGCCACCATGTTGAAGGAATAGCGCAGGCACATGGCAAACGACGCGATCATGGCGATCGGGTTGGCCATGCCCTGGCCGGCGATGTCGGGGGCGGAGCCGTGCACCGGCTCGTAGAGCGCCTTGCGCTTGCCGGTCACCGCGTCCGGCGCGCCGAGCGAGGCCGAAGGCAGCATGCCGAGCGAGCCGGTGAGCATGGCGGCAACGTCCGACAGCATGTCGCCGAACAGATTGTCGGTGACGATGACGTCGAACTGCTTGGGCCAGCGCACGAGCTGCATGCCGCCGGCATCGGCCAGCATGTGGTCGAGCTTCACGTCGGCATATTTGGCCTTGTGGGTGGCGGTGACCACCTCGTTCCAAAGCACGCCCGACTTCATGACGTTGCGCTTTTCCATCGAGGTGACGTGGTTCTTGCGCGTGCGCGCCAGCTCGAAGGCGACGCCCGAGATGCGCTCGATCTCGAACGTGTCGTAGACCTGCGTGTCGACGGCGCGCTTCTGGCCGTTGCCGAGGTCGGTGATCTGCTTGGGCTCGCCGAAATAGACGCCGCCTGTGAGTTCGCGCACGATCAGGATGTCGAGGCCCTCGACCACCTCCTTCTTCAGCGAGGAGGACTCGGCCAGCGCCGGATAGCAGATGGCGGGGCGCAGATTGGCGAACAGCGCAAGGTCCTTGCGCAGGCGCAGCAGCCCGGCCTCGGGGCGCACCTCGTAGGGCACGGCATCCCATTTCGGGCCGCCGACGGCGCCGAACAGCACGGCGTCGGCCGCGAGCGCCTTTTCCATGTCGGCTTCCGAGATCGCCTGGCCATGCGCGTCATAGGCCGAGCCGCCCACCAGCCCTTCGTCCGTCTCGAAACCGGCGCCGAAACGCTCGTTCAGGACCGCGATGAGTTTTTTCACCTCTGCCATGGCCTCGGGGCCGATGCCGTCGCCGGGGAGCAGGAAGAGCTTTTTCGTGGTCATGAGTGTTTCCCGAGGATTTTTGACAACCGCGGCCTTGCTAGCCGCCGCGCGCGCCACGCGCAAGCCGAAACGGTCCGGATTTTCCGGAAGCGCTCCGCCTTGCGGCGCGAAACCTATTGCGGGGGAGCGAACGCCTTCTTCATGGCCTCGCGCAGCTCCGCCGGCCATTGCTTCAATGCCGGCCAGGCTTCCGGCTGGGGCTTGCCGGCCTGGCGCGCGAAATAGAGTTTTCCGCCCTTGGCGTCGATGGCCATGAAACCGTCATTGCCGCCGCAATCGTGCGGCACGCAGCCGGAAGCGTAGATGATGCCGGACGGGGTCTTTTCGGTGCCCGCGCTGACCAGCAGGCTGGTCGTCACCTCGGCCAGGCGATGGCCGAGCATCCGGGCGGCCGCATCGTAGACCGCCTCGTTGCGGAAGGAATCGACGATGCTGTCGTATTTCGAGGCGTCGACATCCTTCCAGCCGGTGCCGGGCTCGGGCGCGAAGGTCAGATTGCCGGCCGTCTGGAAGCCGGTCTCGGGCGACCATCTCTTCACCGGGGCGGTATCGCCCGCCATCAGCCAGGGCACGAAATAGATGGCTTCGTCGCCGACCGCCGCCGGCGGCGCCCCGCAATCGTCCTGGCCGATGCTGGCGCTCTCGATCTGGCCGCCCTCCGGCTTCCAGACCATCACCTTGGCCGGGCCGCAGGCGTTGCCGCCGTCGCCGACGTCGAAGAGCGCCACGTCCGTGCCGCCGACACGGGCGATCCTGTCGAAATAGACGACGTAGTTCTTCGCGATTTCCCTGCCGTCGAAGGAAAGCGTCTTCTCGCCGTAGTCCTCGGCCTGGGTGATGGTGAACTGGCCGCCGGCAAACGCGATAGGCGCCTGCGGCGCCGCGCCATCCTCCTGCGCAAGCCCTGCCCCCGCCGACACAAGCAGCAGCGACAGCGCACAGCAGGCGAACAGAGGCGAATGCGTCACGGCATCCTCCTTTTCAGGGAAGGCTTGCGGGCGCCATGAGCCCCTCAGGCCCAGGGGCGGCTTTCGGCGTTCTTCTTCTCGAAGCTGGCGATGGAGCCGGCCTTTTCCATGGTCAGGCCGATGTCGTCGAGGCCGTTGAGCAGGCAGTGCCGCTTGAAGTCGTCCAGGTCGAAGGTGATGACGCCGCCGTCCGGCCCGCGGATCTCCTTGGCCTCCAGGTCGACCGAGATGGTGGCGTTGGCGCCGCGCGAGGCGTCGTCCAGCAGCTTTTCCAGGTCCTCGGGGCTGACCGTGATCGGCAGGATGCCGTTCTTGAAGCAGTTGTTGTAGAAGATGTCGGCGAACGAGGTCGAGATCACGCAGCGGATGCCGAAGTCGAGCAGCGCCCACGGTGCATGTTCGCGGCTCGAGCCGCAGCCGAAATTGTCGCCCGCCACCAGGATCTGCGCCTTGCGGTAGGCCGGCTTGTTGAGCACGAAGTCCGGGTTCTCCGAACCGTCCTCATTGTAGCGCATCTCGGCGAACAGGCCCGTGCCGAGCCCGGTGCGCTTGATCGTCTTGAGGTAGTCCTTGGGGATGATCATGTCGGTGTCGACATTGACGATCGGCAGGGGCGCCGCGATCCCGGTGAGCTTGGTGAACTTGTCCATGGCCTGGCCCGTCTTCTGGTTTGCAGGGATTTCGCTGCATTCCCGTTTACACAAACGGGCGCCGAAATCAAAGGGCGCCCGCCTTCAGATGACGTTGAGCTCGCGGAAGGGCCTGCCCTGCGCGATGCGCTCGTAGCCGAAGGCCGAGCAGTCGATGCTGCGCCAGCCGCCATGGACGACGAGTTCGGCCAGCGCCCGGCCCACCGCCGGCGCCTGCTGCAGGCCGTGGCCGGAAAAGCCGTTGGCGAAGAGGAAATTCCTCACATCCGGGTGCGGGCCGATCACCGCGTTCTGGTCGAGCACGTTGTAGTCGTAGTGGCCGACCCAGGCGCGCGTCATCTTGATCGCCTCGAAGGCGGGGATGCGCGTGGCCAGCACCGGCCAGATCTCGTTCTCGAACAGGCCCCAGTCGGGCTCGAAATCGGCGGGGTCGGCGGCCTGCTCGCTCTCCTCGCTCTCGGCCCCGCCGGTGATGTAGACCGAGCCTTCCGGCCGCACATAGATGCCGGACGGATCGACCAGCAGCGGCATGTCGTCGTAGCGCTCGCGCGCCTCGAACACGAAGACGTTGCGCTTGCGCGGCTCCACCGGCAGCTCGATGCCGGCAAGCGCCGCGACCCTGCCGGCATTCGGCCCGGCCGCGTTGACGACGATGCCGGCTTCCAGCCGCTCGCCATTGTCGAGGGTGACGGAGGTCACCTTGTCGCCCTGCCGCTCGATGGCGGCGGCGGAAGCGGTGACGAAATCCACCTGCATGGTGCGCAGCGCCCTGCGGAACAGGTGCAGATAGGCATGCGCGTCGAACCAGCCCTCGCCGCTCACGCCATAGGTGCCGCCGGCGATGCCCTCGGGCGAGAGCCAGGCGAAGCGCCGGGCCAGCGCCGCCGCGTCCTCCAGCACGATGTCGGCCCCTTCGGCCAGTTGCACCTCGTGGTTGGCCCGGAGCACCGGCAGGCCCTCCTCGCTGGCCAGGATCAGGTAGCCGCCCTCGCGGAAGCCGATGTCGGCATCCTCGCCGAACTCGGCCTTCAGGTTGCGGAACAGGCCGAGCGTAAACTGCGACAGGCGGATGTTTTGCGCGATCGAGAATTGCTGGCGGATGGAGGCGGCCGACAGCGTCGTGGCCGAATGGGTGAATTGCGGGTCGCGCTCGACCAGCGCGACGGTGCCGGAAAAGCCTTCCTTGCGCAGGTGATAGGCGACTGAGGAGCCGACGATGGCCCCGCCGATGATGACGATGTCGTATTGCGCCATGAAGCTGGTCCCGGTTCAGGAATGGATCAAAGCAGCTTTCGCCATCTTGCCGCAAGCTCTTGCAAGGGCCAGCCGGGCCGGGCAAGAAGACCAGATGACCGAACTTGTTCCCCCGCGCCGCCGCTCCGTGCTCTACGTGCCCGCTTCCAACGACAAGGCGCTGGCCAAGCTCGGCCAGCTTTCATGCGACGCCGTCATCATCGACCTGGAGGACGCGGTGGCGCCGGGCGAGAAAGCGGCGGCGCGGGCGAAGCTGGCCGGCATCCTGGCCGCCCGCCCGCCCCGCGCCGAGATGGTGGTGCGCGTCAACGCGCTGTCGGGCGAGTGGGGCGCCGACGACCTCGACGCGGCGATCCGCGCCCGGCCGGACGCCATCCTGCTGCCCAAGGTGGACACTGCGCGCGACGTGCTGGAGGCCGGCGACGCGCTGGACGCGGCGGACAGTGCCGGGAACATTGCGCTGTGGGCCATGATCGAGACGCCGAAGGCGCTGATGAACATCGGCGCCATCGCCGAGCTGGGCCGCGACCCCGCCTCCCGACTGGCCTGTTTCGTGGCCGGAACGAACGACCTGGCCAAGGACACCGGCGTGGCCGTCACCCCGGACCGCCGCTATTTCCTGCCCTGGCTGATGCAGATGGTGCTGGCCGCGCGTGCCGGCGGGCTCGACCTGCTCGACGGCGTCTACAATGATTTTCGCGACGCGGAGGGCTTTGCCCGGGAATGCGCAGAGGCGGCCGCCATGGGCTTCGACGGCAAGACGCTGATCCACCCCGCCCAGATCGAGGCGGCCAATGCGGCGTTTTCGCCCTCCGAGGCGGCGCTGGCCGAGGCCCGCGCCATAAGCGAGGCCTTCGCCCGGCCGGAAAACGCTGGCAAGGGCGTGATCGCGCTCGGCGGCAGGATGGTGGAGCGCCTGCATCTGGCGCAGGCCAAAAAACTGCTGGCGAAGGCGGCCGGCATCGGGGCATGATCTGCGCGATCCCGACCGCGATTTCCACCTGGGGGACCACCCATGCGACTTTACCGTTTTCTCGCCGCCGTCGACGACGCCAGCTTCTGCCACAAGGTGACGGCGGCGCTGAATAAGGGCTGGCACCTCTACGGCTCGCCGACCTACGCCTTTGACGGGAACGAACAGGCCATGCGCTGCGGACAGGCCGTGGTGAAGGACGTCGAAGGCCAGGACTATGTGGCGGACGAGACGAAGCTGAGCGACTGGTAAAGGGCTGAGCGGTAAGGCGCGGCCGTTATTCCGCCGCCGCCTCGATGCGCTCCATGTCGTCGTCCGACAGGCCGAAATGGTGGCCGATCTCGTGGATCAGCACATGGGTGACGATGTCGCCCAGCGTCTCCTCGTTCTCGGCCCAGTAGTCGAGGATGGCGCGGCGGTAGAGCGTGATGCGGTTGGGGCCCTCGCCGGTGGCTGGGTTCCAGCGCTCGGCGATGCCGCGGCCCTCGAACAGGCCGAGCAGGTCGAAGGGCGTCTCCAGCGCCAGGTCGTCCATGATCTCGTCGGTGGGGAATTCGGTGACCTGGATGACGATCTCGCCGGTCAGCGTGCGGAATTCCTCCGGCAGATGCGCATAGGCCTCCAGCGCCAGCAGTTCCATCTCCTCCAGGGAGGGTGAGAGTTCGCCGTGCCAGGTGCGGGTCTTGTAGATGCGGGCCATGCTTCGTCCTTCTTTCCCGCGGCATATAGGCTTTTGCGCGCCCCTCGGCAATTGAAGCCGGAAAACAAGCCTGCCGGCACCGGAAAAGCCGCTTTTCGGGGGCGCAAAAGACCGCCGGGTCCGGCTTCACCCGTCGATCAGCTCGAAGCGGTCGACATCGACCATGCCCTTGTCGGTGAGCTTGAGGTGCGGGATGACCGGCAGCGGCAGGAAGGCGAGCTGCAGGAACGGCTCCTGCAACTGCGAGCCGAGCGCGGCGGCGGCCTGGCGCAGATCGTGCAGCCTTGCGCGCACCTTCTCGTAAGGCTCGAGGCTCATCAGCCCGGCGATCGGCAGCGCGATCTCGGCCAGCACCTTGCCGTCCCGCACCACCACGAAGCCGCCCTCGATCTCGCTGAGCCGCGCCACCGCCGCCGCGATGTCGGCGTCGCTGACGCCGACGGCGCAGATATTGTGGCTGTCGTGGCCGACCGTGGAGGCGATCGCCCCGGCCTTCAGCCCGAAACCGTGGACGAAGCCGGCCGCGACATTGCCGTTCTTTCCGTGCCGTTCCACCACCGCGGCCTTGACCACGTCGCGGTCGGGATCGACGGCAAAGGCGCCGTCGCGCACCGGCAGCGACAGGTCCAGCCGCTCGGTGACGATGCGGCCCGAGGTGACGCCGATCACCGGCGTGGTGGCGGCGTTGCGCGCCGGCACGCGGAAATCCGCCGCCGTCACCGGCCGCGCCCTGACGCTGTGGCGGCCGACCGGCTCGACCCTGCGGCGGGCGGCGAACAATTGGTCGTCCACCACGCGGCCGGCCGAGATCACGAACTCGGCATGGCAGCCTTCCAGGCTGTCGAGCACCGCCAGGTCGGCCCGCCACCCCGGCGCCACCAGCCCGCGGTCGGCAAGCCCGAAGGCGCGCGCGCCCGAGATCGAGGCGGCGCGATAGACGGCCAGCGGCTCCGCCCCGGCGGCGATCGCCGTGCGGATCATGTAATCCAGATGGCCCTGCTCGGCGATGTCGAGCGGGTTGCGGTCGTCGGTGCACAGCGCGATGAAAGGCGAGTTGCGCTCGGTGATGACGGGCAGCAGCGCCGCCAGGTCCTTCGACACCGAGCCCTCGCGCACCAGCACATGCATGCCCTTGGCGAGCTTCTCCAGCGCTTCGGCCGCCGTCGTCGCCTCGTGCTCGGTGCGGATGCCGGCGGCGAGATAGCCGTTCAGCCCGTAGCCCGACAGCAGCGGCGCATGGCCGTCTATGTGGCGGCCCTGGAAGGCCTCCAGCTTGGCCATGCAGACCGGGTCCTTGGCCAGCACGCCGGGGAAGTTCATGAACTCGGCCAGCCCGATCACCTTGGGGTGGCCGGCAAACGGCAGAAGATCGTCGATGCGCAGCTCCGCGCCCGACGTCTCCAGATGCGTGGCCGGCACGCAGCTCGAAAGCTGCACCCGGATGTCCATGACCGTCTCGGCGACGCTGTCGAGGAAGAAGCGGATGCCCTCGGCGCCGAGCACATTGGCGATCTCGTGCGGGTCGCAGATCGCCGTGGTGATGCCGAGCGGCAGGACGCAGCGGTCGAACTCGTGCGGCGTGACCAGCGAGGATTCGATGTGCAGATGCGTGTCGATGAAGCCCGGCACCACGATGCGGCCAGCGATGTCGATCTCGCGGACGCCGCCATAGGCCGCGCAGGTGCCGACGATACGGTCGCCGCAGACGGCGATGTCGCCCTCCACCAGCGCGCCGGTGACCAGGTCGAGGAAGCGCCCGCCCTTCAGCACCAGGTCGGCCGGCTCCCTGCCCGCCCCCTGGTCGATCATCCGCTCAACCGAAACGCCTTTGTCCGCTGCACCCATCTCGACCCGCTTTCCCGTTCCTGTCCTGCCGCCCGTGTTCCGGCGCACCCTCGGCACGGATCATGCCGCATTCGGCAGGCCGGCGCGACCGGTTTGATGATTTTGCCGCAGGATGGTCATGGCCCGGTCATCCGGACGGGCCGACGGGAGCTTGCCCTCCGGAGATGGCGGAGTTTACGGTTTGCTTCGCTCCCTTTTCTCCCCTGGCCCCGTGGGGGAAGAAAATACGCTGGCCGCAACCCTGGCGTCTCCCCTTTTAAGGGGGAGAGGTGCCGAGCGCAGCGAGGCGGAGAGGGGGTATGTCCCCGCCATCCTCGGGGGCGAGGAAACGCCGTCCGCCCGGCGTGAGAAAAAAATCCTAAAAGTCTTGCTTGACTCTCCGGGCCGGCTCTGGAATCCATAAGAACATAACGGGAACATATAGAAAGCCGGACCGTCATGGCGAGCAGCGCCGTGGCGCGGGAAACCCTTTTGGCCCTGCGCCGGAAAATCGCGAGCATCGAGGGCACGCTGCCCGAGCGCCTGGAGGCGCCCGGGCCCGCTAATGCGCCCGCAAATGCACTGGCCGGCCTGCCGGACACGGCGGCCCGCGCGCGGCTGCGCACGGGCGCGGGCCGGCTCGACGCCCTGCTCGGCGGCGGGCTGGTGCGGGCGGCGCTGACGGAGGTGCATGGCGGCCAGACGCGCGATGCTGGCGCCGTCGCCGGCTTCGCCCTGGCGCTGACCGGGCTGCTCCTGGAGCGGGCGGAAAACGAGCGGGCGGAAAACGCCGCGCCGGTGCTGTGGGTCGGCACCGCCGAGATTTTCCGCGAGGCCGGTTTTCCGCATGCCGCCGGGCTTGGCGCGCCGTTCGGCATCGCGCCGGAGCGGCTGCTGCTTTGCGAGGCGCCGAAGCTGGCGGACGCGCTGTGGGTGGCCGAGGAGGCGGCGGCCCTGACCACGCTTTCGGCCGTGGTGCTGGAGATGCGCGGCAATTGCGGCCGGCTCGACCTCACCGCCACGCGCCGGCTGCACCGGCGGGCGCAGGCGGCGGGACGTCCAGTGCTGCTTTTGCGCCAGGCGGCGCAAGCCGAGCCCACCGCCGCGCCTGTGCGCCTCCTCGTCTCGCCGGCGCCGGCGGCGGCGCGCAACACCCTGGCCGGGCCGCTCGCCGGCTCGATCGGGCAGCCCGCCTTCACCGTCACCGTCGACAAGTGCCCCGCCGCCCTGCCGGGCCGATTCATCCTGGAGTGGAACCCCGATGAGCACCAATTCCGCGAAAGAAGCGCCGCGCAAGGCCGGACAGAGGATCCTGTCGCTGTGGTTTCCCTATCTGGCCACGGAAAGGGTGCTGCGGCAGCGCCTGGGAAGGTCGTGGCGTTCCCGGCCCTCGCCGCACGCGCCTCTGGTTCTCGGCCGCCAGGAGAACAACGCCCGCCATATCGCCGCGCTGGACGAGAAGGCTGAGGCGCTCGGCCTGAGGCGCGGCATGGGCCTGGCGGATGCGCGCGCCATGCATCCGGGCCTGGATGTCGTCGAGGCCGACCCCGCCGCTGACCGGCGCCTGCTGGAAGGCCTGGCCGACTGGTGCGACCGCTACACGCCGCTGGTGGCGCTGGACGGCGAGGACGCATTGTTCCTCGACGTCACCGGCTGCACGGCGCTGTTCGGCGGCGAGCGGGCGATGCTGGACGACATGCTGGCCCGCTTCTTCCACCAGGGCTTCGAGGTGCGGGCCGCCATCGCCTCGACGACGGGCGCGGCCTGGGCGGCGGCGCGTTTCCGCGGCCGCCACCTGGTCGCCCCCGGCGGGGAGGAGGCGCTTTTGTCGCCGCTGCCGCTGGCGGCGCTGCGCATCGGGGCGCAGACGCGCGGCCGGCTGGAGAGCGTGGGCCTGCGCACGGCCGGCGCGGTGATGGCCATGCCGCGCGCCCCGCTGGCCCGCCGCTTCGGCGCGGGCCTGCTCCTGCGCCTCGACCAGGCGCTCGGCCGCCTCGACGAGGCCGTGTCGCCGCGCCTGCCGGCGCCCCCGCTGTCGGTAGAGCGCCAGCTTGCCGAGCCGGTCACGCTGACGGAAGACGTCGAGGCGCTGACGCAGATGCTGGCCTCGACGCTCAGGCTCGACCTGGAGCGGCGCGGCGAGGGGGCGAGAGGGCTGGCGCTGGCGCTGTTCCGGGTCGACGGCGCCGTCAACCGCATCGCCGTCGGCACCTCGCGGCCGCTGCGCGACCCCGCGCTGATACGGCGGCTGTTCCACGAGAAGCTCGCCGCCATCGCCGAAGACTTCGATGCCGGCTACGGCTTCGACCTCGTGCGGCTGTCGGTGCTGGCGGCCGCGCCCTTCGCGCTTGCCCAGGCCGACCTGGCCGACACGGCCGCGCAGGAGGAAGAGGACCTGGCCATCTTCGCCGACCGGGTGCGGGCCCGGCTGGGCGAAGGCGCGCTGCTGCGGCCCGTCGCGGTCGAAAGCCATCTGCCCGAGCGCGCGGTCGCGCTCCTGCCCTTCGCCCGGACCGTGCAGCAGGAGGCCCCTTTGCGCAAGCCGCACCCGGCCGACAGGCGCGACCGCATCCGGGTTCCGCGGCCGGTGCCGGTGCCGCAGCCGGAGCGGCCGGTGCGCCTGTTCCGCGCGCCCGAGCCGATCGAGGTGCCGGCCACCGAGATGCCGGAAGGACCGCCGCTGCGCTTCCGCTGGCGCCGCGCGCTGCATCGCGTCGCCCGTGCCGAGGGGCCGGAGCGCATCGCGCCGGAATGGTGGCTGGACGCGGAGGGCGCGCAGGCGCCGACCCGCGACTATTACCGCGTCGAGGATGTCGAGGGCCGCCGCTACTGGCTCTATCGCCAGGGCCTGCACGAGGCCGGGAAGCCCTCGCCGCGCTGGTTCCTGCACGGCATCTTCCCATGAGCGCCCTTTTGAGCACCCTTTCGGCCTCCACGGCTGCGCCGCCTTACGTCGAGTTCGGCGTGCAGTCGAGTTTTTCGCTGCTGCGCGGCGCCTCCAATCCGGAGGAACTGGTCGTGGCCGCCTGCGCCCTCGGCCATGCCGGCATGGGCCTGGCCGACCGCAACACGGTGGCCGGCGTGGTCCGCGCCTGGAGCCAGTCGAAACACATCAAGCTCTCGGAGGAAACGGCGGCGGCGCGCCTCGACTATCATCCCGGCTGCCGGCTGGCCTTCGCCGACGGCACGCCGGACGTGCTCGCCTATCCGCGCGACCGCAGGGGCTGGGGGCATCTGTGCCGCCTGCTGACGCAGGCCAACCTGCGCGAGGAAAGCGAGAAGGGCGCGCCGCTCGTCCGCCTCGACGACCTGCTGGACTGGGGAGACGGCATGTCGCTGGCGATCCTGCCCGAGCTCACGGCGCCGGCGCGGGACACGCTTGCCCTGCTTTCCCGCCTCAGGGACCGCTTCGGCAAAGGCCTGTGGCTGGCCGCAGCGCCCCGCTATCGCGGCGACGACCGCTTCCGCCTCGCCCAGGCAGCAAGCATGGCCGCCGCGGCCGGCCTGCCGCTCATGGCCACCAACGACGTGCTCTACCATGCCGCCGGGCGGCGGCCGCTGCAGGACGTGCTGACGGCGATCCGGCTCAACGTCACGGTCGCGCAGGCCGGGCTGGAGCTGGCCGCCAACGCCGAGCGCCACATGAAGCCGGCGGCCGAGATGGCGCGCCTGTTCCGCCGCCAGCCGGAAGCGCTCGCCGAGACGCAACGCTTCGCCGAAACGCTGTCCTTCTCGCTCGGCGAGCTCAGCCACAATTATCCCGACGAGCCGACACGCGACGGCGCGACCCCGCAGCAGGAGCTTGAGCGGCTGTCCTGGGAGGGGGCGGCCGAACGCTACCCGGCGGGCGTGCCGCAGGCCGTTTCGGCGCGGGTCAGGCAGGAGCTGGATCTGATCGAGCGCATGGGTTACGCGCGCTATTTCCTGACGGTGCACGACATCGTCCAGTTTGCCCGCAGCAAGGGCATCCTTTGCCAGGGCCGGGGCTCCGCCGCCAATTCGGTGGTCTGCTACCTCCTCGGCATCACTTCGGTGGGGCCGGAGCGGATCGACACGCTGTTCGAGCGCTTCATCTCCGAAGAGCGCAACGAGCCGCCCGACATCGACGTCGACTTCGAGCACGAGCGCCGCGACGAGGTCATCGCCTATATCTATGAGAAATATAAGGAAAAGCACACCGCACTGGCCTGCGCGGTGATCAGCTACCGGGCACGTTCAGCATTGCGCGAGGTGTCGAAGGCCATGGGCCTGTCGCAGGACGTACAAGGTGCGCTCTCAAGCTCCATCTGGGGCGTGCGCTCTTCGAAGCTCGGTGCCAGGGAAGCGCAGGCCGGTGGCCTCGCCGGGGCCGATCCCCTGGCCGCGCATGTGATTGCCCGCGCCAACGAACTCGTGGCGATGGAATGCCCCCGCCACCTGTCGCAGCATGTGGGCGGTTTCGTCATCACCCGGGACCGGCTCGACGAGATCGTGCCCATCGTCAAGACGGCGATGGACGAACGCAAGATGGTGGAATGGGACAAGGACGATCTCGACGCCGTCGGCATATTGAAGGTCGACGTGCTGGCGCTCGGCATGCTGACCTGCCTGAAACGCGCCTTCCAGCTTCTGGAGAAGCACTACCAGGTGCGCGACCCCCATGGCCGGCCGCTGGCCCTGGCGACGATCAGGGAGGGGAACCGCCACGTCTACGACATGATCTGCCGGGCCGACACGCTGGGCGTCTTCCAGATCGAATCGCGCGCCCAGATGTCGATGCTGCCGCGGCTGAAGCCGAGGGACTTCTACGATCTCGTCATCGAGGTGGCGATCGTGCGCCCCGGCCCGATCCAGGGCGACATGGTGCATCCCTATCTGCGCCGCCGCGAAGAAAAGGAAAAGGTCGAATATCACAAGCCGGAACTGAAGGAGATCCTCGGCAAGACGCTGGGCGTTCCGCTCTTTCAGGAGCAGGCGATGAAGATCGCCATCGTGGCCGGCGGTTTCTCGCCGGGCGAGGCCGACGAATTGCGCCGTGCCATGGCGACCTTCAGGCGCACCGGGACCGTCAAGAACTATAAGGACAGAATGGTCGAGGGCATGGCCGAAAGAGGCTATCCGAGGGAATTCGCCGAGCGCTGCTTCAAGCAGATCGAGGGTTTCGGCGAATACGGCTTCCCCGAAAGCCATGCCGCCTCCTTCGCCCTGCTGGTCTATGCCTCTTGCTGGTTCAAGACCTTCTATCCCGACGTCTTCTGCGCCGCGATCCTGAACTCGCAGCCCATGGGCTTCTACCAGCCGGCGCAGCTCGTGCGCGACGCCCGCGACCATGGCGTGGAGGTGCGCCCGGTCGACGTCAACCATTCCTCCTGGGACTGCACGCTGGAGGAAGCCGCCTTCGATCCCGGCCGCATCGTCGCGCGCCATGCCGGCATGCGCGGCGTCATCCTCACCCGCCGCGCCGTCCGCCTCGGGTTCCGGCAGGTCAGGGGCCTTGCCGAGGAGAAGATGGAGGCCTTCGTGCGGCGGCGCGGCGCCGGCTACGATAGCGTGCGCGACATGTGGCTGCGCTCGGGGCTCGACCGCGACGAGATCGAGCGGCTGGCCGAGGCCGACGCCTTCCGCTCGCTGGGGCTCGGCCGGCGCGAGGCCTTGTGGGCGGTGCGCGCGCTCGATGCCGGCAGCGCGGCCGCGGCGCTGCCGCTGTTCGACCGGCCCGGCCTGGGCCCGATCGACGCCGAGCCCGCCGCGCCGCTGCCGCGCATGCGGCCGGGCGAGCATGTCGTGCACGACTACCGCGCGCTCGGCCTTTCGCTCAAGGCGCATCCGGTCGGCTTCCTGCGGCCGCGGCTCGGCCGGCTGGGCGTCGTGCCGAATGCGGCGCTGCCCGCCGTGGCCGATGGCAGGCGCGTCACCGTCGCCGGCCTGGTGCTGGTGCGGCAGCGGCCGGGCAAGGGCAACGCCATCTTCCTCACGCTGGAGGACGAGAAGGCCATCGCCAACGTGATCTTCTGGCCGCGCGTCTTCGACCGCTATCGGCCGGTGGTCATGGGCGCGCGCTTCGTCAGCGTCACCGGCAGGCTGCAGGCCGAATCGGGCGTCATCCACATCGTCGCCGAGCGCATCGAGGACCTTTCGCCCTGGCTGGCGGCGCTGCTGGAAGAGGCGCCGGCTGCGCGGGATCAAGAGGCGCCGGACCGGCAGGCGCAGAACGCGAAACGCCGCGCCGCCCGCGCCGCGCAGAGCGTGATGCCGAAGGGCCGCAATTTCCAGTGAGCGGCGGCCGCGCCGCCGCCGGGCCCTTCGTCAGCCATCCTCGCCGGCCGCAAGCGACCGCGCCTCGGAGGGCAGCATGATGGGAATGCCGTCCCGCACCGGATAGGCCAGCCGCGCCACGCGCGAGACCAGTTCGCCGCGCTCGGCGTCCCAGGTCAGCGGCCCCTTGGTCAGCGGGCAGGCCAGCAGCTCCAGCAGCTTCGGGTTGACCGTGCGCTCGTTGCCGTCACGCTTTTCCGTCATCGCTCCCCTCGGGCGGCCGCGCTACTGCAGGCTCGTGCCGAAATCCTCGTTCGCGCGCGCCAGCGCCATCTCGGTGATGGCGATCAGCGTTTCGGCGCGGGCCTTGAGGTCCGGCGCCTCGAGCAATGCCTGCTTTTCCGCCGGTCCGTAGGGCGCCATCATCGACAGCGCGTTGACCAGCATGGCGTTGTCGGCGCGGCTGACGCTTTCCCAGTCCGCCTCCAGCTCGTTGGCCTTCAGATAGGCGCGAAACGCCTTCAGCAGCGCCGGCCGGTCGACCTCTGCCATGGCCGGGTCCTCTTCCAGATCGGTCAGGAACGGCGCGACGCGGCATTGCCGGAACGGCGTTTTGACCGCGACCTCCTGCACGATGCGGAACCGGCACACGCCCTGCAGCGAGATCAGATAGCGCCCGTCGCCGGTCTCGGAGAAGGAGGTGATGCGCCCGAGGCAGCCCACCGCGCACAGCTCCGGCTCGCCATCGGCGCGCAGCGCGCCGTCCAGCGCGGGCTGGACGATGCCGAGCAGGCGCTCGCCGGCCACCGCATGGTCCAGCATCTGCAGGTAGCGCGGCTCGAATATGTTGAGCGGCATGCGGCCGCCCGGCAGAAGCAGCGCCCCCGCCAGCGGGAACATGCAGACCGTCGACGGCAGGTCCGCCTCGCTCCTGTAGTGGGCATTTCCAGCCTGCATGCGTTCCTTTCCGCCTTTCGCTACCGGCCGTTCAGGAAAACAGCAGCGACGACAGCTTGCGCCGCGCCGAAAGCGTCGCCTCGTCGGCCATGCCCCAGGCCTCGAAAAGCTGCAGCAGTTGCGCGCGCGCGCCGTCGTCGTTCCAGTTGCGGTCGGCCTTGACGATGGCCAGCAGATTGTCGGCCGCCTTGTCGCGCTCGCCGCCGGCGTTCTGCGCCATGGCCAGGTCGAAGCGGGCCTGATGGTCCTTCGGATTCTCGGCCACGCGGCGCTCAAGCTCGGCCACGTCGCCCAGCCCGCCGGCCTGCGCGGCCAGCGCCATCCGGGCCCGCAGCGCCGCCAGCCCGGCCGTTTCCTTGGCGCCTTCGGGCAGCCGCGCCAGCACGGCGTTCGCGGCCTCGACGTCGCCGGCCTCGAAGCGCAGCGTCGCCAGCCCCTCGATGGCGTCGAGAGTGTCGGGCGCCTGCTGCAGGATGGCTTCGTAGATGTCGGCCGCAGTCTGCGCGTCGCCCGCGGCGGCGGCCTCCTGCGCGGCGGCCAGCGCTTCGGCGATCTGCGCCTTCGGGTCGTCGCCGCCGATCCGGTGGATGAATTCGGCGATCTGGCTTTCGGGAATCGCGCCCATGAAGCCGTCGACCGGCTGGCCGTCCTTGAAGGCGATGACGGCTGGAATGGACTGGATGCCGAGCTGGCCGGCAATGGCGGGATGCTCGTCGATGTTCATCTTGACCAGCCGCACCCGGCCGCCGGCCGCCTGGACCGCCTTTTCCAGCAGCGGCGCGAGCTGCTTGCAGGGGCCGCACCAGGGCGCCCAGAAATCCACCAGGACCGGCTGGCGGCGCGATTCCTGGATCACGTCGGCGGCGAATTTGGCGGTCGTGGTGTCCTTGATCAAGTCGGCGCCGGCGCCCGCGCCGCCGGCCTCGCCCTGCTGCGGCGTGCCGTACTGCACGGTGGTGTCATACTGGCCGCCCATGCCGCCGAACGGGTTTTGGTCGTTCATCTCGTCACCCTTCGTGAACCCTGTCTTGCCGGTTCCGTCTTGCCGGCTCCTGCCGTTCGCTCCGCCGCCCGCGCGCGCCGCAGGGCGCCCCGGCCCGCCCCCAATGTGGCGATCACGCCGAGACTTTCAAGATAACAGGATGATGGCCCGTTGCCTCGATGAATTTCAACAGGTCGGGCGCGGCGATCGAGCTTGTCGCCTCGTTGGTGAGGGGATGGGCGTTGATGACGGCGTTTTCCATGAGCGCCGCGTCCAGCACCGCCTTGACCCGGCCCTGCGTGTCGTTGACGAGGCCGAACACCGTCACCGCGCCGGGGATGACGCCGAGCAGCTCCATCAGCATTTCCGGCTTGCCGAAGGAGACGCGGCTGGCCGCGCCGATCAGATGATGGATCTGCTTGAGGTCGACGACCGCCTCCTCGTCGACGGTGACGAGGAAATAATTGTCCTTCTTGTCCTTCAGGAACAGGTTCTTGGTGTGCCCGCCGGCGATCTCGCCGCGCAGCGCCTGCGAATCGGCGACGGTGAACAGCGGCGCGTGCCGCCGGGTCTCCACCTCGATGCCGAGTTCGCCCAGGAACGCCAGAAGCTCCGCTTCGGTTTTCGCCATGATGTCTCCCCTCGTGCAGCCGGCAGCGCCCGTTTATGGCCAATGCGCGGCCGAAGACAAGGCCGCAGCGCCGCCGGCGGGGACATTTCGGCAGGCGCCGTTTTTTGTCCCGCGCCCGGCAACGCCGCCGCCGCCGGCCGTCTGCGTGTCCGGCGGCAGGCGGCGAAAAAAGGCAAAAATTCCCTGTTGCAATCGCGGCTCTCTTCGGCCATATAGGCGCGGCTTGCGGCGCCGGTTGCCGGTGCCGCGCGAGCGGGTGTAGCTCAGGGGTAGAGCACAACCTTGCCAAGGTTGGGGTCGAGGGTTCGAATCCCTTCGCCCGCTCCAAATTTCCTTAGGGAAATCAAGCAATTAGAAAGCGCCCTTCGGGGCGTTTTTTGCTTCCCCGGCCCATCTTCGCAAAGCGGGGAAGCAGGGGGGAAGCACCGGGAAGCAAATTCCAGCGTGCCGCAGCGCACAATCGGCGACCCGCCAGGACCCTGCCGTTCCACTCTCTTCCGCGAATCAACCACCGATTCGACTCCCAGCGTTCCGCCGCCTTCGCGCGGCAACGCGACGTTGCGCGCTTCGATTTCTCTGGTTATATTACTGGCAATATAGCCGGAGATCAACCATGGAAAGCTCGCAGCGCCGCGCAATTCAGAACTATCGCTCGCGCCTCAGCGAGAAGGGCCTTGTGCGCTTCGAGGTGCTCGGCCGCGACTCCGATCGTGACCTTATCCGATCGCTCGCCAAGCGTCTCACCGAGGACACCCCCGAAGCCTCCCGGCTCCGTTCTGCCGTCAGCAAGAGCATGGCCGTCGACGGCTCGAAGAAGGGGAACATTCTGGCCGCGCTGCGTCGTTCCCCACTGGTCGGCGCCGACCTCGATCTCAAGCACCCTCGCGAAGAGGGTCGCGAGATAGACATCTAGGTTCAGGACCTATTAAAATGGTTGCGGATGTGACGATCAGTTGATTCATTGTGGCGCGAGGAGGCGCTGCAATGAGTGATTTGATCTGGCTGTCGGACGCGCAGATGCGACGGATCGAGCGACATTTTCCACGGTCTCACGGTGTGCCGAGGGTCGATGATCGTCGGATCGTCAGTGGCATCATCTTCGTGATCAGGAACGGGCTGCGGTGGCGTGACGCGCCCCGGGAATACGGTCCCCACAAGACGATCTACAACCGCTTCATCCGCTGGAGCCGGCTCGGCGTCTTCAACCGGATATTTGCCGAATTGGCGGCAAAAGGCGGCAAGCCCGATCAACTGATGATCGACGCCACCCATTTGAAGGCGCATCGAACGGCCGCAAGCCTGCTTAAAAAGGGGCTGTTCCCCGACGCATCGGGCGAACCAGGGGCGGCCTGAACTCCAAGCTGCATGCTGTGTGCGATGGTCTTGGTCGACCGCTCATCATGCTGCTCAGCGAAGGGCAGATGAGCGACTACAAAGGCGCGGCGCTGATGATCGATGCTTTCCCGAAAGCCGCAGCCTTGCTCGGCGACAAGGGCTACGACGCCGACTGGTTCCGCACGGCCCTGGCCGATCGAGGCATCGCCGCCTGCATCCCGTCCAGAGCCAACCGCAACGTGCCGATCCCGCACGACACCGTCCTCTACCGCCGTCGCCACAAGATCGAGAACATGTTCGGCAGGCTCAAGGACTGGCGCCGCATCCACACCCGCTATGACCGCTGCGCCCACACCTTCATGTCCGCCATCTGTATCGCAGCAGCCGTAATCTTCTGGCTCTGATCAACGAGTCCTGAGCCTAATGCGCTATCTGCTCGACACGGACATCATCAGTAATGCTACGAAGCCTTCGCCATCGCCGACGCTTCTCACGTGGATGGCCGAGCAGGATGATGCCGATCTCTTCATCGCTTCCCTCACGGTGGCCGAGATTCGTCGCGGCATCCTCGAAAAGCCTGCGGGCAAACGTCGCGACGAGCTTGAAGACTGGTTTGTCGGACCTGAGGGGCCGCTGGCCCTCTTCGCCGGGCGGGTCCTTGCCTTCGATGAAGCTGCGGCACTGATCTGGGCACGCTTTATGGCAGACGGGAATGCCACTGGCCGGCCTAGAAACGCGCTCGAAACGATCATTCCCGCAGTGGCTGCAGCTAATAACTGCGTTGTCGTCACGGCTAACGGGAAGGATCTCGCTGGCGTCAAGTTCATCAACCCGTTCCGCTAACGGCGGCGTGAAAAGTCCTATCCGCCGGGTGGTCGTCATGCCCATGTGACAAGGTCTTCCAGTCCGGCTGCGGCAACTCCCAGGCCGTCCGGCTGCCAAAGGATTTCCGCTTCACCGTAGGCGAGCTCGAGGTTACGCGCGAAGGCGATGCCGTGATCCTGCGCCCGAAGGCCGGTGTGGCCGGACGCTGGGCCTCGCTGCGCGCGGCGATCGACCGGGGCTTCAGTCCCGACTCACGGCGGACGCAGGGAGCGGCCCAACGACAGCATCGTCTCGATCTTAACCGAGCGTTTCAATGATTTGTCGGATCCTCGACACCAACGCGGTGCCCCGCGCTGGTGAGGCGCCGTTCGGAAGCGCTTCTGCACCGGGTCGAATCCACAGAGACGGGTTCGCTGATCGTCTCTTCTGTCGCTGCCCATAAGTTCTACTTCGGCGTCTATCGCAGCCGTATCGGTTTCATCCCGCAGCCGTGGAAATAACCGAGCGCAAACGTTCCGACGAAATGGGAGCTCATAGATGGCTACGACCATTGACGCCCTTAGGTTAGCTGGGGACGGCTTTTGTATTGCATAGACTACGACACACTATTCTATTTTCAATAGGAGAACGCAATGGCTACCACAGTTGGACGTAAGGAACATCCGATCTCGATGCGTCTGCCCGAGGCTGACATCGCGATGATCGATCGTGCCGCCGGCCTAAGAGGTCGATCGCGTACGGATTTCATGCGCGACGCGGCCGTACGTGCGGCAGAGGATGGCTGATGGAGAACGGGCTCATCCGGATGAGCCCGGAAGGCTTCGCCGAATTCATGGCTGCATTGTCCGAGCCGGGAACGTCGGTGCCCGAAATTGTGGAAGTGGCAAAGCGTCCGGCCCCGTAGGAACCGGCTATACGGCCAAGCGCTAGATCGTGGCGAACTCGGCGCCCGAGCCGCTCACTGCGGCTCACGACGTTTCGGAATTCAGCTGCGGAAAGCCGACGCTGGACCATTGGCTCAGGACCCGCGCCCTTTCCAATCAGGAGAAGGGCTTTACAGCCGTCCCGGTCGTTCATGAAGTTGGCCATGTCCCCGGATACTATAGTCTTGCGCCTACGGCCGTCGTTCCGAACGTGCTGCTACGCTCTATTCGTACCGGCCAGCCGCCAGATCCTGTTCCCTGCCTGCTGCTAGGCCAGCTTGCCACCGATATCAACTGGGCCGGACGCGGGATTGGTACCGGTCTCCTGAAACATGCACTCGAGCGCTGCGTTCATGCAGCCAGCCTCGTCGGCGGTCGCGCGCTCATGGTCAACGCGGTCGATGACGAGGCTGCCGCCTTCTGGCGCCGGCGAGGTTTCCTCCCATCCCGAGACGATCCCCTCGTGCTGTTCCGCTCTATCGCCGATATTGCGGTGTCTTTGGCAACGCTCAGACGGTGAGTGGCGACAGCGGATTTGCGCCCTTATCTCGGACATTCAGGCAGAGCTTTCCGTTGCCCGGTAGCGGACGTTCCCTGAGGGAATCGAGCCGGCTTTGCGCTCGCGCTTTCTGAGCATCGACAGGTGCCTCATTATCGCTTCCCTGTCAGCGGCGTCGCATCGCCGACGAATCCCTGCTTGAGCACTGCGATTATCTGGAACATAAAGAGAACACGCTACCCTGTTCGTTCACTGGATTTTTCGGTGGCGATTTCGCACTCAGTTGGAGAATCGGAAAAACCGCTTGCGACCCTACAACAGACAACGTTACCTTTCGGACACTAGAACTGGCAAAAATATCTAGTATGGCCAGCGGTATTTGCCTGTCTATATACCGTCGTGTCGGATCCGGTTTCGGCGTCGAAGTGTTTCAGGTCCGTTCGAAATTAGGCGAAAAATATGACCGTATTCTTGGAAAAAGTGCGCCGGCTGCCAGAAACGATCGATCTTGTGAGCATGAGAGGTTGCAGCGACATCGCTGCTGCCCTTTCTAAGGGAAAAGGACGGCTCGCGATAGCTATAGGATCTGGCGGGTCGGCTGTTGTGGCGGAATTCTTCGCACGTTGTCGGGCCACGTTACAACTGGGCCTGACGATCGTGATGACGCCCATGCAGTTCGTCCTGTCAATGGAAGATTGGTCTGGCTGCGATATCTGGTTATTCAGTGCTGGAGCGAACAATCCGGATATTGCAGCAACCTTCCGCGTTGCGCGAGCATCAAACTCCAGTTCGATCCAATTTCTGACGGTCAACGGAGCGGGCGAAACCACCATCGCCGCCATGCAGAACCAAAAAACCGAAGTTTTTCTGCTGCCTGTCGCCGACCCGAAAGACGGCTTTCTGGCGACACATTCGATGGTCGCGATGGTCACGGCATTGCTTTTAGCTTCGGACTTGAAGGCGGAGCAACCACAGCGCAGCGCTTTGATCGAAGAATTCCAGGCGCGTGCATCGAAGGTTCTAACCGAGACACAGAATGCGAACTTCGATTTCCGGTCGGGTGACGCATTGTTCGTGCTGTATGATCCGCAAATCACTTCCGTTGCAGCGCTAATCGAAACGTCCCTATGGGAAACGGGCATCGCGCCCGTCCAGCGGACCGACTTCAGGAACTTCGCCCATGGCCGCCATGTCTGGGCAGCAAAGCATCCCGATAAGATGTTTGTGCTGGCTTTGACAACTTCGGAGACTGGAGAAGTCTGGCAGCCCATCGGTGCAGCGCTCCCCGAAGATGTACGGACGCAAAGTATGGAACTCGATCACGGCGGCCGACTGGCGAACGCGGTCGGCATATTGTGGGGCCTCTCTTTCGTGCAATTCCTCGGAGAGAGAACCGGAATCGATCCAGGGCGCCCCGGAAGAGGTGCGTTCGCAGAGACGATCTACGACAACGCAGCGCTTGAGACGCTTTCGCGCGATCTGACTTCATCGGTTCGACACAAAGCATCTGCGCGGTTGCACTTCGATCCCATCAACGAACGATCCACATCCCTGTGTGCTGCGGGACGCGAGAGACTCTCGGGCCTGGCGGGCGCGAGCTTCGCAGGACTCGCCCTCGACTATGATGGAACGGTAGTTCCAAACACCCCGCGGGAGGCTCGCCTGGGCCCTCCTTCCCCAGAGATCATGGATGAGTTGGTCAGGCTCCTAGATGGTGGAGTGCAGGTCGGCTTTGCGACTGGGCGTGGGGGATCGGCTGGGGACAAGCTGCGCGAGGCCTTTCCCCCACGTCTCCACGCCAACGTCGTCATGGGATATTATAACGGCGCTCATATCAGAACGCTCGACGTCAACGTGAAGAAGGATCGCCCGCAAGCCGACCTGAAAATTGCAGCCGTCGCCCGTTGGCTCACGGAGTCCGGTCTCCTTCGTGAAGGAGTGCAGGTAGAAGCACGCCCAGTGCAGATTGCGGTCGACCATACCGACGTTGTGAATATCGAGGATTTCGTAGAAAGGTTGGCCGCCTGCCCTCACTTGGCCGATGGCAGCGTGAAGTGCCTGAGATCCAATCACAGTTTCGATATCGTTCCCGCTTCGACTTCGAAGGTCAGAGTGGTGGAAGAACTCGCTCGCCGCGCGGGCGACCCGGAAAAATTCGTACTTGGCATCGGAGACAGTGGTTCGCCGTTGGGAAACGACCGTGAATTGTTGTCAGGTCGCCATTGCGTGAGTGTAGGAACCGTCTGTGGTGCGTCGGATGGAGCCTGGACACTGTTCGGATCAGCAGTGTGCGGGCCTGATGCCCTGCTACGCATACTGAAAGCCGTTCAAATTAAAGCGAACGAAATGATGATTGATCTTTCGGCTCTCAACCTCGAACAGCGCCCTTGAAATGCTTGGCCAGAGAAAACAGAGTGTGCTAGTTAGTGCACGGGAGAGCGCGATGTACGCAGTCGACGTGGTCGGCACAGGATTCACCGTACTCGACCGCGTCTACGCGGGCTCCCTGGTGGTGTCGTCGGAAGAGCTCGGTGGGTCTTGCGGGAACGTCCTGATATCGCTCGCAATGCTGCAGCGTAACGTTGCTCCGGTGCTGAGTCTTGGTGAGGATGAGATCGGCGTTCGTCTCGTAGTCGCATTCCGCCGCGCCGGCGCCGAAACACGGTACATTCGCCAGACACGACACATCCAGTCTCCAGTCTTGGCCCAACACCTGCATTCGTCCGGCGTTCACACATTCGAGTTCAGGTGCCCCGAGACAGCGGCCGAACTTCCCCGATATCAACCGATTGAGCAGCATGACGTCAGCCGCGCGCTTCCTGTCATCAAAAATTGCAATGTCTTTTACACCGACCGACTTTCATCGGCGATCGTCGATGCGATGGAAGCTGCGGCCAAAGCCGGTTCTATCGTCTATTTTGAGCCTTCTGCTATCGGCGATGAATCTCTGTTCAGCCGCGCGGTAGCGGCGGCTTCGGTCCTGAAATTCTCGTCAGATCGCTTAGCGTCGTTAACCGGAAGAGTAGCTCTACACGAAGCGCTGTTTCTGATTGTCACCCACGGAGAGTCTGGACTTGAAGTGAGGCGCGGCAGAGAAAAAGCATGGTGCAAATCCTACCCAGCACCAGCAGTGCGAGACACTTGCGGCTCCGGCGATATGGTAAGCGTGGGTCTGATTGATTGGATTCTCAACCGACAGGAACGGGCAACTGGAAAGTTGTCGCTCGATGAGTTCGTTGCCGGTGTCGAAGCTGGACAGCGTTTGGCGGCGGAGAATTGCGCTTACGTCGGCGCTCGCGGGCTATTCCGAGAGCGCGGCGCCGATTACGCGCGCTCTGTGTTGCGAGGCGTAGGCGACTGATCGCTCTCCAACCGATCAATCGCCTACGCCGCTTTTGAGACTTCTTCATTCTGAAGTTTTGTCCTGAGTTCCATGAGCAGCTCTCCGAGCATGTTGCGGCCCTGACCGTTCACCTCGCCCCAGAGTCGGTTCACCTCATTATCGACGGTCGCAGTCTCGATCAATCGGGCCGATCCGGTCGATAGGAGCATTTCGCGAAGGTCTTCGTGCTGTGTGAATTTAGCGTACAGCACGCCCCTCATCCGATCGAACTTCGTGCGTGACCAGCCCGGGCTGACATCCCAGTAATAGAGTCCGTGCGCCGCCATCGCCAACAGTGCGGGAGACGGTGCCGCCATCAACCACGCCTTTACCTCGGGTTTGCGTGCCTTGCCTGCCTGATAAGCATGTTCGCTCGTTGCGAATCGCTCTCCTTCGAATTCGATTTCGCGCCTATAAAGGTTGCTGAATGCGCCGTACGGCTTCTCACTGGCGCGATAGAACCGAATCTCCAAGCCTGCATCGTTCACGAAAGACTCCATTGAAAATTTGCATCTTTTAGTGCATGCAAATTTACATGAAACCGATACAAATTGAAAGAGCGGATTTGGTCCGGCGGATCAATGACCGGCGGCTGCAGTCAGGCCTCTCCTACGCAGAACTGGCCAAATATGCTGATGTTGACGCCAGTCAGGTGTCGAGAATCTGCAGGGGGCAGTTCATCACCTTCGGTTCCAGTGTCGTGCGAATTTGCACGGCCCTCGGTTTGCAAGTCACGCCTGACAAGGAGCCTTCGAAAGCGCAATCGCGACCCTCGGTGGATCCGAATTGGGTAAAGCTGGAGCGGTCTATCCGGCGCGCCTGGGACAACACTCCGGCCGGTGCCGACCGGCTTGCCAAAATTATCACGGCGGTCGGCGAAATTTCTCGCAAGTGAATTGCGTGAATTGATCGGTTTTTTGCTGATTTCACTAGACGAACGCATTGCTCGCCGGGGTATATCCCGGTTATCGATTACATGTTCTGTGGGGGATGTGGATGAGAAAGGATCTGGCGGAAAGCCTTTTGGCCAAGATCATGGAGTGGTCGGACGAGGAAAAAGCCGCCGAGCGCGCCTACCTCGAAAGTTTCGCCAGTTATAAATACGATGAGTATCAGCAGTTTTCGCCCGGCAAGCGCTTTGTCGAGAGCCTCGCGCTCTGGCTTGGACAGTTCGAAGAAGGCGAAGAACGTCGCGCAGCCTACGATTTCGTGCGTAGGCGCCTGCTATTCATCTCTACGGACGAGATGAATCACCTAGTCGAGCTCACTTTTCCGACCATCATCCGCCCAATCCTGATCGCGGATACCGCAACTGAGCTTGGTGTCGATCCACACAGAGTGAAAGCGATCGTGAACACGGTCGAATACCGGACTCGCTTGCGCCAGACGCTAGTACTCGGATTGAGCGACGGAGCTCGGACAGACTGGTTTCGCCGCGCAAATCCGCAGGAGATGTCCAACGAGCAGGTTTTTCACGCATACGACGTATCGGACGCGAAGAGCGAGGGCATGGTCAAAGACCTTGAAAAACACCTCGAAAAAATCCTGGGCCGGGCGCCGAAAGAAGACGAGAAGCGGTTCAGATACATTGTCCTTCTCGATGACTTCACCGGCAGTGGGACGAGCTTCATTCGAGAGGACAAAGACGGCGGATGGACCGGAAAGATCGCAAAGATCGTTGACGGCCTCATGAAAGCGAAAAATCTCGGCGACACGATTGCCGAGGAAGGCGTCAAGATCATCATTATTCTTTACGTTGCGGGCGATCAGGCTATCGAACACATTGAGGAGCGATTGCCCAAGTTGACGTTTGACAAAGGCACTATCGCGTTCCACGTGGTGCATAAGCTGGGGGATGCAACGCCGCTCAATGATGGAGATGACAGCGCGATATTGGACCTGGTCGGCGACGACCGATATTTCGACGACGATGCTGACGATGAACACTCGAAGGTCGGCGGTACCAGCAAACGCTACGGGTTTGCCAGCTGCAGATTGCCGCTCGTTCTTGCACACAATACGCCCAACAACTCTATCTACCTGCTCTGGGCAGAAGACGACCAATCGGTCCGCGGTCTATTTCCACGCGTCAGCCGCCACAGAAAGCTTCAATAGGTGAGAAATCCATTTCGTATGCGCGCTTCCCAGCGCTCGACGAGCGATGACGAGTTCGTTCGCCTATTCGGTGTCGGCGCGCTGGAGGTCATGAAATCCTTCGAAGATCCTTGGAACAGCGTCGTTTTCCTGCGAAGTGCGCCTGGTGGGGGAAAGACCACCTTTCTACGCATACTGACGCCACGTCCGCTGAAGCTCACCGAAAACCTTGCCGATCAGCATCCGCATGTGAAAGCGACGCGCGATGCACTGAAGGAAGCCGGCGCCATCGGAAGTGACGGACCGCAGCTGCTTGGTGCAATGGTCAGTTTCACTTCCGAATATAAGGAACTAAGCGCTTTCGACCGCGGCAACGTACTGTTCCGTGAATTGTTGAACTCTCGGATTGTCGTTGCAACGCTGAGATCGGTGTCGGAGCGGGCCGAGAGGCGGTTTCCCGACGATCTCGGCCAATTCGAGTTCGAGTGGGAGCCGGAATCCGATGCGACCATCCCAGGACGGGCGACAGGTAGTGAACTATTCGAGTGGGCCTCGCGCATTGAACGCGATTTCTACGATCGGATGGACGACCTAGGCTCACCGGCTTCCATTAAAGGTGGGCATGCACGCCTAGATGGGCTCAAGTGGTTTGCGCATGTGTGCATCAAAGACTCGCAGGGCGAGATAAACGTCAAGCGCGTCCTCCTCATGGACGAACTTCAGACCTTGTCGTCTCCACAACGTGCAAGCCTGATCGAGTTTGTAACGAATGCGCGAGAGCAATGCGGCGTTTGGATCGCCGAGCGGCTGGAAGCATTGACACACAAGGATCTCCTCTCAGAAGGAGCGCTTCGCAACCGCGATTACAGCAATGTCGTTCAACTAGAAGAGCGCTGGTCGGGACAGCGGGCGAAAACTTACACCAGGTTCGTGGAGACGATCGCCAATCTGCGCGCGGCGAAAGCCGACGGCTTCGAGCAGCGGGAGCTGTTTCCTCTTATCGGCGAAACGGACGACATCCCCAGTCTGGAAGCGGTGCTGAACGACCGTATAGCGGAACTTGAATCCGAAGTTCTCAAGATGGCGGGACCCGGCCCCCGGTATTCTGATTGGGTTGCCGCTGCACGAGTGCCGGAAGGCGACCTTCTGGAGCGTGCTTTTCGATGGCAGCTGCTAAAGATCCTGATAATCCGGGATACAAGACGGGTTCAGACGAGCTTCGACTTTGATGCGTTGCCGTTGGAAGAGTTTGGCGCGCGTTCACGTAGTGGGACGGATCGGGCCGCAGAGCATTTCCTTCGAACTGATGTCGGCGCTCCGATCTACTTCGGACGCGAAGCCCTGAGCGCCGTATCGTCCTCGAATGTCGATCAGTATCTTGAGGTCGCAGGCGCGCTATTCGAAGAAATCTCGGCCAAGATCCGCTTCCCTAGGGAACAACCGGTTCCGCTAAGCGCTGTAAGGCAGGATGCGTTAATTCGGGGCGTCGCGAAGGACCGATGGGAAGGATTGCAGCGCCGGCTACCACGCGGCGTTGAAGCTCGCCGGCTGCTTGAAGCGATTGGCGAGTACTGTCGGCAACAGACTTTCAGAAGCAGCGCTCCCTACTCGCCAGGCGTGACAGGAATTGCGATCACGATGTCGGACCGCAAGCTGATTATTGACAGCGACGACGCCGAAATTCCTCACCTGATCCGACTGCGGGATGTATTGACGTCGCTAGTATCCCATAACCTGCTGATGCCTCGTCTCGACCATCAGAATAACGGTCGCGACTACGTCGTCTTCTACCTCAACCGCCTGCTCTGCGTGCACTTCGGTCTGCCACTCGGCTATGGCGGGTGGAGACATCAAAGCCTGAAAACCCTGCTCCACTGGCAGGAATCCGGAGCTAAAGCGATCGCAGTGGCCGAGGAGGCAACCCTTGTCTAGTTCGAGCCCAGAAATGCGATGGGACCCCTACTCCCTCACGCTTGATGCAGACTTCACGACGTTCTGGAAGCAGCGCCTGTCGGCCAAACAGCGTAAGCTCCTGCTCGTCATTGGGCGCGGGTTCGACATAAGAACCCTCGAAACGGTTCGACGGCTGCATTCGCTGGGCGCGGACATGTCTGTCTGGCAGTTGGTGTTCGACAATGGTTTGGGCGACAGCCCGAAACGCTCGGAACTCACCGAAGCAAACCATGAAGGGTTGCTGAAACTCGTGCCGGCAGAAAAAATCCTATCTGTACCAATCGAGATCGGCGGTCCTGCAGGTGCCGCAGTCACGCCTCGTAACACCAAGGCCTCTTTGGACAGGGCCGCAAAAGACCTGGAGTTTGACGATATCATCGTCAACATCAGCGCCATGCCGAGAATGGTGGCACTCACCACTGTCAGCGTCCTTTTGTTCAGGCTTGATAAGCTGTGCAGTGACGGAGGCCCGAGTGTGAACCTCCATGTCACGACTTCGGAAAGTGTTTCTGCTGACCTCGAGGCATCGAAAGGCAGTCTCCGGGATAGCGTAACCTTCGTCTTGGGGTTCTCCGGGCATCTTGAAGAGCAAACCACGCAGACCTGGCCCCGGGTTTGGTTTCCGGTGCTAGGCGAAGGTCAACGCGAGCGCCTTCACCTCATCCAGGAACACGTAAACCCTGAAGAAATCTGTCCCGTGATTCCCTTCCCCACCCGAAAGCCGCGAAGGGGCGACGAGATCATCGGTGAACACCGAGATACCCTCTTCGATGACTTCCAAGTTGAGCCCGCCAATATTTTGCTGGCCAGCGAGTACAATCCGTTCGAGGCGTATCGCCAGATTTACACGGCGATGGAGCAGTATAAGAGGGCACTTAAGCCCATGGGAGGGTGCAAGCTTTTTGTGTCCCCGCTCTCGTCCAAGCTGTTGTCCATCGGTGTTCTCCTGGCATGCTACGATCACAAATATGGCAATGGTTCCACAGACGGTTTCGACGTCGGGATCCCCTATGTCGAAACAGCAGTTTATGGGGACCCTGAGCAGAATGTGGAGACCGCAAAGTACGAACTCCATTCAATGTGGATACGAGGCGAATGGGAGAAACCAATTGGTACCGCGAAGCTAGCCGTAGAGCCAGCCAGATAAGTCGCAGGGCGAAGTTTTGGCGAGGGCTCGATGGTTACCGTCGTTGCACGATCGCGCCCATACCCAATTCTCAACCTGTTTACCCGACGATGAACAACTGGGTAGCTATATGGCAGCTATCCACTAGCGACTAGCTAGGACCGGACCGTCAACTAACGGCCCCATGCTTGCCATTGGCGACCGCATTAATCCCATGGTTATGTGGGGGCGTGACGCCACGGACGATACACCCCGAGGCATCCAGCTTGGTCGTAATGCTATATCCCTGCCATGTGAACCAAGCGCCCGCGGCCGCGACAACGGGCATCCCCATCAGCACGGTCCAGTGCGAGTGGATTCGCCACTCTTCGTCCGAAATCCCGTCATTACCACGGCAGCATGAGCCGGTGGACCAGCGCGGACGAGGCGGAATACCGGCGCGTGCTCGCCCGCCTGCTGGTGGCTGCGACGCCGGATCTCGACCAGCTCCGGCGCAAGATCGACCGGCAGGAGGCGGCGATCCTGCCGCTGCGCCGGAAATACAGGGTGAATGCGGAGCGGCCGCAGCGCTTCGACTGGTAGCGTCGCGCCTGCCGCGCGGTCGAGAGTGAGAGAGGGGCTGGGGATTTCGTGACGGGTTGGAAGGTCGAGAGAGGGTCTCGGCCGCCCGTCGCGGAGAACCACCATGGCCAAAGCTGCCAGGAAGTCGAAGAAGCCCGCCGCCGCGATGATCGTCTTCTCGCGCTCGCGTGACATTCCCTTCAATCGCATCCGGCTCTCGGACAGCAACGTCCGCGAAACCGACACCGAGGCCGGTCTCGACGATCTCACCCACGACATCGACCGCCGCGAGGATATCGTGCAGGGCATCAATGTCCGCGCCATCCTCGATGCCGACGGCAACGAGACCGGCGATTTCGAGACTCCGGCCGGCGGCCGCCGCTTCCGGGCGATCGCGCGTCTGGTTGAGGCCGGACGCTTTCCCGCCGACGGCCTCGTTCCTTGCCTGGTCAAGAAGGCCGACGCCAAGACCTCGGCGGTCGACGACTCGCTCGCGGAGAACACGCTGCGACTGGCGCTGCATCCGCTCGATCAGTTCCGCGCGTTCAAGCGGATGTTCGACGACGGCATGGCGAAAGAGGAAATCGCCGACGCCTGGCGCACCACGCCGCGCTACATCACGCAGCGTATGCGCCTTGCCTCGGTCTCGCCGGCGCTTCTGGAAGTCTATGCGCGCAACGGCATGCCGCTGGCGATGCTGGAGGCATTCACCGTCAATCCCGACCACGCCCGCCAGGAACAGGTCTGGGAAGCTGTCCAGCGCTCTTATAATGTCCAGCCTTGGCAGGTCCGCCAACTCCTCACCGAAACCACCGTTCCGACCGACGACAAGCGTGTGCGCTTCGTCGGCGTGGACGCCTATGAGCAGGCCGGCGGCGCAATGCTGCGGGATCTCTTCTCCGAGAGTGATGGCGGGTGGCTCGAAGACGTGGCGCTTCTCGATCGCCTGGTCGCGGAGAAACTGAAGGCGGTTGCCGATGACGTGGGGGCCGAAGGCTGGAAGTGGATCGCTGTCGATACCGGCCACCCTTACGGCTACGACAACGGCCTTCGCGAGATCACCGGCAGCTTCCCCGAGCTCACCGACGAGGAGCGCGCTGCCCGCGATGCGTTGCGCAACGAGTATGACGATCTCGGATCGGAATATTCCGAGCATGACGAGCTGCCGGAGGAAATCGATCGCCGGCTGGGCGAGATCGAGGCCGCTCTGGACGCCTTCGAAAAGCGCCCGGTCATCTATGATCCTGCCGAGATCGCCCGCGCAGGCGTTTTCATCAGCATCGACCGCGACGGCGAGCCCGTCATCGAGCGCGGCTATGTCCGGCCCGAGGACGAGCCGATGGTCGATGTCGAGGACGGCGAGAGCGAAACCGCCGTCGCAGCAACCAGCGCAGACGGCGAGGCGCAACGCGCTGTCATCACCATCGGCGGCCGGCCTTCCGATGTCGAGGAGGATGAAGACGACGGCGGGATCAAGCCGCTGCCGGAACGGCTCGTCATCGAACTGACCGCCCATCGCACCGTCGCCCTTCAGGAGGCCCTCGCCAACAATCCGCACGTCGCGATGACGGCGCTACTCCACCGCATGGTGATGGAGCGCTATCATTACTCCGCGCCGACCGGATGCCTGGAAGTCTCTGTGTGCCACAGATATCTGTCTTCGCAGGGCTCCGACTTTGCCGACAGCCCCTCGGCCAAGGCAATCGGCGAACGCTTCGACGGGTGGAAGGCCGACCTTCCGTCCGACGAATCGGCCCTTTGGAACTGGATCGCCGCGCTTGACGAGGCGAGCCGGATGGCGCTTCTCGCCCACTGCGTCAGCTATGGCGTCAATGCGCTTTACGAGCGTCCGAACATCCACAGCGCTTCCGGCATTTCCCAGCATGGCCTCGATCGGCGTCTCGCCGGGGCCGACCGGATTGCTCGCGCCACCGGCTTCGACATGGTGGTCGATGCGGGATGGCGGCCCACGGTCGAGAATTATCTCGGTCGCGTGACCAAGACCCAGATCCTGGCGGCGGTGCGCGAAGGCGCGGGTGAACGGGCCGCCCAGCTCATCGACCATCTGAAGAAGGGCGACATGGCCAAAGAAGCCGAGCGCCTGCTGGCCGATACCGGCTGGCTGCCCGAGCCGCTGCGTCTGGTCGATTTCGACGGTGACGTTGCCGACACCGATGGAGAGGTCGAGGCTCTGCCTGACTTTCTCGCCGGTGACGATGAAGATGTCGCGGCCGATACGGTCAACGATCCGGCGACCCTCGTCGCAGCAGAGTGATCTGCACCAGCGGGGCGGCTCCCGGTCGCCCCGCGTCATTCCCCTTCCACCTCAAGGCCCGACGTCCAGCCGGGCCGTTTTCGTTTCAGGAGACAGAACATGTCCGCATACAATGTTTATGACGCCCCGCTCGGCAGTCTGGTGCGGTATTTCGATGGCGCGCCGAAACCGCCTGCGCGCTTCACCAAAAAGCTCGCCTCCTGGCAGACCCGCAACGGCGTCGGCCGGCTCGTGCGCAGGCAGCCCAGCCGTGAGCGCGCGACCTACACCGCGCCGGCATCGATCACCCTGCATGAGGGCGACTTCGCTTCCGGCTCGGTGATCCTCGTCACCGTCATGCGCACTCATTCGGTCGACAGCGAACTCGGCTTGGAGATCGTCGAGCGGCCGAAGATCGGCATGGTCCGCGTGCTTCATCCCATCGGCGACGAGGAGGAGCTGCTGCATCTGGCGGAGAACCGCGAGGCCGCCGAGCTCTGGCTGGCCAAGGCGGGATACCGCCGTTGCCGCCTGGAGGAGATCACGGCCGATGAGGTCGGCACCGAAATCGTGGAAGGTCGGGCGGCGGCCTGAAAATTCCTTCAGTCCTGTCACCCCGCCCGCCGTCGAAAGACGGCGGGCCATTTCGTTTCCGGAGAAATGCCATGGCCATCCCCGATCATGCCCGCACCAATTTCAACACCCTGCTGCGCGCCGCCGGCGACGGCAATCTCGCGCTCATGGAGTGCCTGGACGCCGTTACGCTGGACGATGCCCTTGGTCATCTCGACGACCGCCAGGCGAAGCTCCTCGTCAACGCGCGTTCGGGCCGCGCCGCCGTCCAGATCACGACCACCAGCATCATGCTGGACGATGGCGAGATCGAGCGGCGCGTGCGGCTGATCCGGCCAATGGAAAGTCACAACATCCCGGTCAAGATGATGGGCGAGACCCATTGGGTCGAGGCCGACAGGGAGGCTTTCGCGGCGGCCTGGAATGCGGAGGTCGCGGAAGTGCCGGAGTTTTCCGACAGCACCATCCATATCGTCGCCGGCCTGCTGCTGCCGATCTGGAAACGGCTTCCGCACGAATCCTCGCGCGTCTATCGCCTCCAGACCGATGAAGGCGAGCGCATCATCGGCCGTAAGGTCTCGCCGGCATGGGCGGCCAATGCGGTGACGACCGGCACGGCGGCGCTGACGCCGGATGCCGCCTTCACCGCGCTGATGGACGGTCGCACCATTCTCGATCTCGCCGAGGGCCTCCAGCTACGCCGCTCCCGCGTCATGGGCGTCAACCGCATCGAGCTGTCGGGCTTCACCGACACGATGCGCGAGCGCCTGACGGCCTATGGCCTGTTCCACGAGATCATCTCGTGGAAGCTCAGGATGTTCGTGCCGACCGATGCGTCGGGCGTCGACGTGCTTGCCCGCGTCCTCGACCGCTGGCCGGTCGAGCGCATCGGCGAGCGGGAGGCTGCCTAGATGGCCCGTCACGACGCTTCCGACCTGGCCATCCGTCTCGGCCGAAATGCCGAGGCGGTTTGCCGGCATTATCTGTCGTCCGGCCACCGTGCCGGACGATACTGGATGGTGGGCGATGTTCAGAACACCCCCGGCCGCTCGATGTTCGTGCGCCTGACCGGCCCTGAATCCGGCAAGGGCGCTGCGGGCAAATGGACCGATGCCGCAGATGGTTCACATGGCGATCTTCTCGACGTCATCCGCGAGACGCTCGGCCTGACCGACTTCAAGGACGTGGCCGAGGAAGCGCGCCGCTTCCTCTCGCTCCCGCATCCCGAACCGGAAAAGCCGGGAACGCCGACCAGCAGGTCGTCGAGCAGAGCGTCGGGATCGCCTGGAGCGGCGCGGCGGCTCTTCGCCATGTCGCAGCCGATCGGCGGCACACTCGCAGAAGCGTATTTCCGCAATCGCGGCATTACGGCTTTGCACGGAACCGCCAGCCTGCGCTTTCATCCCCGGTGCTATTACAGATCTGATGATCATGCGCCCCGGCAGATACTGCCCGCGATCGTTGCCGCCGTGACCGATCTGGCAGGGCGGCAGACCGGAACGCACCGCACATATCTCGATCCTGGGCTCGCCCCGGACGGCGCAGCGAAAGCGGATGTCGAAACCCCGCGGCGGGCGATGGGCGACCTCCTCGGCCACGGCGTCCGCTTCGGTGTTGCCGGTGATGTGCTCGCAGCAGGCGAAGGCATCGAGACCGTGCTGTCGCCCCGTCAGGTTCTGCCCCACATGCCGATGCTCGCTGCGCTCTCCGCCGCGCACCTCGCTGGCGTCCTGTTCCCGCCGGCGCTGCGCAGGCTCTATGTCCTCTGGGACCGCGATCCGGCCGGTGACAATGCGCGAGACAGCCTCATCGCCAGAGCCGCGAGTGCCGGGATCGAGGCGGTGGGATTGTCGCCGGTGCGTGGAGACTTCAACGAGGATCTCCGCGAAGCCGGCGCCGATGCGTTGCAGGCGGCGCTCACCGGTCAGCTACATCCTGAAGACAGGGCGCGATTTCTGGAGGGGTGAGGAGAGCTGTTGGGGAAGCGGCGCGTCCGGTCAGCCTTCACCCGTCGTCCCCATGCATCACCTGCGCTGTCTGTCGGAGAGGCCACGCCCACGGCCTTCTCAGAGGGCGATCGGCCCACAAACGGGCCAGGCAGGCAATGGCCGCGCTCGGGCTATTTTCCGCCGGCGGCCAAGCCCGCCTTTGCATCGCGAAAGTCAAAATAACCCGAATCCGGCCATCGAGCCCTCGCGGGAGCGCGAGGGTGCCAGCCCGTACCGCCCGTGGGCTTTCGACGCCTGCGAAGGCCGCGATGGGCGCGGCTCCAGACGAAGGAAGCTCCCGATGATGCACGAAGACGACGATACGGGTTTCGAGCCGGTTCACACTTCTTCCTCCACCGATCATGTCCTCACCGAACTCCAGCTTTACGGCTGGCGCCCGTTTCAGGACGAAGCGGACCCGAGGCCGCTTCCCGAAGGCAACACCGTCGCCGGCGCCGTCGCGGATATCTTCGACGCCCTGATCGCCACGCTCGGCGATACCCGTCTCGAACCCGACCTCGACGAATTACTCTGGTCGACCGTCAATCTCTTCCATCGCGCCACAAGCCGGGTGGAGCGCGAGTTGGACGACAACGAGCAGGCACAGCGCCGCCTTCAGCGGGAACAGGATGGCAGCGAGGTGAAGTCCGTCGAGCTGGAGCGCCTCACGGCAGAGGGGCAGACCTTCATCGAACGGCGCAACAGCATGGAACTATTCCGCGATGTCGCCGCCGAACAGTTTGAGCGCCACACCGGCGCCGCCTGGCGTCCCCGCACCGGCTCGATGGTCAACCATCGCAACCTCACCGCCACGATGATCGACAGCCGCGACTTCCTGGCCGCAAAACGCCGGGCCGAGACCGAGGTAATGCTGCCCCCAGGTCCCAAAGTCGCCCTGACCGGCGGTCTCGACTACAATGACCACGGCCTCATCTGGGCGAAGCTCGATCAGGTCCGCGCAAAACACACCGACATGGTGCTGCTGCATGGCGGTTCGCCCAAGGGCGCCGAACTGATCGCCGCGAAATGGGCGGACAATCGCGGTGTGCGCCAAGTCGCCTTCAAGCCCGACTGGACGAAGCACGGCAAGTCCGCACCCTTCAAGCGCAACGACGCTCTGCTCGACGTCCTACCCGTCGGTGTCCTCGTCTTTCCCGGCAGCGGGATTCAAGAGAACCTGGCGGACAAGGCCCGTAAGCTCGGCATCCCGATCATGAAGTTCGACGGTGGCGCGTAAGCGCCGCCGCCTGGCGGCTATTCCCGTCGCCAATACTTGACTATTTGAGAGGTCAATGGCTCATATGAACCATCCTTGCAGAACCGGAACAGTAGCATAGTCGCAGGCGGAGCGTATCCACAGGCAGCCTGCCGTGATCCTCAACCGTTTCTGGAGGTTTCCATGACGCTGATCCTGCTTGCTATCTCGCTGACGATCATGCTTTGCATCATTGCCTACAATCTCGCGATCTACGCGCTGCCCGTCATGGTTGCGATCTCGGCCGCGCAGTATGCCTGGGCCGGCGGCGCCGGAATATTCATGAGCGGCTTTGCGGGCGCGGGAGCCGCTTTGCTGTCGATCGCACTGGTAGTCGGCATTCTCGGCTTCACGAAGAACCCGACATTGCGCGTGATTGCGCTCGCGATGTTCGCGATCCCTGCCGCCATTGCCGGCTACGCACTCGTGCATGGCGTCACGAAGAACGCAATCGACTCGACGGTGGTACTCAATCTGCTCGGCGGAGCAGGTGGCCTGTTCATCGGGATCGCCGCCATGGTCAATCTGAACGCGCTTGGTGTCTCTGTCTTCTCTCGTTGATTCGGCGACTGCGGTCCGTCATTCTCACGATGAAAGCCCGGCGGCTTGTGCCGCCGGGTTCCGTCTTTCCTGCCAAAAATAGGCATGTGACGTCAGTTCTCCTGCCATGCCGTCGCTTCCGGCCTGCTTCATCCGACCATGGAGGCTCGGACACCGAATGCCTCTCGCACCCGTAACGGTCATTGCCTGGGCGCCGGCTCACATAGCGATGAATGCGGCCCACGAACCAGAACCTTCATCACCTTTCCCAACTCTGCCTGACCGGTCCCTCCGCTATTCAAGCGAATGCAGTGCGATGCCGTGCCTCTTAACCCGATAAGCTTGTCTGATTTCTTCCCGGCCAGCGTCCACTAGCGCAGACACGGGTGGCTTGAAGAGGAGAACGGCAGGCGCGGCCCATCCGTGGGTGGTGAGCGGACCAGATGGTTCGCTGTTGACGGCAAGGATGGTTCTGCTGTGCGCCTCGGTTCGTATCCGTCTCAGCGGCGCCATCCCTCCGACTGACTGATCCCCTAAGTCCGTGCGGTTTCCGGCCGCAACCCACGCGGCTCCGGACCGTGTTGCCGCGCAAGCACGGCTGCCCGCTCCACTCCGGGCCTTATGGGCGAGCTGCCAGCGAGCAGGCAGTTGCAGGCGTCTCCCGCCGGCCTTGGCCGGGTCTCGTCGGAGGGATGGTCCCTCCGAGAAGCAACGGAGACTTACAATGCAGAACATCGTCATTCTCGCCGGCAACATCGGTCAGGACCCCGAAACCCGCACCACTCAGGGCGGCACCAGCATCACCCACTTCACCCTGGCCACTTCGCGTCCCCGCTACTCGGACGGCAAGGTCGTCCGCGACGAGAACGGCTACCGGGTTCAGGATACCGAATGGCACCGGATCACCTGCTTCAACGGCCTCGGCAAAACAGTCCAACAATACTGCGAGAAAGGCATGAAGGTACTGGTTCGCGGGCGCATCCACTACACGAAGTGGAAGGACCAGCAGGGCAACGACCGCTACGGGTGCGAGATCATCGCCGAGACGGTCGATTTCCTGAGTCGGACGAAGCAGACTGAAAGCAATAACGGCAGCCAGCCCGACTACGACGACGAAATACCGTTCTGACCGGAAGAGATGGAAACCCGGCGGCGTAACCCGCCGGGTTTTCATCGTCGATGAACTGGACCCCTTCGCCTCGTAAGGAGCGATGCCGGACGACCATCGGCCCGGCGCTCGGCCGGCCGAATCACTCAATGTCTCTTACCCTTGTACGGCTGCCTCAACGAGCGATTATAACTCGCTTATTTCTTAAACTACGACTATTATAGCCGTAGTTCTGGCGCGAGACTCAGTGCCGGTGGGAGGTGATCTTGTATGATCACCGCCCATCAAACTCGGGCCGCGCGCGCATTGCTGGGTTGGACACAGGAGACGCTCGCAGACAGGGCCGCCGTATCGCTGACCGCGCTCAAACGCGTGGAGTCGGTCAATGGTGAGCGCGTCTTCGAGAGTACTGCCGACAGGGTTCGCAGGGCGTTGGAAGCGGCAGGCATTGTCTTCATCAATTCCGACCGGCATATCGGAGTGATGCTGGATGTCCCGAACACTGTGCGTCGCTGACGCCATTTCCCCAAACCGGACGCGATGCCGCATGCGTATGCCTTATGGTGAATCGTCGTTTACCAATCACGTTATGGTGATACTGTGCGCGCCATCGCACCAAACGTCGCAATTGGGGAACGGGCGCAATGGCGACGCTATCCTTTCGTGATGAAGCGCCCAACGGCGATTTTCTCACCGACTACGACCGCACGCATGTGAAGCTCTATTGTCGCCTGCTCGATGCCGAGGCGGACGGTGCCGACTGGCAGGAAGCCGTCGAAATCCTGTTCGGCATCGACCCCGGCACCGAGCCCGAGCGCGCCCGCCGGATACACGATACGCACCTCGCCCGCGCCCACTGGATGACCGAACACGGCTACAAGATCCTGCGCCTCGGCCGCCTGAACTGAAGTTTCGTAGCCCATCGCATTGCTGACAAGGCAAGGCGGTTTGCGGCCTGAGGCACTTCCGCGGCGCGCAACCCGGCCGAATCATCTTCCTGTTTGACCTGCGTTCGTAGCCTGGGAGGAATATCATGAGACCCGACACGTCGCGCTGGCGGGCAGAGTCCGCTTATGGGTTTATGGACGAGGCAGGCGTCGACCATCTCGCCTGGGAGTGTCTGCGCCGGAACGGCGACTATCAGCAAGATTATCGCGACCTGCGACGCGCAGACAACCTTGGCAAGCCGCTCCCCGAACCGATGGAGAGCCGCTGGGGGCTGCGATTTCGCGGCCCGGCCACGTCTGACGGCAGGCGACCAACCGATCTTCTGGAGTGAGACCGCCGACACCGCTATTTTGCGGGTGGCGGGCAACCCGGCGCCCGCGCGGGAGGGAGCCGTCACCCTGCGCGCCTTCCTTTCTGGTGAGAAGAGGGTCGCGCCAGACGAACTCCATCTCCTCCTGCGCGAGATCGGCCCTGGCCTGCATCTGGTCGCCGATCCTGCGATTCGGCCCGACGATCCGATATCGGTTGCTATCGCGCTCGACAGCGACGGTCTCGATCGCGTCGCCGCGCTCGATCGCCTGCTGCGCCACCTGGCCGGCTACCGCATTCCGCCCGATCAGCGCATGACCGCTCAGCAGCGAAGACGCCTCAAGGTGATGCTGCGCGCCGTCGACGCCCGCCGGCATCGCGCCAGCCAGCGCGAGATCGCACAGGTCCTGTTCGGCGTCGAACGCATCGCCGAGGAGCACTGGCAATCCTCGCCACTCCGCGACACGGTGCGCGATCTCATCCGTGACGGCACCGCCATGATCGCAGGCGGCTATCTCAAGCTTCTGCGCTTCCGCCGCCGACCCTGACCACTCCCGGTCAGGGTGGGGATATTTGACACCCCCTGAAATCCCCCACTCCCTGCGCCCCGATTCTTCGCCACCGTGACCCCTGACCGCCGCTCGCCCCGAGCGGCATCCCCCAGAGCCACGGAGGCATCCATGCACCCCAATCCCGCTCTCCTGCCGCCGCGCTTTCTGCGCACGAGGGAAGCCGCAGACTTTCTCGGCCTCTCGCCCCGCACCCTGGAGAAGCACCGGACCTATGGCACCGGGCCACTTTTTCGCAAGCTCGGCGGCCGCGTCGTCTATGCGATCGACGAACTCGAAGCCTGGGCCGAGCGCGGCACTGTCGCCTCGACCTCCGATCCGCGCGGCACCGTGCTGCCCGCCCTGCCGGGCAACAGGCAATACTATCCCGCGCCCGGCCGCTCGGCGCGCTGAGGGCCATCACGCATGTCCCGACGCCTTCCCAGCTCCGAGCGCACCCGCCTCGACCCGTTCGTCATCGCCACAGGCGACGCCAGCTCGCGCGACCAGCGCGACCTGATGGAGCGCCCGTTCTTCTCACTGGCGAAATCACGGCGCACCGTGCCGATCCTCTACGAGGCCGGCGAGGTCCGCGTCGAGGTTTTCGCCGTGCCGCAGCATGGCATGGCGACCATCTGGGATGCGGACATCCTGATCTGGGCGGCAGGGCAGATCGTCGAGGCCGAGAATCTCGGCCTGGGCACCTCCCGCTTCCTCCGCTTCACCCCCTTTCACCTCCTGACCGCCATCGGGCGCGAGACCGGCGCCAGCGACTACAAGCTGCTCAAGGCGGCGCTCGCCCGCCTGCAATCGACCTCGATCCGCACAACGATCCGCAACGGCGAGCATTGGCGGCGGCACCAATTCTCCTGGGTGAACGAATGGGAGGAACTCACGCGCCATGACGGCCGCGTCGAAGGCATGGAGCTGGTCCTGCCCGACTGGTTCTATCGCGGCGTCGTCGACCGCTCTCTGGTCCTCGCCATCGACCGCGCCTATTTCCGGCTCAAGGGCGGGATCGAACGCTGGCTCTACCGCGTCGCCCGCAAGCATGCCGGCCGCCAGCCGCAGGGCTGGGTCTTCGACCTCCAACATCTGCATGAGAAATCCGGCAGCCTGGCGCGCGTCTCCGACTTCGCGCTCCAGATCCGCCGCATCGCCGCGCGTCAGCCATTGCCCGGCTACTGCCTGCGCATCGAGCATGATGGCGGCCGCGAGATGCTGCGTATCCTGCCGGCGCACTTATCCACAGGGCCTGTGGGTAATCCTGTGGAAACAATCGGGAGATCACACGCAAGGACCATCGGGAGATCACACGCAGGGCCATCGGGAGATCACACGCAGCGACACCAACTAACCCTTTGGCCGGACACGACGATTCCGGGCCTTAACTTAGAGTCTAACAATAATACTAACTTTAAAGGGCGCGCGCGCGAGGTGGATAACCTCATCCGCGACGCCGCCCGAAGCCTCAGCGTAGCCGCGAAGAAAAGCGTGCCTTTCGCGCCGCAGCGTGCCGCAGCGAGCGACGATGCCGATACCTCTGCGGCCGACACGCCCCGGCTTCCTCTCGATCCGCCGGGAGGACGCCGATGATCGTCGCGTTGCTCAATCAAAAGGGCGGCGTCGGCAAGACGACGCTGGCGCTGCATCTGGCTGGCGAACTGGCGATGCGCGGAAGCCGCGTCACCCTGGTCGACGCCGACCCGCAGGGCTCGGCCCTCGACTGGTCCCAGCAACGCGCGCGCGAGGGCCTGCCGCGCCTGTTCGGCGTCGTCGGCCTGGCGCGCGACACGCTGCACCGCGAAGCTCCCGAGCTTGCCCGCGACGTCGATCACGTCGTCATAGACGGCCCGCCGCGCGTCGCCGGCCTCATGCGCTCGGCGTTGCTTGCCGCCGATCTCGTGCTGATCCCGGTGCAGCCGTCGCCGCTCGACGGCTGGGCCTCGGCCGAGATGCTGGCGCTGCTCGCCGAGGCCCGCATCTACCGGCCGCAGCTCGTCGCCCGTTTCGTGCTCAATCGCTGCGGAGCGCGCACCGTCATCGCTCGTGAGACGGCCGAGACGCTGGTCGACCATGATCCGCCCTTGCTCGCTGCCACGGTCGGGCAGCGTGTCGTTTTCGCCGACGCCGCACAGACCGGGCGGCTCGCCTCGGACATCGACCGCCAGTCGGCCGCCGCGCGCGAAATCGCGGCGCTGGCGGGCGAGGTCATGCGTCTCGGCATCAGGGGAACCGCGCCATGATGGTGCTCCCCGAAATCATCCTGTCCGGCGATTGCCGCGATCGCATGCCGGCGCACGGCCCCTACGACATGATTCTTGCCGATCCGCCTTACGGGGACACGTCGCTCGCCTGGGATCGCCGCGTCGAGGGCTGGCTGGCGTTGGCGCGTGCCGCGCTTGCGCCGACCGGCTCGATGTGGGTTTTCGGCTCGCTGCGCAGCTTCATGGCCACCGCCGACCGCTTCGCCGATGCCGGGTTGCGGCTCGCCCAGGAGATCGTCTGGGAGAAGCAGAACGGCACGAGCTTTCACGCCGACCGCTTCAAGCGCGTGCATGAGCTGGCCGTCCAGTTCTATCCGGCCGAGACGCCCTGGGGCGAAATCTACAACGATCCGCAGACCACGCCCGACGCGACCGCCCGCACCGTTCGGCGCAAGCAGCGTCCACCCCATACCGGCCAGATCGGCGCCGGCCACTATGTCAGCCATGACGGCGGGCCGCGCCTGATGCGCTCGGTCATCTACCTGCGCAACTGCCACGGTCGCGCCATCCACCCGACCGAGAAGCCTTCCGCCCTTCTCGAAATCCTCATCCGCACGAGCTGCCCGAAAGGTGGCCTGGTCGGCGACTGGTTCGCCGGCTCGGGTTCCGGCGGCGAAGCCTGCCGGCTCTCCGGCCGGCGCTATATCGGCTGCGAGATCGACCCCACAATGGCCGACCGCGCCCGCGACCGCATCGCCAGCGTGCTGCCGTTCCATGACGGAGGCCCGTCATGACGGCCGACACGGACAGGCGCGGCTTCGCCAGGCGCCCGGCCGATCCCGATAGCTGGATCAAGGCCGGCGACGTGCCGCCGCCGCGCGCGGATACCGCCGACGCCTATTCCGCCCGGCTGACCGTGGACATCACGCCGGCCCTGCGCGGCCGCATCAAGATCACGGCCTTCCAGCGCGGCGTCACCGTCGCCGACATGCTGCGCGACCTCCTCGCGCGCGAGTTCCCGCCTGCCGATGGAGACACGCCATGACCGGCTTCGACAACCGCCGCATGGGCGGCCATGCGCTGCCGAACGACGCACCGCCCTTCACCACGCTGGTTCACCTGACCTGGGAGGAAGGCCGGATCGAGCACCGCATCCGCTTCGGCCGCCCGATCTACCAGCGGACGATCGACAGGCGCAGCCGCGTCGTCGGCTTCGCGCCGAACAGCGTCTTCGCCTTCGTCCGCTGGGCGTCGAACGACTACGGGACCGTCGTGTCGCGCATCGACATCCTGCGCGCCATCGGACGCGGCGAGCCTTTCCAGACCGCGCCCTTTATCCGGCCCGGCGGCGATCTTCTCCTGAAACTCCATGGCTGGCCGAAGGTCGAGCGCGTGCTCCAGCTCGTTGACACGATCGAGGCCCTCGGCATCGAGCCGGCTGACGCCGCACCCGTCTATTGGCGGCACGTCCACAACCGGCTGACGGCCGGTGTGGAACCGCGTCCCTACACGCGCGACCAGCACGATGCCTGGCTTGCGCGCCGGAGCATCATGCCATGAGCCCACACCGCGTCACGCTCATCGCCATGCTGGCCGGTGCGGCGCTGATCGCCGCATCCGTTGTCACCGGCCAGGCGCCTCGCTTCATCTGGAACGCATCGGGAAGCGTCGCGGTCGGGCTCTATTCGCTTGCGCCGGTAACGACGATCGAGGTCGGCGATCTGGTCGCGGTGCTGCCGCCCGACGACCTCGCCGCCTTCCTCGACGCGCGCGGCTACCTGCCGCGTGGCGTGCCGCTCATCAAGCGCGTGCTGGCGCTGCCGGGTGCCGAGGTCTGCCGCCGTGGCGCGGCCGTGATCGCCTACGATCACGCCTATGGCGACGCGCAGTCGCGCGACCGCTTCGGCCGCGACCTGCCGCAATGGCAGGGCTGCCGGATCATCGCCGAGGGCGAGCTGTTCCTGATGAATTGGGACGCCGCCGACAGCCTCGACGGCCGCTACTTCGGCGCGCTTCCGGCCTCCGCCGTCATCGGCCGCGCGCTGCCTCTCTACACCGACGAATACGGCGACGGGCCGCTTTGGCTGGCGCTTCACCGATCCGGCCCTGGAGCCGTGAACATCCCGCAACCGCCACCCACAGGAGACAAGACCATGGCAGATCTCGGGGACTTCACCCGCACGGAAACCGGCTTCAAGGGGCGCTTCCGCGCGCTCGGTATGGATGAGCCGCTCACATTCGTTCCGGCCAAGCCGTCGGAGGCCGAAAACGCCCCGAACTACCGCATCCTGCTCGGCGACGAAAACGGCCTCGACATCGGCGCGGGCTGGTCGCATGTCGGCGAAAAGGCCGGCGAGTTCGTCGCGATCGAGATCTATAGCCCGCTGTTCGGCTGGCTGCGCGCCAACCTGTTCCGCGACGGCGACGACGACACCGCCTGGAGCCTGCACACCAACGACCAGCGGACGAAGCGGTCCGAAGGGGCCGACAAGTGACCGTTCAACGTCCCACCGGCGTCAGACGGTCTTGCGCCGTTCGACGCCCGGCTCTCCTCCTTCTCCTTTCCGGCCTGCTTCTCGGCTTCGCGCCAGGGCCGAGGGTCTTGGCCGAGACCGTGCAGGCGGCGCAGCTGGAGATCGGCGGTCTTTATGCCATCGACATCGCCGAGGCAGCGCACCGTTTCGGCATTCCGGCCGGCTGGATCGCGGCCGTCCTCGCCGCCGAAAGCAATGGCGATCCGACCGCCGTATCGTCGGCCGGTGCAATGGGCCTGATGCAGCTCATGCCCGCGACATGGGATGAACAGCGCGCGCTCCATCGGCTCGGCAGCGATCCGTTCCAGCCGCGCGACAGCATCCTCGCGGGAGCGGCCTACCTGCGCGCCATGTGGGACCGCTACCGCACCGTCACCGACATGCTCGGCGCCTACAATTTCGGTCCCGGCCGGTATGACGAATACCTTGCCGGTGAACGCGGCCTGCCGCAAGAAACGCGCGATTACGTCGCCGCGCTCGCGCCTGTTCTCGGCGGTGAGCCGTTCGCGCCAGGCGCTTTCGCCGGCCCGCAGCGCGTCGCCGACTGGCGCGATGCTTCCCTCTTCGTCACGGCACCGGCTGGCCCGGAACATGCACCCGGCCTGCACGGCGAACGCAGTGTCGGCGCGCGTTCGGATGCGCCTGCCGCGTCGCGCGGTTCGCTCGCGCCGGCCCCGGCCGAAGCCCTGTTCGTCGCGCGATCCGGCCCGGGAGGCTTGCCATGAGCTGGATCGCACGGTTTCGCGCTGTAGCGGAGTGCCAGAAAGGAAGGGAAGGGTCGCGCGCCGGAAGGGGCACGGCGACCGGAATACGGCAAGGTAAAAGCGCCTGCGCAAACCACCGTCAAGCCATTGGAATGGCTTGGTGTTTTGCGCATATGGCGGTCGGTCGTGCATACGCATGGGCGATTTTGCCAGCAAAATCAAAGTCACTTCGTATGGGCGGCTTCGCCGTGCCTCGGTGGAGGCGCGAATGAGCGGCGACGACTACGAGTTTCGCATCCGCCCCGGCAAGCCGCGCTCGACCCGCGCACCGCGCACGAAGACCTTCATCAACCAGGTGCTGCGCGCCGCCAGGCAGGCGAGCAACGCGCCCGCCAGCGGATCGGCATCGGGATCAGGCCGCCGAGGCAGCGGTTCGGGCCGCTCGACCTTCGGCCGCGGGCGCAATGTCGTGCCGCGCAGTCGGCTGCTCGGCTCGCGTCGTCGCGTTGTCGCCAAGGCGCGCATCGCCCGGCACAGGGGCCGCGCCTTTCGTTCCGCGTCGATCTCGGCGCACCTCTCCTATCTGAAGCGTGAGGGCGTCAGCCGCGACGGCGAGAAGGGTGTCATGTTTGACGCCGAGAACGACCGCGCCGACGATCTCGGCTTCGCGGATCGCTGCCAGGACGACCGGCACCATTTCCGCTTCATCATCTCCCCCGAGGACGCCGGCGACATGGAAGACCTGCGGGCCTTCACGCGCGATCTCGCGAGGCAGATGGAGGCCGATCTCGGCACCCGCCTCGACTGGATCGCCGTCGATCACTGGAACACCGACAACCCGCATGTCCATCTGCTGGTGCGCGGCGTCGACGAGACCGGCGCCGATCTCGTCATCTCGCGCGACTATATCAGCCACGGCCTGCGCGGACGCGCCGAGGATCTGGTCGACGCCGAACTCGGCCCCAAGCCCGAACACGAGATCCGCCCCAGCCTCGCGCGGGAGGTCGATGCCGAACGCTGGACGCGGCTCGATCGGGAGATCACCCGCCAGTCGAACGAGCTGGGCTATATCGACCTGCGGCCCGAGGCCAAGGGGCCGGACGATCCCGAAATCCGCCGCCTGCTGGTCGCGCGCCTGCGCCATCTCGAAAAGATGGGCCTCGCCGCCGATGCCGGGGTCAACGAATGGTTCGTCGAGCCGGGAGCGGAACGGACGCTTCGCGATCTCGGCGCGCGCGGCGAGATCATCAAGACCATGCACCGGGCCTTCGCGGGGCTGGGCGAAGAGCGCGGCGTCGCCGACTTCACGATCGATGCCGGCAAGGACGGGCCACCCATCATCGGCCGGCTGGTCGACAAGGGCCTCCATGACGAGCTGACCGGCGAAGCCTATGCCGTGATCGACGGCGCCGACGGCCGCGCCCATCACGTCCGGCTGCGCGGCATCGAGGCGTTCGAGTACGCGCCGCCGATCGGCGGCATCGTCGAGGTCCGCCGTTTCGGCGGCCCGGACGATCCACGGCCCACCATCGTCCTCGCCAATCGCTCCGACCTCGACCTTCAGAGCCAGATCACAGCGCCGGGAGCGACCTGGCTCGATCACCGGCTGGTCGAGCGCGAGCCCATGCCGCTCGCCATGGGCGGCTTCGGCCGCGAGGTGCGCGAGGCGATGGACGCGCGCGCCGAGCATCTCGCCGACGAGGGCCTCGCCCGCCGCGAAAGCCAGCGCATCGTTCTGCAACGCAATCTGCTCTCGACCCTGCGCCGCCGCGAGCTTGAGATGGTGGGCGCCGAGCTCTCGACCGAGACCGGCCTTGCGCATGTGAAGGCGCAGGCCGGGGAATATGTCGCCGGCACCTATCGCCGCCAGCTCGCGCTCTCCTCCGGCCGCTTCGCCATGATCGAGGGCCTCGCCCCCGACGGCGGGCGCGGCTTCCAGCTCGTCCCCTGGTCCCGCGAGATCGAACACAAGCTCGGCCAGCACATCTCCGGCGTCGCCCGCGACGGAGGCGGCATCGACTGGTCGCTCGGCCGCAAGCGCGATCTCGGCCTTTGACGAAAGGAACCTCCCATGTCCGGCACGAAAATCCTCTGGGGCCAGATCAGCATCGTCTTCCTGATCGTCCTCGCCTCGGTCTGGGGCGGCACGCAATGGGTCGCCTTCCGGCTCGGCTTCCAGCCCCAGCTCGGGCCGGCGTGGTTCGAGGCCGCCGGCTGGCCGGTCTATTACCCGCCGGCCCTGTTCTGGTGGTGGTATTTCTACGAAGCCTATGCGCCGCGCATTTTCGCCGAGGGCGGCATCATCGCGGCTTCCGGCGGGTTCCTTTCCATCGCCGTCGCCATCACCATGTCGGTGATGCGCGCCCGCGAGGCGTCCGACATCGACACCTACGGCTCGGCGCGATGGGCCGAGCGGTCGGAGGTCGAAAGCGCAGGCCTTCTCGGCCAGGACGGCGTGGTCCTCGGCCGCTACGAGCGCGACTATCTCAGGCATGACGGCGCTGAGCATATCTTGTGTTTCGCGCCGACACGATCGGGCAAGGGTGTCGGGCTCGTGGTGCCGAGCCTGCTGACCTGGCCGGGAAGCTGCATCGTCCATGACATCAAGGGCGAGAACTGGCAGCTCACCGCCGGCTTCCGGGCGAAGCACGGCCGCGTCCTTCTCTTCGATCCGACCAATGTGGCCTCGGCGGCCTACAATCCCTTGCTCGAGGTACGGCGCGGCGAGTGGGAGGTGCGCGACGTCCAGAACATCTCCGACGTGCTGGTCGATCCGGAAGGGAGCCTTGAGAAGAGATCGCATTGGGAGAAGACCAGCCACTCGCTGCTGGTCGGCGCGATCCTGCATGTTCTTTATGCAGAGAAGGACAAGACCCTGGCCGGCGTCGCCGCCTTCCTGTCCGACCCGCGCCGCACGATCGAGGCAACGCTCGACGCCATGATGGCGACGCGGCATCTGGGCGAGGCCGGGCCGCACCCTGTCGTCGCGTCCTCGGCGCGCGAGCTTCTCAACAAGAGCGACAACGAACGCTCTGGCGTGTTGTCCACCGCGATGTCCTTCCTGGGCTTGTATCGCGATCCCGTCGTAGCGGCCGTCACCTCGCGCTGCGACTGGCGTATCGCCGATCTGATTGCCGACCCGGAACCCTCGACGCTCTACCTCGTGGTGCCGCCGTCAGACATCTCGCGAACGAAGCCCCTGATCCGCCTTATCCTCAACCAGATCGGGCGCCGGTTGACGGAAGACCTCCACGCCAAGGACAGACGGCATCACGTGCTGTTGCTGCTCGACGAGTTTCCCGCCTTGGGGAGATTGGACTTCTTCGAGTCCTCGCTGGCGTTTCTGGGGGGCTACGGGATCAAGAGCTTCCTCATCGCCCAGTCCCTCAATCAAATCGAGAAGGCCTACGGCCAGAACAACGCCATCCTCGACAACTGCCACGTCAGGGTGAGCTTCGCCACCAATGATGAAAGGACGGCCAAGCGCGTCTCCGATGCCCTCGGCACAGCGACCGAGATGAAGGCGATGCAGAACTATGCCGGCAGCCGGCTGGCTCCGTGGCTCGGCCACATCATGGTGTCGCGCTCGGAGACCGCCCGCCAGCTCCTGACGCCAGGAGAGATCATGCAGCTTCCGCCGGACGACGAGATCGTCATGGTCGCGGGCAGCCCGCCGATCCGGGCGAAGAAGGCACGCTACTATATCGACCCGCGCATGACCGAACGTATCCTGCCGCCCCCCGATCCGGCGACGATCACCAAGTCGCCGCGGCCGGATGGATGGTCAGCGCTGAGCCCCCTTGCGCCCGATGCTGCGCTGGTCGCGGCCGCCGAAAAGGCCGCGAGGAAGGAGGAGGACAAGGCCAATTCCGGCCTGCGCCGCGAACCCGACATGCCACAACATGTCGAGATCGTCCACGAGAAGAAGGAGTCCGCTCCCGAGGACGAGTTCCGACACCTGCTCGGCGACGATCAGGAAGACAGCGCCCGGCAGCGGCAGGTCATGCGCCGCCAGATGCGCGGCGTCGCCCGCCAGGTCGCCATGGACCCGAATGACGGCATCGACATGTGAGGAACCATCATGCGTGAACGCCTTTCCCTGACCCTTCCATCCGACCTGCTCGTCAGGCTCAACGACCTCGCCGATCGCCGCAGGCTGTCGCGCTCGGCGGTGGCTGAGGCGGCGATCGCCTCCTTCCTGTCGCCCGACGCGCAGGATATGCGCGAAGCCGCCTTCACGCGCCGGCTCGATCGCCTGTCGCGCCAGACGGCACGGCTGGAGCGCGATATGCGGCTGACCGCCGACACGCTGGCGCTGTTCATCCGGCACTGGCTGACCGTCACCCCGCAGCTCCCGCCCGAGGAGAACGCGGCCGCCCACACCAGGGGTCTCAAGCGGTTCGACGGCTTCGTCCAGACCCTCGGCATGCGGCTCCAGCAGGGCAGCAGCTTCCTGAGCGAGATCCCCGACGACATCGCGCCATCGGCAGCAGACGGGCAAGATGCGGGACGCAGCCTTTGAGGGCCGGAGAGCGCACGGTGCGTTGTTCTGATTGACAACACCCCGAGCCGTTGTTAGGAATAACAACATGGAAGCCATACTGATTGCAAGGGAACGCACGGTCCTCAGCGAGAACGCTTTCCATGAGATCGTGGTCTGGCATGTGCCGTCCCCAGTTCCCGGCAGCAGCCATAGCTTCAAATACCGGCTTGCCCTCGTGGTCGGGGGCAAATGTATTCTCCGCTACGACAATGAGCGGGGCAAAGGCGATCACCGCCATATCGGCGACAGGGAAGAACCGTTCGAGTTCACCACGCTGGAGGCGCTTTTGACCGCGTTCGAGCGCGACATGGAAAGGATGCTGGTATGAGGACCCTTACCGTTCGATTGGGCGGCATGAGCGATATTCGCGGCAGGATCGCCACCGCCAGCGAGCGGGCGCTCGCCGGTAAGCCGGTCGACGTTCAGCCCGCCCTCAATTTCGGCAGCTATGAGGACATGCACCGCGTGCTTGCCCCCGCCCGTCTCGCCATCGTCAAGGCCCTTGCCGGGCATGGCGCGCTGTCGATCCGTGAAGTGGCGCGGCGCGTCGGCCGCGATGTGCAGGCCGTTCACCGGGACGTGACGACCCTTATCAATGCAGGGGTCATCGACCGCACTGAAAGCGGCGTGGAATTTCCCTACGAGAACATCCATTTCGACTTCGACGTGAGCGCAGCCGCTTGACGGCCTGACGCGTCGCTGGACTGCGCGCCGGCTCGAAGACCCCGGCCATCGCCTCGCCGGGCCGCGCCAGGACGTCCGGCCTGTCGAGGCGGCTGGATTATCCATTTCGGCCCACCGACTGATTCGCCCGCTACAGGGCCGGCAGCACGTTCTCGCCGCGATCCGATTCCGCCATTCTCCTGTATTACTGCGCTGCACTACTACTACGACCGAAACTTGTTGAATCGGCCCGTTTTGCCGTCCTTTTAGTCATCCCCATCCGGGGACCGCCTTCGCCCTCCTCCCCGGAAACGGGGACGAGATGGCTGGTCAGAATCGCAAACAGGCAACGATGGAACGCGGCGCGCGCATGCTCCGCACCGCGCTCGGGCCTGCCATCTCGGACCTGTTGCGCGATCCCTCGATCGTCGAGGTGATGCTGAACCCCGACGGTCGCATCTGGGTGGATCGCCTCGCCGGAGGACTTGAAGACACCGGCGAGCGGCTGACCCCGGACGATGGCGAGCGCATCGTTCGTCTCGTCGCCCATCACGTGGGGGCAGAAGTGCATGCCCGCGCCCCGCGCGTGTCGGCCGAGTTGCCGGAGAGCGGCGAGCGGTTCGAGGGCTTGCTTCCGCCGGTGGTCACGTCGCCGACCTTCGCCATCCGAAAACCGGCGGTCGCCGTCTTCACCCTCGATGATTACGTCGCCGCCGGGATCATGGCCGACGTCCAGGCCGTCGCGCTGCGCGAGGCCGTTTCTTCCCGCGCCAATATCCTCGTGGCGGGCGGCACCAGCACCGGCATGTCAAACGGCTTGCAAAACTGACCCCCTATCGGCGTCCAATTTTGACCCCCCGTGTGTAGCGCGCGGCGGTCAGCGCTCGCCGGGCGAAGTGGGTCAGGGTTGCGCAGCCCGGCGAGTGCGGATCGGTTTGATGGGTGATCAGGCGCGGTTCTTGAAGCGCCAGGATTCGTTTCCGGTCTCGATGATCTCGCAGTGATGGGTGAGGCGGTCGAGCAGTGCTGTCGTCATCTTGGCGTCGCCGAACACGGCCGGCCATTCTCCGAAGGCCAGGTTGGTGGTGACGATGATTGAAGTTCGCTCGTAGAGCTTGCTGATCAGGTGGAAGAGCAATTGCCCGCCGGCTTGCGCGAACGGGAGATAGCCGAGTTCATCGAGCACGACGAAGTCAAGCCGGGTGAGGTAATCGGCGATGCGGCCCTGCTTGCCGCCGCGGTGCTCGGTCTCGAGACGGTTGACGAGATCGACGACGTTGAAGAAGCGGCCGCGCGAGCCGTTGCGTATCAGGGATCGGGCAATGGCGATTGCCAGATGCGACTTGCCGGTTCCGGTGCCGCCGATGAGAACGGCGTTGCGCTGGTCGGCAACGAAGGTTCCGTTGGCGAGGTCTCGGATCAGCGCCTCGTTGACCGGCGTGCCGTCGAAGTCGAACTCCTCGATATCCTTGGCCAGCGGCAGCTTGGCAACGGTGAGCTGGTATTTGATGGAGCGCGCCTGCTTCTCGGCGATCTCGGCCGAGAGAAGGTCGCCGACGATCCGCGGCGGCTCGTGCTGGCGCTTGATGCCCGTCGCCATCACCTCGTCATAGGCGCCGCGCATGCCGTAGAGCTTCAACGTGCCCATCAGATCCAGAACCTGTGTGCGTTCCATCAGCTTGCCCTCCTGAGGCTGTCATATCGGGCGCAGTCGGCCTGCGGCTCATGCTGCAGGCGGAGTGCGTCCGGGGTGAGAATGGTGACGGCCGGCGCCGGGTCGCGGCGACGCGCCAGTATGTTGATGACGACAGCGGATGAGCAGACGTTCTGGTCGAGCGCTTCCTGGCAGGCGGCCTCCACGGCGTCGATGCCGTCGGTCAGCACCGCGGCGAGGATCGCCACCATCTGCCGGTCGCCGTCATGCGCCGCCTTCAATTTGCGTCGGATACGCTCCATGGCCGAGGGCAGAACCCAGTCCTGGAATGGCGCGCCGTTGCGTAAGGCGCCGGGCTTGCGGGCCAAGACCGGAACGTAATGCCAGGGATCGTAGATCGTCTCGCCGCGACCGAAGGAACGAGCATGCTCGGCGACGACCACGCCGTCCTGGCGAATGACGATGCGATCGGCATAGGCATGGATCTCGACCGGGCGGCCGATAGCCGTCGACAGAACCGAGTATTTGTTGTTGTCGAAGCGAACCGTGCAGGTTTTGGACACCGAGGCTGGCACCGCATGGAACCCGTCGAAAGGGCCGCGATAGTCGACGAGCTTGCCACGCTCTTCCTCGAACACGTCCCAGATCCTGCGCTCAGGCTGGTCGACGTGACGGTGCGCCTTGGTGTAGGCGACACATTTGTCGAGCAGCCAGGCGTTGAGTTCCTCATAAGAGCTGAACCGCAGCCGCGGAGTGAAGAAACGCTCGCGCACCAGCCCGACCTGGTTCTCGACCTGGCCCTTCTCCCAGCCAGACGCCGGCGTGCAGGCAACGGGCTGGACGAGAAAGTGGCTGCACATCTGCAGGAAGCGGCGATTGTATTGCCGATCCTTGCCGACGAACACCGTCTCCACCGCCGTCTTCATGTTGTCGTAGATGCCGCGGGTGCAGGCGCCGCCGAAGAAGGCAAAGGCCCGGTCGTGGGCATCGAACACCATCTCCTGCGTCTCGCGCGGATAAGCTCTGACGAACATCATGCGGCTGTGGCAGAGCCGGACATGGGCGACCTTCACGGTCACCGTCACGCCCCTGATCAGGACGATCTCGTGGCTCCAGTCGAACTGGTAGGCCTCGCCCGGCGCGAAGAACAGCGGCACATAGGCATCCGCCGTCGCCGATCCCTGCGCCTTCGCCCAGTTCCTCGCGTATCGACGGACGGCGTCATAGCCGCCTTGATAGCCGAGGCTGCAAAGTTCTTCGTAGATCCGGATCAGCGTCAGCTGCTCGCGCGCCGCCTTGCTACGATTGCCATTCAAGAACCCGTCGAGTTGATCCTGCCACGGACCGATCTTCGGCATCGGCTGCCGCTCGCGCTCGTAGGAGAAGGACGTCTCATCAGACCTGAGAATCTTCCGAACCGTGTTCCGCGACACGTGCAGCTCGCGGCAGATCCGCTTGAGCGACCATCCTTGCACATGGAATGCGCGCCGAACTCGGGCAATCGTATCCACTGACTTCATCCCCACACCATCCGCTCGCTACGACGAGCTGATGGTCGCAAATCAAAGCATCAGGGGGGTCAAAATTGGACGCCGATTCCCCAGCTTAGGGGGTCAATTTTGCACGCCGATTCACACGCCTCGATCTGGGTGATGCGACGTGGCAAGGGCGACGGCACGACCCGGCGCCATTTGCCTTTCGCCTCCTCGACTAGCGGCCAGCCATGGATTTTCCGCACGCCAGCCGCCTCGGCATCATCGTAGACGGGGCCTATCGGCTTCTCTGGCCGGGAGAAAGCGGGGTCGTTTCCATCCACCTCGATCTGGGTCAGCAACGTGGCGATTTTCGTGTTCGGCGGAAGCGCATTGGTTAACTCTTGCTCGACGAGGTAGCCAATCATGCCAACGCTTTCGGCGCCGAGTATATCGAGTGGATAGGGTGCGACGTCGGTGTAAGCGGCTGCTTGTAGGGCCAGCAGCCCGACCTGGGGCCCATTGCCATGGGCGACGACGATATCATGATGGCGAGCAAGGTCGGCGAGCGCCACTGCCGCCTTGCGTACGTTGGTGCGCTGAACCTCGGCCGTCATCGGCTCACCGCGTTTGAGCAGGGCATTTCCACCGAGTGCGACAACAACCCTCATCTTATGCACCCAACGTCGCGACCAGCACCGCCTTGATGGTATGCATGCGGTTTTCGGCCTGGTCGAAGACGATCGAAGCTTCCGATTCGAACACCTCCTCGGTGACCTCCATGCAGTCGACGCCGTACTGTTCGAAGATCTTCTCACCGATCTCGGTTTCACGATTATGGAATGCCGGCAGGCAGTGCATGAATTTGGCGTGGGGATTGCCGGTGCCAAGCATGATTTCGGAGGTGACGCGATAAGGCGTCAAAAGTTTGATCCGTTCCTGCCATACCGAATCCGGTTCGCCCATCGAAACCCACACGTCGGTATAGACAAAATCGCAGCCTCGCACAGCCTCCAGTGGGTCTTCCGTCAATGTGATGGTGGCGCCTGTCTTATCAGCTATCCTTCGACTTTCCTCCACCAGCGCAGGATCCGGCCAGTATGCCTTGGGCGCCCCGAGCCGCACATCCATCCCGATCAGGGCAGCACCTGTCAGCAGCGAATTACCCATATTGTTGCCGGCGTCACCCAGGAAGCAAAAGGCAATCTGTGACAGATGCTTGCGAGTGTATTCCCGCATGGTCAGGAAGTCGGCGAGAATTTGAGTCGGATGGAATTCGTCGGTCAGGCCATTATAGACTGGTACTCCCGCCCATGTTGCCAATGTCTCAGCCTGATCCTGGCCAAAACCTCGATATTCTATACCGTCATAGAGTCGGCCAAGAACACGGGCGGTGTCCTTCATCGATTCTTTCTTGCCGATCTGGGTACCGGTCGGCCCGAGATAGGTGACATGCGCGCCCTGGTCATAGGCCGCCACTTCGAAGCCGGTGCGGGTGCGGGTGGAATCCTTCTCGAAGATCAGCGCAATGTTCTTGCCCTTCAGCCGCGGCTCCTCATAGCCACCATATTTGGCCTGCTTGAGAGAGGCCGAAAGCCTCAGCAGGAAGCGGATGTCGTCCGGCGAGAAGTCCAGCAGCTTGAGGACGCTGCGGCCTTTGAGATTGATAGCCATGGCGTCACCTCCTTCACACTGGATCCCGGACCAATGGACAGGTCATGCAGTGGCCGCCGCCGCGCCCGCGCCCAAGTTCGGCGCCCGGCACTGTGATGACTTCCACGCCCGCCTTGCGCAGTTGCGTGTTGGTGTAGGTGTTGCGGTCGTAGCCGACGACCACGCCGGGCTCGAGCGCCACGACGTTGTTGCCGTCATCCCATTGCTCGCGCTCGGCGACGTAGGCATCACCACCCGTGGGAACAACGCGAAGTTTGGGCAACCCCATAGCCTCGGCAACCACTTCGGTGAGATGCTCGGTCTCTTCGCGTACGTCGATTTGCCAATCCTGCTTACCCGGCCGCAACGAATAGGTCGTGATACGGTCCACGACCTCCGAAAACAGTGTGACGAGGTCACGGTCGCAGAAGGTGAAGACTGTATCCAGGTGCATCGACGCCCGTTCAACCGGCAGTCTGCAGGCGATGACACGCTCTGCGGCCCCTTGTGCAAACAGTGCACGGGCAAGCTGGCCAACGGCCTGAGGCGTCGTGCGCTCACCCATGCCGACGAGCACCACGCCGTTGCCGAGCGGCATGACATCACCGCCTTCCAGGGTCGCCAGCCCGTAGTCATTCTCAGGATCGCCCCACCATACGGAGAAATCGGCATCGCGAAAATCGGGATGGAAGCGGTAGATGGCCGTAATATTGACTGTTTCCAGCTTGCGCGCATTCCATCGCATGGGGTTAAGCGTAACCCCGCCGTAGATCCAGCATGTGGTGTCGCGGGTAAAAAGATGGTTCGGCAGCGGGGGCAGGATAAAATCTTCAGGCCGCAATGCAGGCACCAGCACACCTTTCGGTTGGATGGTCAGTTCCGCTTTGCTCATGCCGCCCATGAGGATGAGCGACAGCGCGTCGGCATCGGCCTCCATCAGCATGGCCTTCAGGTCGTCGGCGAGTCCGACCCCGACCGTGTTCTCATTGATGCGCCGCTCAAGCAGCCAGCGGCGCGCTTCCATATCCTCCATCGTCTCGGCGAGGGTCTCGCGCAGGAAAACCACCTCTGCCCCGCGATAGCGGATGGCGTCGACGAAGGTCATGTGTTCGACACGCGCCTGCTTGACCCAGATGACGTCATCGAACAGCAGTTCGTGACAATTTGACGGGGTCAGGCGAGCAAGCGCCGCTCCGGGACGGTCAACGAGTACCCGCCTGAGCTTGCCCACTTCGGAATGCACACCATAAGTAATCGACACGGTCTTCTCCTTCAGGCAATCATTGTGGCGACGCTGAGGCTCGCCATGATGATGACGGTAAGAATGACAAGCAGTGGCCACACGAAGCGCAGCCACCGCTCATAAGGCACCCGCCCGATAGCGAGCGCGCCCATAACCACCGCAAAGGTGGGATTGATGAGGTTCACCAGGCCGTTGGCTGACTGATAGGCGGTGACGACAAGGTCGCGCCCGACGCTGGCGAAGTCCGCGACCGGGGCCATGATCGGCATGGACAGCACGGCAAGGCCCGACGAGGACGGCACGAAGAACGAGAGCAGAACCTCGATCCAATAGATCACGTTAATGAACACGACCTCGGAGAGACCGGAAACCGATACCTCGGCCCAATGCAGGATCGTATCGGTAATCTTGCCGGCGTCCATAACCACGACGATGCCGCGGGCAAGGCCAATAATCAGCGCCACGCCAAGCAGGTCGCGCGCACCGTTCAGGAACGCGTCTACGAACTTTTCCTCTCCAGGCCGGGAGATCAAGCCCACCAGGATGGCTGACGCGAGGAACAGGCCACTCATCTCACCCATCCACCAGCCGCCCTTCAAGACGCCCCAGATCATGACGACGAAGGTGAGACCGAAGATGGCAAGCACGATCTTGTGCAGGGTGGTGAATTCCCGCGCGATATCCTGGTGCGCCGAAAGGAAATGCGCCTCGTTGTCTTCCTTGCGGTCGTATACAAGCGATTGCCTCGGATCGGCGCGAACCCGCTCGGCATAGCGCATCACGTAGATCACGCAGGCGAGCCACGTCAGGCCGAGGATGACGAAGCGCAGCACAATACCTTGGGTGAATGGGACGCCTGCGGCATCGGAAGCGATGACAGTGGCAAACGCATTAACCGTGGAACCGAGCACGCCGACGCCGGCGCCGAGCAGGATGATGGCCACGGCCGTGATAGCGTCATAGCCGGCCGCGATCATGATCGGCAGAAGCAGCACATAAAAAGCAAGTGTCTCCTCGGCCATGCCGTAGGTGGTGCCGCCGAAGGCAAAAACCGCCATCAGCACCGGGATCATCCATTTCTCGCGACCCTTGAGCGCCCTCATCGAACTGGCGATGCCGGCATCTATGGCGCCGCTCGCCGCGACCACACCGATGAAGCCACCGATCACCAGCACGAACAAAGCCACATCGATGGCGTTGGCCTGATTGGTGGCCGGATCATAAAGGCCGCCGATCGGCGCCATGATGATGTCAAAGATGCCCTGCGGATTGGGTTCGGTAACCTGGTAGGTGCCGGCAACCGGAACGTCGCGATCGAGCGCAGCGTTGTGAATGCGTTGATACTGACCCGCGGGAATGATCCAGGTCAGCGCCGCAACGAGGATGATCAGCCCAAATAGAATGGTGAAGGCGGTGGGGAAGCGTAATGATTTCCGTTCTGCAGTTTTCGATGCGTCGTTCACGGCGCTCTCCGTGTCTGGCGGAATTTTTATGGCTAACCGAGGTCGTTCAAATTACAAACGCATGGCCGTTTAAACCTTGCCACGAAGCTGCCTGATCGTTAGGTAGTAGTCAATCACTATCTTTAGGAGCAGTACAATGATCTCCCGATCAGCCTATCTTCCAGCGGAGGAGCGGCGAGAAATAACCGTCGAGACCGTCATCGAACTCGCGGCGGAGCAGAACCCGGCCGATATTACGACCGGGGCAATCGCCAAGCGGATGGGGGTGACCCAGGGCGCATTGTTCAGGCACTTCCCTTCGAAAGATGCGATCCTTCAGGCGGTGATGGAATGGGTTTCCGACCGGCTGCTGGCTCGCATTGAAAAGGCGACTTCCAGAGCGGTTTCTCCTCTTGGGGCACTGGAGGCAGCGTTCATGGCGCATATTGATTTCATCACCGAGCATCCTGGCGTGCCCAGGATGCTGTTTGGAGAATTGCAGCGCGCTGAGCAAACAGTGGCCAAGCAGATGGCACAAACCTTGATCCGGCGCTATGGAGAGCGTCTCGGCCGGCTCATCGCAGACGGCAAGGAACGCCGTGAAATCGCTGATGCGCTGGATGAAAAGGCCGCTGTCATACTTTTCATCGGCACCATACAGGGACTCGTGATGCAGGCTCTTCTGGCCGGCGACGTCAAGCGCATCCGCGCCAATGCCCCGGGAGTGTTCGCGCTCTACAAACACTCGATTGAGGCGATGACATGATCGGGTGGACAAATAAACGACGACGCACCCGAGGCTGCTTTAAGGTAACTATTTCAGCACATATGCTGGCCGCCATGACCTGCCACTGAGTTTTTCCTCCACCTGGAGTTAGAGTCCGGCCTCGATTGAAGGACGGACAGATGAAGCGGAAGCGGTTTTCGGAAGATCAGATCATCGCGGTGCTGCGTGAGCACGAGGCGGGTGCGAAGGCGGGCGATCTGGCCCGCAGGCACGGTGTCAGCGAGGCGACGCTGTATAACTGGAAGGCGAAGTATGGCGGCATGGACGTGTCCGACGCCAAGCGCCTCAAGGCTCTGGAAGATGAGAACGCAAAGCTGAAGAAGCTGCTCGCCGACCAGATGCTGGAAGCCTCGGCACTTCGCGAGCTTCTGTCAAAAAAATGGTAGGGCCCGCCGCCAAGCGCGAAGCCGTCGCGCATCTGCAGGCCGTGATGGGCCTTTCGGAGCGTCGGGCCTGTTCCTTCGTCGATGCCGATCGCAAGATGATCCGCTACCGGTCGAGCCGTCCGCCGGAGACCGACCTGCGCGTCCGGCTACGTGATCTTGCCAATGAGCGCCGGCGCTTCGGCTATCGGCGGCTGTTCATCCTGCTGCGGCGGGAGGGAGAGCCATCCGGCATCAACCGCATCTATCGGCTCTACCGGGAGGAAGGGCTGACGGTTCGCAAGCGCCGGGCGCGGCGACGAGCGGTGGGTACGAGAGCACCAATCCTGGTCGAGGCGAGACCGAATGCACGCTGGTCCTTGGATTTCGTGCACGACCAGTTTGCCTGCGGACGGCGCTTCCGCGTGCTGAACATCGTCGATGACGTGACGCGGGAATGCCTGGCCGCGATCCCGGACACGTCGATCTCCGGTCGTCGGGTGGCACGTGAACTGACCGATCTGATCAGCCGGCGTGGCAAGCCGGACATGATCGTTTCCGACCACGGCACCGAGTTCACCTCGAACGCCATCCTCGCCTGGTCGAGGGATCACCTGGTGGAATGGCACTACATCGCGCCGGGCAAGCCCATGCAGAATGGCTATGTCGAGTCCTTCAACGGCCGGATGCGCGATGAGCTTTTGAACGAGAGCCTGTTCTTCGGCCTCGATCACGCCCGAAGCGCCATCGCCGAATGGCGGCAGGACTTCAACACCGCGAGACCGCATTCCTCGCTCGGATACCAGACCCCGGCGGCTTTCGCCGGAACCCTCACCGCAACCGGCTCCAACGCTGCGCTCAATGACCGCTACGCGTCTCTGCCGGTTGCTCAACCCGCGCCCTACAGCGTAACAGAAACGGCCGAGGCTCTAATCGCCGTTGGATGACAGTTCAGTGGCAGGTCAGTAACTCAATGATGCGCTGTTGCAGTTCAACGTTGGCCTTGTATAGTTCCGAGGGGAACGATCCAGCACTCATCTTTATGCTCCTCAGTCACAATGGGATTCGGATAGGACTTGAGCAGGCTCGTTGATCTCCTATACCCATCCACCCGACGTGCTTGGGGCTCCCTCAAGCACTCTAACGATCAAACCTCGCCCTGGCAGCGTGACGCTCTTTGCGCCACCCGTACCGGTTCACGCAATTTCGGGTTTGCCTACCGCTTGCAAGTGACTTATTACTATCTTTTAATATAGAAGGCAAGACCGAACTCGTCATAGAGAATTGGGGCCGATGGGACAGGACTGCAGCGATTACGTAGACATCGCCCTTCTGTTCGACGACATCGCCACATGGCCATGATTGACGTTATCGATTAGGAGGGGAGAGCGAAACGCCTGTGTACATGAAAAGGGCCGAACCCGCCTGCTCCGCCTGATAGTCTGTCATCCGGCGCTGGTTCATACCGTTCAGTATCCAGCCCGGTCGCAGGCGCTGTCGAGGGGCGCTGCGAGCTACTTCGGGCTCTTCTTATTTTGTCGCGCACGGCAGGGTCTTCGACGTATCGGCGGCAGGACATAGAGCTCACGCTTACACAGCCGACCCCCCGCCCCAGCGCGTCATGCAGTGGCCGGGATCGATGCCCGCCCATTGCACGAACCGAGCCGCTATCTCGCGCACCAGATCGTCGATGGTAGCCGGCCGGGCGTAGAACGGCGGCACGGGCGGGGCAATGACGGCGCCCAACCGGGCCAGCCGCAACATGGCTTCGAGATGACCCTCATGCAGCGGTGCCTCACGCGGCGCCACCACCAACCGGCGCTTTTCCTTCAGCACTACATCGGCGGCCCTGGTCACCAGATTGTCGCCTAGCCCATGTGCCATAGCGGCCAGGCTGCGCATTGAGCACGGCACCACGATCATGCCCGAGGTGCGGAACGAGCCGCTGGCGATGGGCGCAGCGAGATTGCGTGGCGAATGGACATGCGTAGCCGCCTCATTCAATCGGGCCAGGCCTTTGCTACCCAATTCGTGGGCGATTGTCATACGCGCCCCGCTCGTCACCACGAGATGCGTCTCGACACCGGCTCCACCGAGCTGACGCAGCGTCTCCAGCGCCAATACCGAACCCGAGGCGCCGGTAACACCGACGATCAAGTGCGCCGCCGTCATTGTGTACTCCCCTGTCGTGCCGGAAAGAACTCCCACCAGCGCTCGGCGATCCGTTCCGTAATCGCGATGTCCATAGCCAGCTTGACGCCCCATTCCCGACTGGTCTCGGCACCGATCTTGCAGGTGGCATCGAGGCCCATCTTGCCGCCCAGCCCTTCCAGAGGCGAAGCGAAGTCAAGCGGGTCGATGGGTGTCCGCTCCACCAGAAGCAGGTCACGCGAAGGGTCCATGCGGGTGGAGAGCGCCCACATCACATCGTCCCATGAGCGGATATCGATATCGTCATCTACCACGACGATCGTCTTGGTCATCGAGAACTGCGGCAGCAGCGACCAGAAACCCATCATCACGCGCCGTGCCTGCCCGGCATATCTCTTGGCGATGGCGATCACGGCGATCCGGTAGGAGCAAGCCTCCGGTGGCATCCAGACGTCCACGATCTCGGGGATCGCCTGTCGCAGCAATGGTTTGAATACCTCGAGCAGCGCGGCGCCAAGTACGGACGGTTCGTCCGGCGCGCGGCCGGTGAATGTGGTGAGATAGCTCGCACCATCGCGCAGGCAAAGCCGCTTCAGCCTGAAAACCGGATAGTGCTCGGGCGCATTGTAATAGCCGGTATGATCGCCGAAAGGCCCCTCGAGCGCTGTCTCCGTTGGCGAAACCGTGCCCTCCAGCACGATCTCGGCACTCGCCGGCACATGCAGCGGTATGGTCGCGCAGGCGGCTACCGCCGCTCGCCGCTCGCCGATCATGCCGGCCAGTGCCAGTTCCGACACGCCCTCCGGAGCCGGCATGACGGCGACGAGCAGCGTCGCCGGGTCTGCGCCAATCACCACTGCGACCGGCATCTCCTCTCCCCGTTCCCGCCATAGCCGATGGTGGGCTGCGCCACCTCGCATCGGTAACCAGCGCAGAATGGCGCGATCATGATCGATGACCTGCATGCGATAGATGCCGAGATTATAGGCAGACGGATCGTCCAGACCCGGCGGGCGGGTAACGACCACCGGCCAGGTAATCAGCGGCCCGGCGTCACCGGGCCAACAGGTCTGCACCGGCAACAGTGAGAAATCCGGGTCTGCCTCCCGCCAGTCCCAAGGTGGGGCGACTTTCTTTGGCCGCGCCCGCAACGCACCGCGGGCCGCCGGCAGCATCGTGTGCGCCTGGCGCAGATTCTGGGGCGGCTGTGGTGAGCGCATGAAAGCCAACATTTCACCCAGCCCCTCAAGGCCCCCGACATCGGTACCAAGCCCCCAGGCCACCCGCCTTGCGGTTCCGAACAGGTTTGCCATCACAGGCATCCGGGCTGAATTGCCGTCCCGATCAAGCGCCCTCGTAAAGTGCAGGGCCGGGCCGTCGCCGAGAAGCACCCGGCGATGAAGTTCGGTGACCTCCAGATGCATGGAGACCGGCGCGGCAATGGTTTCGAGCTCATCCCGTTCCGCCAGATAGGTAAGGAAGGCGCCAAGGGTCGCAAAAGGAGGAAGAGTGCGCTGGTGCATGAAGGTGTCCCTGACCACGGACACCGTCCATATCATTCAGCGCCAGATCCGGTGTTGCGCCCGGTCAAAGAAGGCGGCGGGACACCCAACTCTTAAACTTCAGCTATCGCACTCCGCATCCCGAATTTTTACAGGGCTCGCGTTGCCGGCATGAATCGAAAAAGCCGGCATTGGGACAGAAGGCCATGATGGTGTCTGCCTCGTTCTGCTCCAGCAGGAACCGACACTGCTTCTGCCTGTGGCAAACGAGGCAGGTATTGCGTGCCTGCGCAATGGCTGTACCGCCCGCCTTGCGAGCGGCAAAAACAGGATCTACCCCGGTACGCTCCATTACAAGATCGAACTGGCCGAACTGACGCCAGACCTGATCTGTCAGCGGCCAGAGTCGGGCATCGCAAGACATGACTGCCTCCCTGTGCGGGGCCGGATATTGTGCCGCGAGTGTAGATTATGACTGGGCAAGCTGCGATGTGCCCGTTGGCCGCAACTGCCGACGGCGCTCACCAGCGTCGATTTTGTTTGATCCAGCGCAAGACACTTTGGCGGCATCCTGATTACGGTGTGCTCATCCTGCCGCACTCCGGAGGAGCCGATGGCGCTCGACCCCAATGAAGACGCAAGTTTGCCCGAGCCGATCCGACGCTTCCTGCCGGCTTTTTCCGGCCAGCCGCTCGGCCCGCTGCTGACTCAGGCGCTACGGTCTCTCGCTCGGCGGCGGCCGGAGACCTTCGAGCGGCTCGGCGAATTCGGGAAGGCGCGCTTCCTTATCGATCCGACCGACCTGCCCTTTGCCTTCCATGTGGTGCCGGACGGGCACGCCGCCCTGGTGCGCGCCACAGGCAAAAGCGGCCCTTCGCCTTCCGATGTCGTCATCCGCGGCCCGATCCTGCTTTTGCTCGGCATCCTTGACGGTACGCTGGATGGCGATGCGCTGTTCTTCCACCGCGCCATCTCCGTCAGTGGCCGCACCGAGGCAGTGGTGGCGTTGCGCAACGCCATAGAGGATGCCGAATTGCGGCCCTCCGATCTGCTCGGTCTTAAAGGTGCGGTCGCACGGCTCACCGATTCGGGCATATTGGGCGGGCTGTCGCTCGTCCGCCAGATCGCTACCGGTGCCCATCGCCGTGAAAGGACGCAACCATGACGACCAACGGCAGGATGGAACTCGTCTGCCCCGCCGGCACGCCTTCGGCCCTGCGGGCCGCCGTGCAGGCGGGGGCCGATTCGGTCTATTGCGGCTTCCGCGACGAAACCAACGCACGCAATTTCCCCGGTCTCAATTTCTCGCCGCAGGAACTGGCCGAGGGCGTCCGCTTCGCCCATGCCCATGGCTCAAAGGTGCTGGTCGCCATCAACACCTTCGCGCGCGCCGGTGATACCGATCCCTGGCGCCGGGCCGCCGATACGGCCACATCCTGCGAGGCCGATGCGGTGATCGCCGCCGATATCGCCGTGCTCGATCACATGGCCACCCAACATCCGGAAACCCGCCTGCACCTGTCGGTACAGGCCGCGGCCGCGACGCCGGAATCGATCGGCTTCTATGCCGATGCCTTCAATGTGCGCCGGGTGGTGCTGCCGCGCGTGCTCTCGGTACAGGAAATCGCCGCCCTCAACCGCGCCATCGCGGTGGAGACCGAGGCCTTCGTGTTCGGCGGCTTGTGCGTAATGATCGAGGGTCGCTGCTACCTCTCCTCCTACGCCGCCGGGCGCTCGCCCAATCTCAACGGCGTCTGCTCGCCACCGGAAAGGGTGAGCTATGACGAAGATCGCGAAGGCACCGCAGCGCGGCTCGCCGGCTTTACCATCGACCGCTATGCGCCGGGCGAGCCTGCCGGCTATCCGACCTTATGCAAGGGCAGGTTCAAGGCCGGAGACAAGGCCGGCTACCTGTTCGAGGACCCGGTCAGCCTCAATGCCGGCGGCATGATCGTGGCGTTCAAGGCCGCCGGCGTGACCGCCCTCAAGATCGAGGGACGTCAGCGCGGCAAGGGCTACGTCACCGAGGTGGTACGCGCCTTCAGAAAGGCAGTCGACGCTGCCGAACAGGGCGAGGACGCGACCGAAATCGACAACATCCTCGCCGGCCTATCGGAAGGCGGGCGCCAGACCACCGGCGCCTACCGAAAGACCTGGAGATAAACCATGACACGGGTCGCCCTGACGCTCGGACCGCTGTTCTTCCACTGGCCGGCGGAAAAGCTGCGCAATTTCTATTTCCGCATCGCCGACGAGGCGCCGGTGGAGCGTGTCCATGTCGGCGAGGTCGTGTGCGGAAAGCGCATGCCGTTTTCCGATCCCGTCTGGCCCGAAATCATCGAAAGGCTGGAGCGTGGCGGCAAGCAGGTGGTGCTTTCCACGCTGGCCGCGCCGACCACAGTGCGCGAGCGCAAGGCCATCGCCGAGCTATGCGCGGACGAACGCCTGGTCGAGATCAACGACATCACCGCCCTGCCCGCCCGCAGCGGCAAGCCCTTCGTCACCGGCCCATTCCTCAACGTCTACAACGAGACGACGGCGCGCTTCCTCGCACGTCATGGCGCCACCAGCATCTGCCCGCCAGTGGAGTTGTCGCTGGAGACGGTAGGAACCATCGCCTCCGCCTGCCCGGAGATCGAGTTCGAACTTTTCGCCTTCGGCCGACTACCGCTAGCCCTGTCAGGACGCTGCTATCATGCAAGGCTGCACAGGCTGCATAAGGATTCATGCCAGTTCACCTGCGAGCAGGATCCTGACGGACTGGCTGTCGACACTCTGGACGATCAGTCCTTCCTGGCCATCAACGGCGTGCAGACGCTGTCGGCCGAGGTGCACGCCGCGCTGTTCGAGCCGGCGACGCTTATCCGCCATGGCATAAGGCGGCTGAGGCTATCCCCGCACGACTGCGACATGGTGGAGGTGGCGCGCACCTACCGCTCCGTGCTCGACGAAACACAGGACCCGCAGTCCGCCCGTTTCGTGCTTTCCTGCCTTGAACTGCCAGGACGCTTGGTGGATGGTTACGCCCGAGGTGAGGCTGGGTCGAGGCCGGCCGTCACCGCATAAGCAGATCAGCAATGATGCGTGTTGCCGTCGTGACGGTCTCGGATCGCGCCAGCCGCGGTGATTATCAGGATCTGAGTGGCCCCGCCGTAGAAAATTGGCTGCGTGCCGCCATCTCCAGCCCCTTCGAATGTGTTCGCCTTACCGTGCCGGACGGCGTCGAGAGCGTCAAAGATACATTGGCGACGTTGTGCGACCGCGAAACCGCCGATCTCGTGCTGACAACGGGCGGCACCGGTCCCTCACCGCGCGATCTCACCCCTGAGGCAATGCACACCGTCATCACCAAGGAGCTTCCTGGCTTCGGCGAACTGATGCGGCAGGCGAGCCTGGCCCACGTTCCGACCGCTATCCTTTCCCGGCAGACTGCCGGCATACGCGGCCGCACATTAATCATCAACCTGCCCGGAAAGCCCTCCGCAATCGACATATGTCTCGACGCCGTCTTTCCCGCCGTGCCCTATTGCCTCGACCTGATAGGAGCGGGAAGAATCGAAACCAACCCTGCGGTCTGTCGTTCGTTCAGGCCTGCTTAGCGTAGGCGCGCTTGACATGCTGGAGTGAAATTAGCTGGCAGCCGCAGCACGGCAGGATCGGTAAACAGATGCACGCGGCAAGGCTTCGCCCTCGTGGGTCGTAATGTGTCTGTCTTGGGGCCCTTGATCTCATATTGAGAACCGGCCTCCGAGTTCCAGGTAACACAATCACCTATCCTGAACGTCAGTCATTTTGGCATTCTCAACATCTCCGCTTATCCCACACCTGGACGCAAGGCGGGCTAGGTTCAGGACCTATTAAAATGGTTGCGGATGTGACGATCAGTTGATTCATTGTGGCGCGAGGAGGCGCTGCAATGAGTGATTTGATCTGGCTGTCGGACGCGCAGATGCGACGGATCGAGCGACATTTTCCACGGTCTCACGGTGTGCCGAGGGTCGATGATCGTCGGATCGTCAGTGGCATCATCTTCGTGATCAGGAACGGGCTGCGGTGGCGTGACGCGCCCCGGGAATACGGTCCCCACAAGACGATCTACAACCGCTTCATCCGCTGGAGCCGGCTCGGCGTCTTCAACCGGATATTTGCCGAATTGGCGGCAAAAGGCGGCAAGCCCGATCAACTGATGATCGACGCCACCCATTTGAAGGCGCATCGAACGGCCGCAAGCCTGCTTAAAAAGGGGCTGTTCCCCGACGCATCGGGCGAACCAGGGGCGGCCTGAACTCCAAGCTGCATGCTGTGTGCGATGGTCTTGGTCGACCGCTCATCATGCTGCTCAGCGAAGGGCAGATGAGTGTGATTTTTCGTGGAATGAGGACCCTGTTTAAGGGGTGATTTTCGTCCAAGCGGGACCCCTTAACGATGGGGTCATCAAGATGCTTCCGGTTTCATCGGAGGCATTTGTTTTGGATGTTGATTGTGGAGACGATTGCGAAGATACGCCGGCTGTCGCTGGTGCAGGGAAAGTCGATCAAGGCGATCTGCCGGGAGCTTGGGATCTCGCGGAAGGTTGTTCGCAAGGTGCTGCGGTCGGACGAGACGGAGTTTCGTTACGAGCGCAAGCATCAGCCCTATCCGCGGATGGGCGCCTGGCGAGAGAAGCTGGACGGGCTACTGTCGGCGAATGCGGCAAAGTCTCAGCGGGAGCGGCTGACACTGATCCGGATATACGAGGAGCTTCGCGGCCTCGGCTATGACGGCAGCTACAGTTCGGTATGGCGGCATGCGCAGGACTGGGATGAGCAACGCGGTAGCGCTGCCGCTGAGGCCTATATCCCTTTGAGCTTCGCGCCTGGCGAAGCCTACCAGTTCGACTGGAGCCACGAGGTCGTCCTGCTGGACGGTGTGACGGTCACCGTGAAGGTGGCGCACATGCGGCTTTGCCACAGCCGCATGTTCTACGTTCGGGCCTATCCTCGCGAGACGCAGGAGATGGTGTTCGACGCCCATGACCGGGCGTTCGCTTTCTTCCGCGGGGCCTGCACGCGCGGCATCTACGACAACATGAAGACGGCAGTGGATGCGATCTTCATCGGCAGGGATCGCCGCTACAACCGCCGCTTCGCGCAGATGTGCGGTCATTACCTTGTCGAACCGGAGGCCTGCACGCCGGCGTCGGGTTGGGAGAAGGGCCAGGTCGAGAACCAGGTCGGGCTGGTGCGTGAACGCTTCTTCACACCGAGGTTGCGCTTCAAGACGCTGGAGGATCTGAACGGCTGGCTGGCCGACAAATGCGTCGCCTACGCCAAGGCACACCCGCATCCTGAACAGGGCGGCCGCACGGTCTGGGAAGTGTTCGAGGAGGAGCAGGCCAGCTTTATTCCCTATGCTGGGCGCTTCGATGGCTTCCACTGCATTCCGGCTTCTGTGTCGAAGACCTGCACGGTGCGCTTCGACAACAACAAATACTCAGTGCTGTCGAGCGCCGTCGGCCGGCCGGTCGAGATCCATGCCTATGCCGATCGGATCGTCATCCGCCAGGACGGCGCGGTCGTGGGCGAACATGCCCGCTGCTTCGGCCGCAACGAGGTGATCTACGACCCCTGGCATTACGTCCCGGTATTGGCCCGCAAACCCGGCGGGTTGCGCAACGGCGCGCCGTTCAAGAACTGGGTTCTACCGTCGGCCATGGAGAAGGTTCGCCGCAAGCTCAAGGCCGCCGATGACGGCGACCGGCAGATGGTGTCGATCCTCACCTGTGTGCTGAGCGACGGATTGAACGCGGTCGAGGCGGCCTGTCAGGAAGCGCTCGAGCATAGCGTCTCATCGGCGGCGGTGATCCTCAACATCCTGGCTCGCAGCCGCGATCCGGTGCCGGGCACGATCCTTTCCATTCCCCAGGCGCTGAAGCTGGCTCACGAGCCGATTGCCGACTGCGCCCGCTATGACAGCCTCAGGAGGACAAGCAGCCATGGAACGCACCGAAGTGTTGGAACTGATGGGAGAATTGAAGCTCTACGGGATGCGGGCGGCCTATGACGAGATCATGGGCGTCGCCATCAAGCGGCAGCACGAGCCGCCGAAGATCGTCGGCGATCTGCTGCAGGCCGAGATATCGGAGAAGCAGGCCCGTTCCATCAAATACCAACTCACCGTCGCCAAGCTCCCTCTGGCCAAAGACATCGACGACTTCGACTTCACCGGCACGCCCGTCAACGAGAGTCTGATCCGCGATCTTGCCGGCGGAGCCTTCGCTGCCGATCAGCGCAATGTCGTCCTGGTCGGAGGCACCGGCACGGGCAAGTCCCATCTGGCCATCGCCATCGCCCGATCGCTGATCCGCAACGGTGCGCGCGGCCGCTTCTTCAATGTCGTCGATCTGGTCAACAGGCTCGAGACCGAGGCCCGCGCCGGCCGGCAGGGCCGTACCGCCGATCATCTGACCCGGCTCGACTTCGTCGTGCTCGACGAACTCGGCTATTTGCCCTTCGCCCAGGCCGGCGGACAGTTGCTCTTCCACCTCGTATCCAAGCTCTACGAGCGCACCAGCGTCATCATCACCACCAACCTGGCATTCGGCGAATGGCCCACCGTCTTCGGCGATGCCAAGATGACAACCGCGCTACTCGATCGGCTCACCCATCATTGCGAGATCGTCGAGACCGGAAACGAATCCTGGCGCTTCAAAAGCCGCTCTCAAAGCTAAAGCCGAAAGGCCAATCAGCCGCGCCCGATCAGGCTGTGCAACCCCGACCAGCTCCGCCTGATCGAGCGCTCACCGTCGTGCCCCAAACAGGGGTCCCTTTTGCGCGAAAATATGGGGTCCCGGTTCCACGGTCATTGACATGGGGAACCTACCTCCGCGACAACACGATGAGCACCACCATCCTCGACCGCCTCATGCATCGCTGCCACCTGCTCGAGTTCGAAGGCCGAAGCTATCGCCTCAAGGAAGCCGCCGAGGCTCTTGCTCGCCAAGCAACATCGAAATAAACCTTCTGCGTCCTGCTGCAGGTGGAGGAGTTTGACCCGACCAAAGGTGGGGGAGTTTGAGGTGACCCTCCGGGAGCGAGAAGCGGCACATCTTCAGAACCGTCTCACGGCTCAACCCGAAAACACGTGCCGCCTCGCGGCAACCGTTGCCTTCCACGAACACAAGGTGCCGGACAGCGGTATAGACTTCCACGGCAAACATCCCGGCCGACCCTCAAAAGGGATCAGCATAGCCAATGGACGGCTTTTACGCCGCCCGCTCCAGCATCACGCCGGCGCTACATTGGCCTACTTTGCCTCTGCCGCGCACAGGAACGGCTTCTACTGGACGACGACCACCGGTATCGAAGCATTGGTTAGCACTTCGGCCGTCTGGCTTCCGAGGATGACCCGGCTCATGCCGCTACGCCCATGGGATGCCATCACGATAGCGTCGCAGTCGTATCTGTGAGCCGTGTCGAGAATGGCAGGCGCTGCCCGGCGGTTGGGCACATGAACAGTCTCGATCTCGATACCCAATTGACCGGCAGTCGCCCTGACCGGCACAAGCACGGCCTGCGCCGCTCGACATTGGGCCTCTTGATAGGCCGCCATCTCGGCCTCGTCGAGTGTCCACAGTTCGGAGGAATAGGCGAACTGACCACCCGGAGCTTCCGTAACGGTTACCACCGTAACCCTTGCGCCATGCTGTTTGGCCAGCGCGAGACCGTGAGCAACCCCCGTCTGCGCCAACTCTGAACCGTCGGTCGGGATAAGGATATGCGTGTACATGTCGGCGCTTCCTATGGTTTAGATCGTCAAGCTCACCGCGGAATGTATGCGCGAGATCATTTGCGTGACAGGATCGCCGCGATCGGGCAGCCGGACCTTGGCCAGCCCCTAGACCTGGTTTGGCTTTCGTGGCGTCGTGGAGCGATTGCCTTACAGTACGTGGTTAATCGCGGCTGCCGCTCTTCGTTCAACCAGAAGCTGTCAGGGTTAGCAGGCACACAGCGGTGATGTTCGCCCAAACCCTGGTTCGTTTCCCTATTGCAGATCCGGCGGAGCTTTTTCTTGTCGACTATTACGACCGCGATATCGTTCCTTAAGATCGGTCCTTATCTTCAGACCTGCCAGTTCTTTTTGATCTTCTCTTTATCAGTGAAGCCAACGGATATCATTGATCTCCGTCAAAGACTGCCTAGGCACTTCGTGCAGAGCGTATGTCTTCTTGCCTTCGCGTCCGTACCTTCCGCGTTCTCGCCCGCAACTATCCGCAGGGCGGCTCAGTCGGCTAACGGCGCCTCACCTCGTTCGCGGCAGGTCAAACTTTCATCGTCGATGCCGTGCAGGCGGCGCATCATATGCTGAAGTCGGCTTACCAGTACTGGGTGAGGCTGGGCCCGCTGCAATCGAGTTCAGTTCTGATTCATCCAGTGTCTCCCTCTCCAGCAATCGGCGCGCAGTGCGCTCCAGGATTTCCCGACGTTCCGTCAGCAGCGACACGGTGCGCTGGAATGCCGTTTCGACAATCTTGCGCACCTCGTCGTCGATCTCATTGGCGGTAGCCTCGCCGTAGTCGCGCTCGTTCGTCCCTGTCATCAGGGTGGTGCCAAGATAAGAACGCTGGTCTTTCTCCAAAGCCACGTGCCCCAGTCTCTCCGACATGCCGTAGCGCGTCACCATTGCGCGCGCGATGTCCGTAACCCTGGCCAGGTCGTCGGCCGCGCCCGTCGACAGGTGATCGAACACCACCTTTTCCGCGGCTCGCCCGCCGAGTAGAACGGCCATCTTGTTTTCCAGTTCCTCACTGGTCATCAGAAACCGGTCCTCGGTGGGTCGCTGGATTGTATAACCAAGCGCGCCCACGCCGCGTGGAATAATCGAGACTTTGTGCACGACGTCGGAGCCAGGCAGCGCCATGGCAACCAGTGCGTGACCCATCTCATGATAAGCGACGATCTCGCGTTCTTTTGGATTAAGCAGGCGGTTGCGTTTTTCCAGACCCGCCACGATACGCTCAATGGCATTGTTGAAGTCGTCCATGGTAACGGCGTCGCCACTACGCCGCGTCGCCAGCAGCGCGGCCTCGTTGACGAGGTTTGCAAGGTCAGCGCCGGTGAACCCGGGCGTCAGAGCCGCAACCTGTTCGGCATCGACATCGGCGGCTAGTTTCGCCTTCTTCATATAGATGCCGAGTATCTTGATTCGCCCAAGCTTGTCCGGACGATCAACGAGCACCTGCCGGTCGAATCGACCGGCTCGCAAGAGAGCCGGATCCAGAATTTCGGGACGGTTGGTCGCCGCGAGCAGGACGACGCCGGTAGATGAATCGAAGCCATCAAGTTCAACAAGAAGCTGGTTGAGGGTCTGCTCCTTTTCATCATGGCCGCCCATCATCGGGCCAGCGCCGCGGGCACGGCCAAGCGCGTCGAGTTCGTCGACAAAAATGATGGCAGGGGCCTTGGCTCGCGCCTGTTCAAAGAGATCGCGGACCCTGGCTGCGCCGACGCCCACGAACATTTCGACGAATTCCGATCCGGAGATTGAAAAGAACGGCACCTTGGCCTCGCCGGCCACAGCCCTCGCGATGAGCGTTTTTCCGGTGCCGGGAGGCCCCACAAGCAGCACGCCTTTCGGCATCTTCCCGCCCAGCCTGCCATATTCCACCGGGTTGCGAAGGAATTCAACGATCTCACGCAATTCGTCCACGGCCTCGTCGACACCCGCGACATCGTCGAAAGTGACCTTGATGTCGGTTTCGACATAGACTTTCGCGCGGCTTTTGCCGATCTGCATCAACCCGCCCGCGCCGGCCCCCATGCGCTTCATCAGGAAATACCAAAGCCCGAAGAAGAGCGCGATCGGCACCACCCAGGACAATAGATTGCCGAGCAGGTTGCTTTCGATCCGGCCTGTGAATTTCACGCCGCTGTCTTGCAACTGCTTGGCGAAACCCGGATCCACGCGGGTCGTCACGAAACGCGTCTGGCCCGTCGACAGCGGTTGTTTGAAAGTGCCCTGGAGGTAATTGTCGGAAACGGCTACCTCGGCGATCTTTCCATCCTTGAGATAAGTCTCGAACTCACTGTAAGGCAATTCCGCGACCTGCTGCGACATGGCCGCAACGTACTGGAACAACATCAGGCCGATTGCGGCAGCGATCCAATATCCGATATGGAATTGCGTGTTCTTTTTCATGCGAGCCTCATCCCGACAGCATATTCACGATGACCCGACGCAAAGCAGGCGGCGATGAGTCGAGCGACATTGTATTCAGGAGTTGATGGTTACCCCGTAGAAAGAACATGAAGGCAAGTAGCGCTGACATGCTCGCGCCAGAAATCGAGGAAAACCTCGACTCTGGCCTACATATCCGAAATCGGTATTGAGATATCCGGCCGAACAGCAGGGAACAGGAGGGTGACGGTTGTTCCAATCCCGCTCTCGCTTGCAATGTTAACCTGGCCACCTACCATCGTGGCGAATGCAAATACCTGCGACAGTCCTATGCCGGTGCCGGTCTCTCTCTTGGTGGTGAAAAAGGGATCGAACACCTTTCGCAAGACGTCCTCGGGCATGCCGCAACCGTTGTCCCTCAACGCGAACCCGCACATATGTTCCCGGTTTGACCGGGTCGAATGCCGTCGAATTTTGTTCCCATCGCTCCGTAACAATACGAACCTCTCCACCATCCGGCATGGCGTCCCGTGCGCTGACGACAAGATTGAGTATCGCTGTGTCAAAAAACGCCGGGTCGACCAGACAGCCTGGAATATCGGAACCGAGTACAAGCCGGACACGGACATTAGGCCCGGCACCGTGCCTTAGGAGCGGCTCGAAACTTCTCAGGAACTCATTCATATTGCCGGCATACGCGTCGAGAACCTGGTGCTTGGCGAAAGTCAGTAGCTGCGAGGTCAATTCCACGCCGCGATCGATCCCCTCTCGCGTCGAAGCAATAAGGGTGTGAATCTTTTCGGCATCGTCCGCGTTGCGCTCAATGAGCCGCAGGCCGGAATCGATCACCGACAAGAGGCTTCTGAAGTCATGGGCTATGCCGCCAGTCATTTCACCGATTGCCGCGAGACGATGCGTCGCACGTTCGCGCTGCACCGCAGCGATCCGGGTGTTAAGATGCGCGTTCGGCGTCAGTGAGAGGCTACTGCCACCCGCCTGTGATGGCAGTAAAGTGGAACGAGGAAACACCGTGTCAGTCATGAAGATCGCCCTTCCTGCTCCTGACAACAGTCAGAAAACTCTAACCTCCACTCGCGTCATCATATTCTCCCGCCCATCAGGACATGCTGTCGAGCCTAGCTTCATTCCGCTGAGAAGTCGAATCCGAGAAGCCGCCGATCACCGCAACCGCCTCGCCAAAATCCACCTGCGCATGACCCGGCGGATGTGACAGCGGTACGAACGTCTCGCGGCCGCGGGCCCGCGCGATACGGACATAGTCCTTCACCACCGTGTAGCCGCCGCCGAACCCATGTTCATCACGTAGCCGTTCAAAAATCCGCTTCGCCGTGTGCCGCTGCTTCACCGGACCCGTCCGGTCCGCCTCCAGGATCGCGTCGATCACCGGCAGTAGCGAACCGAGCTTCGGCTTCACGACAGCCTTCGTCCGCGTGTAGCCCGGCGGCAGCGAGAACCGGCACATCTTCAGGACCGTCTCGCGGCTCAGCCCGAAAACACGGGTCGTCTCACGACGGCTATTGCCCTCGACGAAGACGAAACGCCGGACGGCGGCGTAGACTTCCACGGTAAACATTCCCGGCCGACCCCCAAGGGACCAGCCTAACCACTGGACGGTTTTTACTCCGCCCGCACCGACATCACGCCGGCGCTCCATGGCCTAATTTGTCACCGCCGCGCACACGCAGTCGCAGTGCCTGATCCGCTGATCGACGGGCCGGTCGTGAAGGCAGCAACGACCGCATTTGCCCAGCGGTCCGGCTCCGCCTGAGTGTTGGCGTGTCGAGTATTTGTACAGGGCAATATGGGATTGTCCCGGTCGAGCCACCACCCGCTTCACGAATGGGAGGCAGATCTGCGCCACAGTGCGGGTGCCAGCGTGTACAGCATGCTTGCGAAGGTAACCGCCCAGGCGAACAGCGCGATATAGAAGAATGCCTGTGTCAATCCGGCCAGGAAGCCGAACTCCATGGCCCGATCAAGTTGCCAGGTGCAAGCGGCATACATACCGAGGGGGAATACCGCGCCCCAATAGAGCGGATCGTAGCGCAGAGGGAAGCGCATATAGATGTGACGCCAGACCCCGAGCAGCAACAGCATGGGGATCCACCAAGTCCCGGTTGCCCAGTAGAAGATGGTGAAGCCCTTCAGGAAGGGAAGCAGCGAGGCGAGATAGGGCGCCTGTGGCGCATTGAGGATCAGCAGTGAACCCGCCAATGTCGAGATCGCCATAGCGCCCATATTGATCCAATAAGGCGGCGCCAGGTCGCCAGGCGAGAAATGGAAGAAGGCGTAACGGTAGAAGATCAGCGCCATCATCCAGATGTAGAGCATGCCACCCCATAGCCATGCAGACAGAGCGAAGAAGTTGAGCTCCAGCCTGTAAGGCTGGCCGATGCGTGCCGCCAGCAGCGCGCTGGACACCGACAGCGACTGCGTGGCTACGACGGCAAGCAGCCAGCCACCATTGATGCCCTTGTCGAGTGTCGGCTTGTCGCGCTTGACGGTGAAGGCCGTGAAGATGGTGTAGGTAAGGCCAAGCCACAGCACGATGGCAAGCGCCCACAACGCCTTGCCGACGACGAGGTCGCCACGCAGTACCATGAATTGACTGGCCAGGATGCCGGTGCCAGCGACGGCGGTGAAGTAGCCGGGGCCGGTCAGGTGGGTAAGCATGTCACCGAAGAACCGCAACGGATAGCGCCAGGCCCGGAGGAAATAGAGAACCCATAACAGGCCGTATTGTCCGATATTGAGGTAGAAAAGGCCCGAGGCCAGCACGTCGTATCGCATCATGAACGCCGCCAGGGAAATGATGCCTGTGGCCATCACCAGGCCGAAATAGGCCGGCGACATATCGGCAAGGCCGAGTCCCGGCCGCTCTGGCTGTGAGTTGTCGATTGCGCTCGTCATCGCCCCGCACCCGTCCGTCGCGGCCTTTGAAACCCGGCCTCGTCGCCCGCATCAGGCAGAACAAAAACTTTCTGCCGGCTGCCTTAATTCCCGGCTCGTGCATTCAAGCGTCGGAGGTCAGGCACAATGATCAGGCGATTGTTCTCGATGCAGATGATCTTGTCGTTGCGCAACCGCGTCAACTGGCGACTGACCGTTTCGATGGTGAGGCCAAGGAAATCGGCAATGTCGGCCCTGGTTAGCGGTAAGTCAAAGCGCGCGGAGTTACGGCCTGCCACCGTTGAGGGTCCGACATGATGGGCAATCATCAACAGCAGGCTCGCGATCTTCTCGCTCGCCGTCTTGCGTCCGAGCGTCACCATCCAGTCGCGCGCTTCGTCCAGCTCGTTAAGCGCCTGTCTGTAGAGCCGGCGCTCCAGCTCTGGCGATTCCCGCATCATCCGCTCGATGGCGTCTTTGGGGAAGGAGCAGAGCGTGACATCGGTAGTGGCTTCGGCATTGAGCGTGCTCTCGGAGCGAAATGGCCGGCCGAGGAAGTCGGGTGCGAACTGGAGGCCAACGATCTGCTGGCGTCCGTCGGATAGCGTCTTGGTCAGCTTCACCACACCCGACAGGATATTGGCATATCTGTCGATCCGTTCGGCTTCGCCCAAAAGCGCTGCCCCGCTTTTGGCCGCGGTTTTGCGCGAGGCCTCGGCCAGTTCGACAAGTTGATCGCAGTCTAACGCACTGCAAACACCAGTGCTGCGTCCCTCGCATGAGGCGCACAGCAGAGGAATGGCGCCGTTGTTGACAACCTTGCGCACGATATTGCCACCTTTCAACGATCGATAGCATCTTCAGCTATGGCATGCGCCGCGTCAGTTTGTCTTGACCGGGCAGACTTTGAGCGAGATCAAAGAAACATCCACTGCCGACTGGCAGACAAATTGTCGTTCATCAGTTCTATCACGGACGACAAGGCGGCGTTTCCATCCATAATCCCCTGCTGGACCACGGTGGCGTGGCGATTGAACACCCGAAAAGCGGCGCGTGACACTGCGACATTGGAACCAAAAGCGATGTGTTTCGCAATGATCCCACATAAGTCGGATATAGAGGCTACGGTGTTGCGAATAAATGAAGTTATCGCGCATGAATTGACTGCCGAAGGGCGTCGATGCGCCGATAAGGAAAAGGACCTTGCATGCTTTACGTCGACATTCCGACTCGTTCCGAATTTGCCACCCTCGTCGTTGCACGTGCCGATGCTTGCGTGTCGCTCTATTTGAAGACCACCCCTGTGACACAGGAGACATCGGCCTCGCGCATCGAGTTTGGCAATCTGATCCGTGAGGCGCAGACGCAGCTTGAGGATGCAGGCTTCGACAAGAGGCGGCTGGCTGCGCTTCTGGAGCAGTTGAACGATCTGGTTGACGATGACGAATTCTGGCGCTTCCAGGCCAACAGCCTTGCCGTTTTCGCCACGCCCGATGCGCTGCGGACCTATCGGCTCGCCAACGATCTGGTCTCCATGGTGCAGGTCGCCGACCGCTTCCACCTGAAGCCGCTGTTCCGGGCGGTGACCTTCCCGCATTCAGCCTTCATCCTCGCCCTGTCGGAGAATGCCGTACGCCTGGTCGAGATGCATGCCGATCTGCCGCCGGTAACGGTCAAGGTTCCGGGCCTGCCCAAGGACGCGGCCTCCTCGGTCGGCAAGTCGACGCTAAACGATCGTAGTTTCAGCGGCCGCATCCACGGCTCCGAGGGGCAGAATGTGCGCTTCCAGCAATATGTACGGCGGGTGGATACGGCGCTGCGTCCCATTCTGGCCGGGCGCGAGACCCCGCTCATCCTGGCCGCCACCGACCGCCTGGCTTCGGTGTTTCCGCAGATCAATTCCTATCCGCACCTGCTGCGCGAAACCATTGCCGACAGCCCGGACCGCCTGACCAACGCCGACCTGGCGCAGCGTGCGCGTCCGATCCTCGACAATGCCTACGAACAGGACCTGGGCGCCATCCGTGCCTTGTTCGACAAGCGCGCTAACGACCGCCGCACCACGACTGATATCTCGGATGCGGCCCGCGCAGCAACCTTCGGCGCCATCGACACGCTTCTGGTCGACATCGATTCAGTCGTGCCGGGCTTTGTCGACGACGACAGTGGCGCGGTGGAATTCACCCAGAAGGACGACGCGAAAGCCTATGGTGTGGTCGACGAGATTGCCAGCCGGGCCTTCGCCAGCGGTGCCAAGGTACTAGGCGTGCGGCGCGCCGACATCCCCGGCAAAAAGGAATTTGCGGCGATTTTGCGCTATCCGCTTTGATACGGTTGGCAGGAGACCTGCCTCCGCCAATACCGGAAGCAGGCCATCGGCACGACGGGACATGGCCATCCGTTTCGCACCCAGGGGAGGACAGCTTGTCGATCAACACCATCGTCGCAGCGCTTGCGCTCGAAACAGACAACGATCCGGTCGCGGGTCGCGCCTTGCAGCTCGCTCGCCAGCACGCAGCACGCCTTGTTTTCGTCCATGCGGTCGAAGATACGCCCCCCGGCGGTGACTTGCCGGTTTCGCTCGATGTTTCCGCGTTGCACGCAATAGTGAAACGGAATGCAGTCGACCGGATCAGGCAATTGACAGGCAATCTCGGGTCCGAAGCGCTGGTGGTGGACATCGTCGTTGAGACCGGAAAGCCATATCAGGTCATCGACGAGATCGTGCAGCGCGAAGGCGCCGACCTCATTGTCATCGGCCCGGGCAAGGCCAAAAACATGCGTGAAAAGGTGTTTGGCTCCACGGCCGACCGCGTCGTGAGAACTGCGCGAGAGCCGATCCTGGTGGTCCGGACATCGGTGGCCAACCCCTATCGGCACACCACCGTTGCCGTGGATTTTTCCGCAGCGTCACGGGCGGCGGTGAAAGCTGCCTTGCGGCTTGCGCCGGATGCGGTCATCGAGCTTATCCATGCCATCGAAACTCCGCTTGCGTTCGAGCAGGCGATGCTGAGAGCGGGAACCCCGCAAAAGGAAATCGACCGCTACCGCCGAGCGAGAGCCAGCGAGGCCCGCCAGCAGATCAGCGCGTCACTGGAGGAGCACGATCTTCCTCTCATCCAGACCAAGTTGCGGATCGTCCATGGAGATGCAGCCCAGGCATTGGTGCGTTTCACCCGCCGCGGCCGAACCGATCTGATGGCGCTCGGCACCCATGGCGGCAATGCGCTTTCGCAGCTGTTGTTGGGCAGCGTCGCCCGTCATATGTTGCATGCCGCCGGATGCGACGTGCTTGTTTCGGCCTGATCCTGACTATACCCGGGCGGTGTAACCGTCACGTCCGCAGCACCCGGTAGATCGCCGGGATGACGAGAACGGTCAGCAGCGTCGACGAGGCGAGCCCGAACAGCAGCGAGATCGCCAGCCCCTGGAAGATCGGGTCGGCAAGGATGACGGCGGCACCGATCATCGCGGCCAGCGCGGTGAGCAGGATCGGCTTGAAGCGGATGGAACCTGCTTCGATCAGGATTTCCGTCAGGTTGCGGCCGGCGGGATCGACATGGCGGATGAAATCGACCAGCAGGATCGAGTTGCGCACGATGATGCCGGCAAGCGCGATGAAGCCGATCATCGAGGTGGCCGAAAAGGGGGCGCCAAACAGCCAGTGGCCGCCGAGGATGCCGATGAAGGTCAGCGGGATCGGCGTTAATATGACCAGCGGTACCTTGAACGAGCCGAATTGGGCGACGACAAGGATATAGATGCCGAGCAGCGCCACCATGAAGGCCGCGCCCATGTCGCGGAAGGTCACCCAAGTTACCTCCCACTCGCCGTCCCACAGCAGCGTCGGCGCGCGCTCGTCCTGCGGCTGACCATGCAACGAGATGACAGGCTTCTCAAGGCCGGTCCAATCTTGTGCATCGAGCGCCTGCTGCACGGCGATCATGCCGTAGAGCGGGGCTTCGAAATCACCGGCAAGCTCCGCCGTCACCATTTCGGCGGCGCGGCCGTTGCGCCTGAAGACCGGCAGTGAGGCGCGCTCTTCGGCGACCTGCACCACGTCGCCCAGTTCCACCACACCACGATCGCCCGGCAGCACATTGGCCGGGATCGGCGTGGTCAGGAAGCGCTCGTCCAGCCGGCGCTCATCCTTCGGCCGTTCGATACGGATCGGGATCGGCTGGCGGCCCTCGCCGCGATGCGAATAGCCCACCGTTGTGCCGCCGCCGAGTATCGCGAGGGTGTCAAGCACATCGCTTTCCTCAACCCGGAAGAATTCGAGGTCATCGGTGGAGATGGTGGCACGCAGCCGGCGGGGGGCCGTGCCATAGGAATTGTCGACATCGACGATGAAGGGCACGGAACGGAAGGCCGCCTCCACCTTTCCGGCGACCTTGCGCCGCGTCTCGGCGTCGGGACCATAGATCTCGGCCAGCAGCATCGCCATCACCGGCGGACCGGGCGGCGGCTCGACCACCTTGAGCGTCGTGCCATCCGGCATCCGCACCGTCGCAATGCGCTGGCGGATGTCGAGGGCGATGTCGTGGCTGGCGCGGCTGCGTTCGCTTTTCGGCTTTAGATTGACCGCGACCTCGCCCATCTGCGGTTCGGCACGGTGGAAATAGTGGCGCACCAGGCCGTTGAAGTCGAAGGGCGCAGCGGCACCCGCATGGGTCTGGACCGAAACCACCTCGTCCATAGCCAGAACGATGCGCGCCACTTCCTGGGTCACAGCGTCGGTTGCCTCGACCGATGCCCCCTCGGGCAGGTCGATGATGACGGAGAGTTCCGACTTGTTGTCGAAGGGCAAAAGCTTCACCGTGACCGCCTGCGTATAAAACAGCGCCAGCGAGCCCAGCGTAAGTGCGCCGACAGCTAGCAGGAAGATCCAGCTTCGCGCTTTCGAAGCCAGCACCGGCCGCGCGGCGGCGGCATAGAGCCGTCCCAGCGGCCCACCATGGGCGTGGCCGGAGCCATGCTCATGGAGCGGCGCCTTGCCGGCTACCTTCAGCATCAGCCAGGGCGTGACCATCACCGCAACAAAAAAAGAAAAGATCATCGCCGCCGACGCGTTGGCCGGGATCGGGCTCATATAGGGGCCCATCATGCCCGACACGAATAGCATTGGCAGAAGGGCGGCCACTACCGTTAGCGTCGCCACGATGGTGGGGTTTCCGACCTCGGCCACCGCCTCGATGGCCGCCTGCCGTCGTCCGCGCCCGTCGCCCATCGCCCAATGGCGGGCGATGTTCTCGATCACGACGATGGCATCGTCGACCAGAATGCCGATGGAGAAGATCAGCGCGAACAGCGAGACACGGTTCAGCGTGTAGCCCATCACCCAGGAGGCGAACAGGGTGAGCAGAATTGTCACCGGGATGACGACAGCGACCACCACCGCCTCGCGCCAGCCAATGGCGAACCAGACCAGCAGGATGATGGAGAGGGTGGCAAGACCGAGATGGAACAGAAGTTCATTGGCCTTCTCATTGGCAGTCTCGCCATAGTCGCGCGTCACTTCGACGGCGATCTCGTCGGGGATCAGCGAGCCTTTCAGCGTCTCGACGCGATGAAGGATAGCATCGGCTACGGTGACGGCGTTGGCGCCCGCGCGCTTGGCCACAGCCAGCGTCACCGCGGGAACACGCAGCGCTGTTGCGTCCTCGCCTCGCGTCACGGTGGAGACCAGCGCCTCGTCCGGTTTCGTGACAAAACCGACCGTGGCGACGTCGCGCACATAGACCGGGCGGCCATCGCGCGACGTGAGCAAAAGATTGCCGATGGCGGCGGGGGTGGCCAGCGTCTCGCCGGCGGCCAGCACGATCTGCTCGCCCTGGTCACGAACACTACCGGCCGGAAAAGCGCGGTTGGCCCCCTGCACCTTGCCGGCAAGCTGCTGCAAGGTGACGCCATAAAGCGCCAGCCGGGCGGGATCGGGCGCGATGCGGATCGCCTCGTCGGCGCCGCCAACCAGATAGGTGAGGCCGACATCTTCGATCTTGGCGATCTCGGTCTTCAGTTCGCGGGCGATGCGGGTCAGGTCGTTGGGCGTGATATGGCTGGCTGCCCCGACAACCGGGGCCAATGTCAGCGACACGATGGCGACATCGTCCACCCCGCGCCCGACAATCTGCGGCTCCGGCACGCCGACGGGAATGCGGTCCATATTGGCGCGGATCTTGTCGTGAACACGCAACACTGCCGTATCCGCCGACGTGCCGACGAAGAAACGGGCGGTGACCAGCACGCGGTCGTCGCTTGTCTGGGAATAGACATGCTCGACACCGTCGATGCCCTTGACGATGGTCTCCAGCGGCTCGGTGATCAGCTTGACGGCATCAGGCGCCTTCAATCCGTCGGCCCGTACGGCGATGTCGACCATCGGCACGGAAATCTGCGGCTCTTCCTCGCGCGGCAGAACCATCAGCGCGATCAGGCCGAAGACCAGCGCGGCAATGAGGATCAGCGGCGTCAGCGCCGAGGTGATGAAGCTGCGCGTCAGCGCACCAGCAATGCCGAGCGACGGGCCGGTGCCATGTTCACTGGGATTAAGCATATCAGGGAACGACAATCGTTTCGCCGGCGGCAAGGCCGGTCAGGATTTCAACATAAGCGATGCCGTCGCGCCGCATGACCTCGCCGGGCACCACGGCACGCTCGACGTCCTGGCCATCTTGCCGCACGCGCACGAAGTCGAGCCCTGAGCGGGTAGCGAGCGCTGAACGGGGCACCAGAAGCGCGTCGCGCGTACCAACCGGCACTTCGACCAGGACACGGGAATCGACGAAAGTGGTGTCGAGCCGCTCGAATTCGACATCGGCGATAACACGGCCGTTCTGAATACGTGGATAGACCTTGGCGAGCCGACCCATTGCTTCCGCGCCACTGGCCGAAACGCGGATTTCAGCGCCTTCCTTCAAGGCATCGGCATGGCGTTCGGGGATCGCCAACCTCAGGAAAAAGCCGCCTCCGCCGACAGTAGCTACAGCTTCACCGGCCATGATGACCGTATCGCGCGTGATTGGCACGCCGAGCACTACGCCGGATACCGGCGCGAGTACGGCGCCCTCCTCGCCCTGCTGGACAACGACCGAGCGTTGCGCCTGCGTGGCGACGATCTGATTGCGCGTCACTTCCACATCGGTCTGCAATTGCTCCAGCCGCTGTGCGGTGCTGACCCCGCGCTCGACCAGCGAGCGCCCGCGGGACAGTTCGGCTTCGGCTCGCGAAAGCTGGGCGTCCAGCACGCGCAGTTGCGCATCGACGGCTGCGACCTGGAAGGCAAGCTTGTCGTCCTGCACCATGGCGATGCGCTGACCGGCCGCAACCGTGTCGCCTTCCGAGACGAGAAGCTCGACGACGGTGCCACCGATGCGCGCGCGCGCCGGCACGAGATCGCGTGCCTCCACCCTTCCGTAGACCGCTTTCCATTCCGGCACGGTTTGCGTGCTGAGCGTTGAGGTGTCGGTGGCAAGCACCGGGGACGTCGCCACGAGCCCGGCGGCAAGCGTCAATGCAGCCGCCGCGCGTGCAGCGGTGGGGATAGCGATACGCATGGCAGCTTTCTAGCGGTTCAGATCGAGCAGGCGGGCTTGAAGCCGAGGCGCTTCAGTACGCTTGCTGCCGGGCAGAGGCCGGTGAAGGCCGATTGGAACATGTTAAAACCGACGAAGACGGTCAGCCAAACGAAATAGGGTGACACCCACACGGTCAGCGCCACGGAAACGAGCACCATGAAGCCGGCGAATGCCAGGACGGAACGTTCGAGGGTCATGCAAATTCTCCCTGATTAATGTAGCATCCTATATACGAACATATGAATGTACGCAATACGCGTTTGCCTTTGCTTGTCTGCAAGGGGCCGCTCAGGCAAATCGCGCGCAGGTAGCGCCTGTTCGCCCCGGTCAGTCACGCCATGCTTTTGTCGCAGACTGCTGTGGTGCGGCGTGCGCAGCGCCATGACGCCATCGAAAAAACCATCGCCGCGATACCGCCACCCGGAATGAAAGCAATGAGGATAGCAGCAAGATAGTCGACAGGCCCGTTCAGCGCGGCATGGGTGGCCATGGTCCAGCCCGGCACCAGCATGAAGAAGATTGCTGTTGCAACGCCCCCAGCGAGGGCCGCCGCGATGATCGGGTGCTTCGGCGATCTTCGTGCGGATCGCAGCTTCATGGCAGCCGACACCACACCGACAACCAGAACCAGTGCGATCAGAAGAAGGCCCCACAGCCATGGTCCCAGGCTTTCCCGCAATATGGCGAACATTGTGACGGGGTTGAAATCTTCCATGATGCCTCTCCTATGCCAGACCGCGCAGCATTGCCCTGTAGGCGCCCTTCAGGCCCTTTTCCTCGATCAGCCATGAGATCCAGAGCTCTTCGAGGGGTGAAATAAACGGGAAGGACGGCGTGAGATTGCCGTCATAGTCGAACTCGATCAGCATCGCCTTTCCGTAGGCCGTGACCATCGGGCAAGACGTGTAGCCGTTGTAGGTGGCGAGAGGCTCCTTGCCAGAGGTTTCAGCAACCAGGTTGTCCACGACGACGGGGACCTGCCATTTGACGCTTGCCGCCGTCTTTCCGCGTGGCACTCCGGCAATGTCACCGACCGCAAAGACATTCGCATAGCGTGGGTGGCGCAATGTCGCCTTCTCCGCTTCCACCCAGCCATCGGTGGCAAGCGGACCGTGCTGCCAGGGCAACGGGCTGTTCATGACCGCATCCGGCGCGCGCATGGGTGGTACGACATGAATAAAGTCGTAATCAAATGTGACCACGCCCTCCGGCGTCTCATAGGTTGCTCGTTTTGCGCCCGGATCGATGGCCTTGAGGACATGGCTGAAATTGACGGCAATGTCGCGCCCGGCAAATATTTGCGTGACTCGGTCATGGACAGGCGGAACGGAAAAGACCGTGGGGTTGTGGGCGTTATAAAAAAGCGTGACCGCGCTTCGCCGCCCTTTCCGGCGTGCCAGATCGTCGGTGATGAAAGTGACCTTCAAAGGGGCACCGGCACATTTCATTTCACTTGCGGGCCGACCGAACAGCCCGACACCACCCTGATCGACAAACGCATCGATCGCGCGAAACGAAGCCGCCGCCTCAGGCGGGCTGGCATAAATGGACGCAATGCCGTTCGTGCCGATCAGGGAACGATCCATGCCTTCGATTTGTTCATAGTCGAGCGTAAGCCCGGTCGCCACGAACAGGAAATCGTAGGGCACACGCCGACCGGAGCTCGTGGTGACGGTGTTCGAATCAGGGTCGAATTCCGCAACCGCTTCGGTGATCCAGTCTACTCCTACCGGCATGAAATCCGCATTGCGGAACGTGACATCGCCGGGTGACCACAGGCCGGCACCTACAAGAGTAAAGCCGGGCTGAAAGTGATGTGCTGTCTTCTCATCAATGACGGTGATAGCCCCCTGTGGCATTTGCCGCCGCAGCCGCGAAGCGAGCGCCAGTCCCGCAGCACCTGCGCCCGCAATGACGATACGCGCCTTCGCGGAAGATGTTGCAGCCCTGACATCGGAAAGTGCGATACCGTTTACCGCAGCCAATGCCGCACCTGTCAAAAGGAATTGCCTTCTGTTCATCACCCGCCTCCTCTTGCTTGATGATGGTTCACGAGCCTGGGGGAAGCTTGCTTCGCACCCAATCAACGATCTGTTGCGTGGTCATCGCCCCGGCCGTACGGGCCAGCTCGTAGCCATGCGCAAAAAGGATGAGCGTGGGGATGCCGCGAATGCCAAGCCGGGCGGCGATTTCCTGATGCTCGTCCGAGTTCAGCTTGATGAGCCGCAGATCAGGCTCCAGAAGCCGGGCAGCTTCTTCAAACGCAGGCGTCATCATCCGGCACGGGCCGCACCACGGCGCCCATACATCCACGAGCACCGGCACGGAACTGCGGCCGGTCTGCTTATCAAACATGACCGTATCGACCTCAACGGGATGGCCGTCAAACAAAGATGCCTTGCACGAACCGCACCGGGCCTTGCGGGCATCACGCTCTGCCATCACCCGGTTTACCGTGGCGCATTGCGGGCAAATGATGGTGCGAACTGTTTCCATTGCGTCTGGCGCCTCACAAGATTTTGTCCGCCGTGTTATGCACGGGGTGATGGTCCGTCATTGACAAATATACGAATAAGCGTAGATATGCAATTATGAAAATTGATGCTGAAGCCATGCAACTTGCCGTCGATGACGCTTGCGAGCTTCTCAAGGCTATGTCGAACCGTCATCGGCTGCTGATCCTGTGCCAGCTGGTGGACGGCGAGAAGTCAGTTGGCCAGCTTGCCGAATTCCTGGGCATCCGGGATTCGACGGTGTCGCAACATCTGGCGCTCCTGCGCAAGGACCGGCTTATCGCCGGGCGGCGCGATGGCCAGACGATTTGGTATCGGATCGAAAGCGGCTCGGCGCGCAACGTCGTGGAAGTGCTCTACGCGACTTTTTGTGTACACTCCCACGAAAAGTCGGACTAAGTTTAAGATCTCGATGCGTCCAGGAATGTCGACACCAAAACAAACCCCGCAGAAGTGGCGGGGTTTGTCGATGGTCTGGCCTCAGCTTGTAGAGCTCCGGTAGGTACGCGCATTCGGCCTCAGTCTTCCTCGGCATCCAGCGATGTGGCGCCATCTCCGTTCCCGTTCACCGATGCATTGTTGCTATCGCCGAAGCGCTTGACCTTGCCGTCGACGACGTCCAGCGTTGCCGGATCGATCTTCACTTTGAGAACGTTCCCGCTGCCATCCGTAACGTGAAGCTCGTAGCAGCCATCGTCGATCTTCATCTTGTCGATGGTCCACCCGAAATCGCCGGCAAGCTTCCCCAAAGCTTCGAAGGATTGCCTCTGTTCGGGCGGAACGTCGCATTTCTCACCGGCCAGAACAGCGGTTGCTGGCAACGCCGCGAGGAATGCAAGCATCGCAACTGTCTTTTTCATGGTTCCAACTCCTGGGTTGCTGTTGTCCATGGAGGAAATCATGCGGTGCAGAGATGACGCGCTCCTGAAGTGAAACAACAATTGTTGTCAGCTTTCTGTCAGGAAGGGGAGCGGGCGGAGGTGGTGAGCCCGTTCAAGAGATGCGAGGCCTCACGAGGCTTGACTATCAGTCTTTCTGGAACGCTTTCCTGTGCGGGAACGCACCCTTGGCGATGTAAAGCTCCTCGGCCGGGGTCGATGCGCGGCCAAGCACGGCGTTGCGATGCGGATGCCGCCCGAAGGAAGCAATGACTTCGCGGACGTCCCGTGCCTGCTTGACCAGCGATCCATAGATCGGCCGCAGCGGGACCGGCGCGTCCGCCGCGATTTTTTCGCGCAGACTGATCAGGCGGTCGAGACGCCGCAGATGGTCGGGGCCTTCGCAATGACCCAGCGGCAGGCCGAACACCACCTGGAACCACGGCGTCTCCAGCGCGGAATAGTGCCCGTTGGAAAAGCCTTCGGTCGCCAGCGCCAATGCACGAGGGTCTTGCGCAAAGGCACGCGTATCGTCTCGCCAGACAGAGCGCGAAAACTGGTCGAGGATGATAATCAGCGCCAGTCGCCCATGTGGGTCGAGCACCCAGTGATCGAGGGCACCGCCGGGGGCCTGTTCGGCTACGCTGGAAAAGCGCGTCACGATCTCATTTTCGGCGCCGCCCTGCATGCGCCAGAACCAATGCACCCGATGCGTCTGCGCATCTATTGTCAGCGAGCGCCCCTCCGGGAACCAGAAATCGAGGACATCGTCCCAGTCTTGGCGGTCCCTGATCGGCTTCATATCAAACTCCGCTTCCAAAACTCTGGGCAATACACCTCGTAACATGAAACCCGCGCCGGGGCGGCGCGGGTTTTGCTGCCGTGCCGCTCGCTCAGGTGGAGATCCGCACCACTGTCTGTTCGGGTGCCGGTTCGATGGCCGCCCCGGCAGTGGCCTTTGCGGCAGCCGGAACGCGCAACAGGCGCATGCCGTTGAGAATGACGACCAGCACCGACAGCTGGTGAACCAGCATGCCGCCCGCCATATGGATGGAGCCGGTATAGACGCCGGCCAGCAAGCCCAGCACCGTCAGAACCGCGATGACCAGGTTCTGGCGCATGTTGGTCAGCGTGGCACGCGAGATCTCCATCGCCTCGGCGATCTTGCCGAGATCGTCAGTCATCAGCGCAATGTCGGCCGTCTCGATGGCAATGTCGCTGCCGCTGGCGCCCATGGCGATGCTGATATCGGCGGCCGCCAGTGCCGGGGCGTCGTTGATGCCGTCGCCGACCATCGCTACGCGCAGGCCTTCGGCCCGCATCGCCCGGATCTGCGAGAGCTTGTGGTCGGGCATCATCGCGGCATGGACTTCGTCGACACCGACGGCGGCGGCAATCGCCTCGGCCGCCGGGCGCTGGTCGCCGGTCAGCATCACGACGCGATGCACGCCGAGTGCATGCAGCCGGTCGATCATCGGCTTGGCACTAGCGCGCGGCATGTCGGCCAGTCCCAGCAGGCCGACGATTTCGCCGTTATGCGCCACGATGACCACGGTGTGACCGAGCCCGTGCAGGTGGGCAATGCCGGCCTTGGCCTCGGCGTCGAACGTAATGCCGAGATGGTCGAACAGGCGGTGGCTGCCGACAGCGATCTGTGCGCCGTCATAGCGGGCGATCAGACCCATGCCGGCAATTTCCTCCAGGGCTTCGGCGGTCGGCAGGTGCCCTTGGGAGCGGGCGGCCTCGATGATCGGCCGGCCGAGCGGGTGGTTCGAGCCTGTCTCGGCAATCGCCGCCCACAACAGGACGTCTTGCCTGCTCTTGCCCGCCAGCGCCACGATTTCGGCCAAGCGCGGCTGGCCTTCGGTCAGCGTACCGGTCTTGTCGAGCGCCAGCGCCGTGATGCGGCCGGCATTTTCCAGATGCTCGCCGCCCTTGATGAGGATGCCTGCGCGCGCCGCCCGCCCAATCCCGGCGACCACCGAGACGGGTGTCGAGATGACCAATGCACCGGGGCAGCTGACCACGAGCAGCGTCAGCGCCAGTTCGATATTGCGTGTCACGGCATAGCTGACGAGCGCCATCACGAACACGCCGGGCGTATACCAGCGACCGAAGCTCTCGATCATCCGCTGGGCCGGGGCCTTGGCTTCCTGCGCTTCCTCGACACGGCTGATGATGCGCGCCAGCGTGGTGTCGGCACCGACGCCGGTGGCGCGCAGATGCAGCAGGCCGTTTTCGGCAAGGGTGCCGGCAAAGACGCGTGAACCGGGCGCCTTTTCCGCCGGGATCGGTTCACCGGTGATGGCGGCCTCATTGACGGCAGCGGTGCCTTCGATCACTTCGCCGTCGACGGGTAGCCGCTCACCGGCTTTCACCAATACGGTTTCGCCCCGCACCACTTCATGGGCGGCGACCTCGACCGGCTGGCCATCGCGCAGCACGGTGGCGGTAACGGGGGCGGCATCGAGCAGCGCCTTCAGCGCACTGCGCGTGCGGCTCATCGTGCGCGTTTCCAGCCACGCCCCCAGCATGAACAGGAAAGTGACGGCAGCGGATTCCCAGTGATTGTCGATGAACAGCGCGCCGACGGCGGCGACGATGACCAGCAATTCGATACTGAGATGACGCAGTCGCAGCGATGTCCAGGCCCTGAGTGCAATGTCATAGCCGGCCAGGACTGCGGCAAGCGTCATCAGCGGCGCCCAGGGCGCAGCCTGCCCGAAACCGTAAAAGGCGACCAGCGCGGCGGCGATGGAAAGGCCGCTGGCAACTGTCAGCCATTTGCGCCGGTCGGCGGGGTTGCGGTAGATGGCGATGAGTTGCGAAAACATACAAGGTCTCCTTCACAGACGAGCACTGCCGCCAGACACAGCATGTCCTTGAAGCATGAGGCGGGAGGCGGAATTCGGCTTTCCCATTAAGGAGCATGGCGATCCCATGGTCAGAACGCCGCCGGCCTGGCGGCATAGCCGACCTTGGCCACGGAATTGACCAGAGCAGTCACGTCGCTGAGTGCGGGATCGTGCTCGACCTCGATCCGGCCGCTGGAAAACTTCACTTCCGCCCTGGTCACGCCGGGCAGCGCCAGCAGCGACTTTTCGATCTTGGGCACGCAAGAGGGACAGGACAGTTCATCGCTGCGCAGCAGGGTGCGGATGGTTGTCGTGGTCATGGTTCGATCCCTTCGGTTGATCGGCGTCGTTTCCGAGGTAGAGATAGGTGTGCAATCTGCGCACAGGGATTGGTGAAACCCGTAAGGAGTCCTTGCATGAATGGACAGGGTCAGGATTGGGGCGATTTGCGCGCGTTTCTCGCCGTTACGACAATCGGAAGCCTGTCGGGTGTCGGTGTGTCCCGCCTCAAGGTGGGGAAAGAACGCGGCACTTCCGCGCCGGCGCTCACCCCGTGGTCGTTGGCACCCGACCGGCGTTCCTTCATCCGGGTCGTACGGAAGAACGACGACTGTCCTTCAGCTATGCGGCTTCGAGATGCCGCACCAGGGCGAGGCGCCTGACTGCCGCCGTGGCCAACTTCTGGGCCCGGTCGCGGGCGGCCTGCGAAAGCAGGTGCTCGCCGGCCTCGATGTAGTAGTCTGCCAGCCATTCGCACAATGCGTCCAGAGTGCGGGGCGGCGGCGGGCCTGCGGGTGCGGGGTCCTGTAGCGGATCTGCCGCCAGGTCGCTGGAAAGCATGCGTGCCTCCTCGGCAAGGCCGCGATATTCGCCTTGTTTCTCGTTCATGCGGTAACGCTCCTCGAGGGCCTTGCTGACTTCCAGTTCGAGCAGGGGCAGGTCGTAGGGCTCCTGCCCCGTCGCCATCTCGTGGCGGTGCCGGACGAACGCCTTGCGCCGCTCGCGCCGGAGCGTCTTTGCGTGCTCCAGTTCCTCGCGCGCCATCCGCTCGGCGGCGTCCCGGATTTCCGGCGACGCCCCCTGTGCGGCCACGTAGGACCAGAAGGCAAAGGCCCGCTCCTCGTTGCGCACGGCGATGGCAAGGGAGCGGTAGGCGTCCAGCAGTTCGGGCGAGACGAGTGCCATATTCTCGTCGTCGAACACGCCATGCGGCATGGCCTCCGCCGTCAGCGTGTCGGGCTCATGGTGGCGAAGCTGCTGCGACCAGCCGGCGATCATGTCGATATGGCCGCTTTCCTCGCGCACCAGCCGATCGAAGACTTCGGCCAATTCCTGCCGGCCTGCCGCGCGCATGCGCGCGGCCAGGTCCGCATATCTGTCGGCCGATTCCTTCTCCATCGCCATGGCGACCGCGAGCAGCTCGTCCATGGAGCGGATCGGCGTCGACGGTTCGGATGTCAGGCGGATCAATGAAACAGCCCTCCACATTGCTGTCCGATCGAACTTTCGTACTCTGTAACTATAAATAAACTATCAGTTAGTTGATTTGAGCTGGATCAAGACGGCTTTTGCACTGGGACAGGGTCATGCTTGCGCTGGATCAAGGACGTAACGAGCGAAACCACCGACACCTGCGCCGGCAAAACCGCCCGTTTCAGGGGCGGGGGAAAAGGTGCGGAAACCAGTGAGCATTTCCTCGACAAGATGGGGGCGCAGGTCGGGCGCGGGCCGTCAGGCACGCATCGCCGCAGGGCTTTTGCGCTCCTTGCTGTGCGTGGTCGCCGTACTGGCCTGCCTTGCCTCCCTTGCGGCGCCGGTCCGGGCCGAGGGCGAAAGCCTGGGCGACTTCCTGTCCGCCACGCCGGCGGCCGAACTGATCCCGGGCGCCGACGCCTATGGCAAGGCTGAAGGAAGCCCGCCGCTCGTGCCCGTGCTTTCCGGCGGCGAGACGGTCGGCTATGCCTATCTCAACACCGACTACACCAGCGCGGTCGGCTATTCCGGCAAGCCGATCCGCATTCTCGTCGGCATCGACGAGAATGGCGTCGTGCGCGGCTTCAAGCTGGTCGAGCACAAGGAGCCCATCGTCCTCATAGGCATTCCCGAGGCCAAGGTCGTCGCTTCGCTGAATTCGCTGATCGGCAAGGATCTCGGCCGGGTCGCGGCCGGGCAGGAACAGATTCCGCAGGTGGACATCGTCAGCGGCGCCACCGTCACCGTGCTGGTGATGGGCGACAGCGTCGTGCGCTCCGCCGTGAAGCTCATCCGCAGCGGGCGCCTGGGGCAGAAGGGCGTGGCCGCCGCCGGCGCTGCGGCCGTTCCGGCCAGGGTGTTGGACACCTCGGTGTCGGAAATCCTCGACTGGAATACGCTGGTCGGCGACGGTTCGGTGCGCAGCCTGCGCCTGACCGTGGGCGAGGTGACGAAAGCCTTCGCTGATGCCGGCCAGGGACAGGCGGCCGAGCGGCCCGAGACCGGCAATCCGGACGATCGCTTCATCGACCTCTACCTTGCCCCGGTCAGCGTGCCCGCCATCGGCCGCAGCCTGTTGGGCGAAGCCGTCTACGAACGCTTGCAGAAGAAGCTCAAGCCCGGCCAGCAGGCGGTCGTCGTGGCCGGCGACGGCGCCTATTCCTTCAAGGGCTCGGGCTATGTGCGCGGCGGCATATTCGACCGCGTAGAACTCATGCAGGACGGCCAGGGCGTACGCTTCCGCGACCGCGATCATACGCGTCTGGGCGACCTCGCCGCGGCGGGCGCGCCGCATCTGCGCGAGATTGCACTGTTCACGGTGCCGGAGGAATTCCCGCTCGACCTTTCCGAGCCGTGGGAGTTGCAGCTTCTCGTCCAGCGCAGCTTCGGCGCCCGCGACAAGGCCACGCTGCCCTTCAACCTCGGCTACACGCTGCCCGACCGCTATCTGAAAGCCGCGCCGGCGCCAGTCCCGGCGGGTCAGCCCGCTGCCCAGGCCGCCCCCGAGGCTGTGCCCGCGGAGGTTGCTCCCGAATCTGCCGCCGCACAAAGCTTCGCGGACGAGGAGGCGCTGTGGATCAGGATATGGAAGCTGAACACGGTCGAGGTCGGCATCACGGTTTTTGCGCTTCTGGTGCTTACCGCCATCTTCTTCTTCCAGAACTGGCTGGTGCGGCGTCCGCGCCTGTTCGCCTGGGTGCGGCGTGGTTACCTGCTGTTCACGCTGGTCTGGCTCGGCTGGTACGCCAACGCCCAGCTTTCCGTGGTCAACGTGCTGACCTTCGTCAATTCGCTGGTCACCGGCTTCAACTGGGAGTTCTTCCTCGCCGCCCCGCTGATCTTCATCCTGTGGGCGGCTGTGGCCGCGGGCCTGCTGTTCTGGGGCAGGGGGCCGTTCTGCGGCTGGCTGTGCCCGTTCGGCGCCTTGCAGGAACTCACCAACAATCTCGCCCAATGGCTCAAGGTGCCGCAGATCAAGCTGCCCTTCGGCCTGCACGAGCGGCTGTGGCCGGTCAAGTACATGATCTTCCTCGGCCTGTTCGGCCTGTCGCTCTATTCGGTGGCGCTGGCCGAGACCTATGCCGAGATCGAGCCGTTCAAGACCGCCATCATCCTGAAATTCGCCCGCGAATGGCCGTTCGTGGTCTTCGCCGTGGCGCTTCTGGTGGCCGGACTGTTCATAGAGCGTTTCTATTGCCGCTACCTGTGCCCGCTGGGCGCCGCGCTCGCCATTCCTGGCCGCATCCGCATGTTCGAATGGCTCAAGCGCTATCCCGAATGCGGCTCGCCTTGCCAGCGCTGCGCCAAGGAATGCCCGGTCGAGGCGATCCATCCCGAAGGGCAGATCAACGTCAACGAGTGCATCTACTGCATGCACTGCCAGGAACTCTACCACGACGACCACCGCTGCCCGCACATGATCCAGGTGCGGCTGAAGCGGGAGAAGTTCGAGGCCCTGTCCTCACCCGCCGCGAAAGACCCGACGAAACCGGGCAAGGGGCCCGCAAAGCCGGTCATCAGCCACAAGGGTGTGCCGGTGGCGGCTTCGCAGCAAGACACGAATGCAACAGGCTGACACGCCAACCAGAAGGAGACGGAGCATGTCGCAAGAAGATCAGGACAGGAAGACGATCCTGAGCAGACGCCAGCTTTTGGGCACCACCGCCGCCATGGCCGCCGCCGGGGCCGCGGGCGTCGGCGGCGGACTGGCGCTGAACGGAGGCGTCGTTTCGCCTGCCGCGGCGCAAGGAGCCGCGGGCGGGCAGGAATTCGAGGTCAAGCCGGGGGAACTGGACGAATACTACGTGTTCTTCTCCAGCGGCCAGACCGGCGAGGTGCGCATCGTCGGCGCGCCTTCGATGCGCGAACTGATGCGCATCCCCGTCTTCAACCGCTGCAGCGCCACCGGCTGGGGCGAGACCAATGAGAGCCGCAAGATCCTGACCGAGGGGCTGCTGCCGGAAACGAAGGAGTTCCTGAAGGATCGCGGCGGCATCTACCTCAACGGCGATCTGCATCACCCGCACCCGTCCCAGACGGAGGGCACGTATGACGGCCGCTATCTGTACGTCAACGACAAGGCCAACACGCGCGTCGCCCGCATCCGCCTCGATGTGATGAAGTGCGACAAGATCATCCAGTTGCCGAACCAGCACACGGTGCACGGCCTGCGCGTGCAGAAATATCCCAAGACCGGCTATGTGTTCGCCAACGGCGAGGACCGCGTGCCGATCCCCAATGACGGCAAGATCCTCGATGACCCGAAGCAGTATCACTCCATCTTCACCGCCGTGGACGGCGAGACGATGAACGTGGCCTGGCAGGTGATGGTGGACGGCAACCTCGACAATGTCGACGCCGACTACCAGGGCAAATACGCTTTCGCCACCTGCTACAACTCCGAAGAGGGCGTCAATCTTGCCGAGATGATGGCCAAGGAGCAGGACTGGATCGTCATCTTCAACCTCAAGCGCATCGAGGAAGCGGTCAAGAAGGGCGATTTCAAGGAGATGGGCGGCGTGCCGGTCATCGACGGGCGCCATGGCTCGCCCTACACGCGCTACGTGCCGGTGCCGAACAGCCCGCACGGCATCAACACCGCGCCCGACGGCATCCATGTCGTGGCCAACGGCAAGCTCTCGCCGACGGTCACCGTGTTCGACGTGCGCAAGTTCGACGACCTGTTCGACGACAAGATCCAGCCGCGCGACACCGTGGTGGCCGAGCCGGAATTGGGCCTCGGGCCGTTGCACACGGCCTATGACGGCCGCGGCAACGCCTACACCACCCTGTTCATCGACAGCCAGATCTGCAAATGGAACATCGAGGACGCCAAGCGCTCCTACGCAGGCGAGGCGGTCGATCCGATCCGCCAGAAGCTCGACGTCCATTATCAGCCCGGCCACAACCACACCTCCATGGGCCAGACCAAGGAGGCCGATGGCAAATGGCTGATCTCGCTGAACAAGTTCTCCAAGGACCGCTACCTCAACGTCGGCCCGCTGAAGCCGGAGAACGACCAGCTCATCGATATCTCGGGCGACCAGATGGTGCTGGTGCATGATGGCCCGAGCTTCGCCGAACCGCACGACGCCACCCTCGTCCACCGCTCCAAGATCAATCCGGTCAGCATCTGGGACCGCGCCGATCCGTTCTTCGCCGACGCGGTCAAGCAGGCCGAAGCCGACGGCATCGACCTGATGATCGACAGCGAGGTGATCCGCGACGGCAACAAGGTGCGCGTCTACATGACGTCCTCGGCGCCCGCCTTCGGCCTGGAAAGCTTCAGCGTCAAGCAGGGCGACGAGGTCACCGTCTACATCACCAACATCGACGAGGTGGAAGACCTGACCCACGGCTTCGCCATCATCAACTACGGCGTCAACATGGAGGTCGCGCCGCATGCCACGGCATCGGTGACGTTCACGGCCAGCAAGCCCGGCGTCTACTGGTACTACTGCTCGTGGTTCTGCCATGCCATGCACATGGAGATGAAGGGCCGCATGTTCGTGGAACCGCAGGGCGTCTAGGACGTGATCCGTTCACTCCATATCGCAACGATGGGAATGGCGGCGCTTGTCGCCGCCGTTTCCTGCCGCGCGGCGGGCGCGGCGGAAATATCCGTGCCGGCAGGCGTAGCACCGCTCCAGGCTGCGGTGGACGCCGCCTCGCCCGGCGACGTGCTGCGCCTGGCGCCCGGCGAGCATCTGGGGCCGGTCGTCCTCTCCAAGCCGCTGACGCTGCAGGGCGAGCCGGGCGCGGTGCTGAAGGGCAGCGGCCACGGCAGCGTCGTCACGCTGGAGGCGCCCGACACCGCCGTGCGCGGCCTGCACATCGAGGGCTCGGGCACGGACCTGGACACGCTGGATGCCGGGGTGTTCGCCGCCGAGACCGCTACGCGCGCGCTCATCGAAGGCAACAGCATCGTCGGCAATCTCTACGGCATCCAGTTGCACGGCTCGCGCGACGCGGTGGCGCGGGGCAACCGCATCGAAGGCCAGCGCCAGGGCCGTACCAGCCGTTCGGGCAACGGCGTGTCGGTGTGGAACGCGCCGGGGGCCAAGGTGCTGGACAACGACATCAGCTTCGGCCGCGATGGGATATTCGCCAACACAAGCAAGAAGAACGAGTTCCGCGGCAACACTTTCAGCAACCTGCGCTTCGCCATCCACTACATGTACACCAACGACAGCGTGATCGCCGGCAACAGCTCCATCGGCAACATCGTCGGCTATGCGATCATGTATTCCGACCGGCTCAAGGTCACCGACAACGTTTCGGACGGCGACCGCGACAACGGCCTTCTGTTCAACTACGCCAACGGCTCCGAGATCCGCGGCAATGTGGTGCGCGGCCGTGCCCAGCCGGCCGCCCGCTGGACCAGCAACGGCCAGCGTTTCGCGGCCGACCCCGACATGCCGCGCGCCCAAGGCACCGGCGCGCCCGCCGCCAAGGCGCGCAAGGGCACGCGCATCGGTCCGGAGAAATGCGTCTTCATCTACAACGCCAACCGCAACCGCTTCTCCGACAACCTCTTCGAAGGCTGCGAGATCGGCGTGCACTTCACCGCCGGCTCCGAAGGCAACGCCATGAGCGGCAACGCCTTCGTGCGCAACCGCAACCAGGTCAAATATGTCGGCACCCGCTCGCTCGACTGGTCGAGCGGCGGACGCGGCAACTACTGGAGCGACAACCCCGCCTTCGACCTCGACGGCGACGGAATAGCCGACAATCCCTACCGGCCCAACGACATGATGGACAGGGTCCTATGGGAAGCGCCGGCGGCCAAGGTGCTGGTCAATAGCCCGGCCGTGCAGGTCATCCGCTGGGCGCAGGCCCGTTTTCCGGCGGTCTTTCCCGGCGGCGTGGTCGACAGCCATCCGCTGATGAAGCCTGTCGGCATCAAGGGAACGCAACTGCCATGAGCTTGAATGTCGAATTGAAATCGGTCGCCCGGCACTATGGCCGGGTCAAGGCGGTGGACGGCGTGTCCTTCGCGGCCGGCCCCGGCGAGGTGATCGCACTGGTGGGCCACAACGGCGCCGGCAAGACCACGCTCATCAAGCTGATGCTCGGCCTTGCGCGTCCCACCGCCGGCTCGGTCTCCGTGCTCGGCCAGGACCCGGCGGCGGGCGATGCCGCCGTGCGCCGGCGCCTGGGCTACCTGCCGGAGAACGTCTCGTTCAATCCCGCGCTGACCGGCCGCGAGACGCTGCGTTTCTACGTGCGGCTCAAGGGCGGCAGCAAGGGCGAGGAGAACGCGCTGCTGGAGCGGCTTGGCCTCGCCCATGCGGCGGACCGGCGCGTCGGCACCTATTCCAAGGGCATGCGCCAGCGGCTGGGCCTCGCCCAGGCCATGATCGGCACGCCGGCGGTGTTGCTGCTGGACGAGCCCACCACCGGGCTCGACCCCGCGCTGCGCCAGCAGTTCTATGAGATCGTGCGCGAAATGGGTGCGGCCGGCGCCACCGTGCTTTTGTGTTCCCATGCGCTGAACGAGCTGGAAGGCAATGCCGGCCGCGTCGTCATCATGAACGAGGGCCGCAAGATCGCCGACGGCTCGCTGGACGAGTTGCGTCACATGGCGCGGCTGCCCACCAAGATCCGCATCAGGACCGCCGAGGGCGGCGCCCGGCGCCTGCGGGAATGGATGGGCGAACCCGCTGGCCTCAGGCAGGTGAACGGCCATATCATCGAGCTCGACGCCACGCCGGAGGACAAGGCCGCTTTCCTGCGCCGCGCCGCCGGCGAGGGTGCGCCCTTCGAGGACCTCGACATGGTGCCCCCCGGCCTGGACGAACTCTATGCTCATTTCCTGGCTGGGAGGGGTGGCCGATGAAAACGATCCTGCTGCTTGCGGCCAAGGAGGTGCGCGAAGGCTTGCGCAATCGCTGGGTGCTGGCGGCCACCGGGCTGCTCGCCGCACTGGCGCTGACGCTTGCCTTCCTTGGCAGCGCGCCGACCGGTACGGTCGGCGCCGGGGCGCTCGACGTAGTGGTCATCAGTCTTGCCAGCCTCACCATCTTTATCGTGCCGCTGATTTCGCTGCTCATCTCCCACGACGCCATCGTGGGCGAGATCGATCGCGGAACCATGACGCTGCTGCTGTCCTATCCGGTGCGGCGCAGCCAGGTTCTGTTCGGCAAGTTCCTGGGCCATATCGCCATCATCGCCTTCGCCACCTGTGTCGGTTACGGCCTTTCGGCGGTCGCGCTCGCCGCTACCGGCAAGGCGATCGGCGGAGGAAGCTGGACGGCGTTCACGACGATGACGGCTTCGTCGGTGCTGCTGGGCGCCGTCTTCGTGGCGATCGGCTATCTGGTCAGTGCGCTTGTGCGCGACCGCGGCACCGCCGGCGGCATCGCCATCGGCGTCTGGCTGGTCTTCGTCGTCATCTACGACATGGCGCTGCTGGGGCTGCTGGTCGCCGACCAGGGGCAGTCCGTCGGCGGCGGCGTCCTGGACGCGCTGCTCCTGCTCAACCCGACCGATGCCTATCGGCTGCTCAATCTCGCCGGCTCGGACGAGATCGCGGCGGCTTCCGGCATGGGCGGCATCGTGCAGAGCGCGGCGCTGGAGCCGGCCGCGCTGCTGACCGCGCTCGTCGCATGGATCGTGGCGCCGATGGCGTTGGCCGCGGCCGCCTTTTCAAGGAGGGAGCTGTGAGACCGCGCCTGACGATCGCCCTCCTGGCCGGCCTGCTCGCGCTTCTCCCGACCCTGGGGGCCTGCCAGCGCGAGGCGGAGCCGCCGCCGGCGCCCTTTGCCATGACCGACGAGGCGATGGGCCGCTATTGCGGCATGAACATCCTCGAACATGCCGGGCCGAAGGGGCAGGTCATCCTCGCCAAATATGACGAGCCGATCTGGTTCTCCTCCGCGCGCGACGCCATCGCCTTCACCATGCTGCCGGAGGAGCCGAAGGACATAAGGGCGATCTACGTCTCCGACATGGCCAGGGCCCAGACCTGGGACGAGCCGGGCGCCGACAACTGGGTGGACGCAAGGCAGGCCTTCTTCGTCATCGGCAGCGACCGGAAGGGCGGCATGGGCGCGGCCGAGGCCGTGCCCTTCTCCACCGAGGAAGCGGCGAAAGCCTTTGCCGGCGACCATGGCGGCGATGTCGTGCGCTTCGACGCCGTTCCGCGCGGCTACATTCTGGAACAGCAGGCAGGCGACGCGCCTGCGACTTCCGGGGAGGTTCACTGACATGATTTCCGGAACGATGACCCGCCGCCGCATGATCGGCATCAGCGCCGCCGCGGCCGGCATGGCGCTGCTGCCGTTCGGCAGCACTGCGGCCGTGCCCGAGGCAGTGACATGGCAGGGCGAGGCGATGGGCGCGCAGGCTTCGCTTGTCATCCATCATCCGGATCGCGCGAAGGCGCAAAAGCTGGTGGAAGCAACGGTCGCCGAAGTACGGCGGCTGGAGCGTATCTTCAGCCTCTACCGTGACGATTCCGACCTCACCTTGCTCAATCGGCAGCACTTCCTGGTCTCGCCGCCAAAGGAACTCGTGGAGATATTGCGCCAAAGCAGTGATACTTGGGCGCTCACCGGCGGTGCCTTCGACCCCACCGTGCAGCCGCTATGGGATGCCTACCGCCGCCACTTTTCAACCCCCGGCGCGTCCGAGACCGGGCCTTCCGCCGAGATCGTGCGCGAATGCCTCGCACGGGTCGGCCTCGCCCGGATCGCCTGTTCGTCGGACCGGATCGAACTGCCGGTTCCGGGCTCCGCGCTGACGCTCAACGGCATTGCGCAAGGGTACATCACCGACAAGGTGGTGGACCTCCTGCGGGCCGGCGGCATCGAGCATTCCATGGTCGACATGGGCGAAAGCCGCACCATCGGCTCCGCGCCGGGCGGCCGGCCGTGGCGTGTCGGCATTTCCGATCCGCAGGACGGCGCCCGCATCCTCAAGGTGCTCGAAGTGGAAGACCGTGCCGTCGCCACGTCGAGCCCGTTCGGCTTCCGCTTCGACGCGGAAGGACAGTTCAGCCACATCATCGATCCGCGCAGCGGGGCGACTCCCCAGCGTCACGCCGGCGTCACCGTCGTGGCCGGTCAGGCGACGCTGGCAGATGCGCTCTCTACCGCCTTCAACCTGATGGATGTCGGGGAGATCGTAGCGGTGCTCGACGGCATGGCCGGCGTCGAAGCCCACATCCTGTCACATGACGGCAAGTGGACTTCCGTGTGAGGGGTCATTTGCTGCGCAACGCGCAGGTTTTCCAGCACAAATGGGAAGCATGTCGGCAGCGGCGCTAGCCGATTGCTGCGGCCACCCATCAGCCCGGTTTTAGCGGTCACGACCCACTCCCGATCAGTCATTGATAGACAGGATGCCAGGAATGACACAAGCAGCGCGCCAGCAAACAGACGCCGCCACCTCCGAATTTCCGCTTCCCGCCGGGGTTCATGCCGAGAAGGTGATGTCCGTTCGGCATTATACGGACCGGCTGTTTTCGTTCCGCATTACCCGGCCACAGAGTTTTCGTTTCCGCTCGGGCGAGTTCGTGATGCTCGGCCTGCCCAATGCGGTGAAGCCGATATTCAGGGCCTACTCCATCGCGAGCCCCTCGTGGGACGAGGAACTGGAATTCCTGTCGATCAAGGTGCCGGATGGTCCGTTGACCCGGCACCTGCAGAAAATTATGCCGGGCGACACGATATTGCTACGGACCAAGCCGACCGGCACGCTGGTCCTCGATGCGTTGACGCCGGGCAGCCGGTTGTGGATGATCTCGACCGGGACCGGCATTGCGCCCTTCGCCAGTATCGTGCGTGATCCGGAAACCTACGACAAGTTCGAACAGGTTATCCTGACCCACACCTGCCGCGAGGTGGCCGAACTGACCTATGGCGAGGAACTGGCGAGGAACCTAGCTGAGGATCCGCTGATCGGAGATTTGGTTCAGAACCGCTTCTTCCACTATGCGACTGCCACGCGCGAGCCCTATGTGCGCACCGGCCGCATCACTTCACTCATCGAGAGCGGCAGGCTGTTCGAGGATCTTTGCGTTCCCGCGTTCGATCCAGCCGTTGATCGGGTGATGATCTGCGGCTCGATGGGCATGATCCGCGATGTCAGGGCGCTGGTGGAAAAGGCCGGCCTGAATGAAGGAGCCAATTCTGCGCCGGCCGAATTCGTCGTCGAACGCGCGTTCGTAGACTGAAGGCGGTCTGTTGTGAATTTACCGGCCGGTCTTTGGCTGCCCGTTCGATGCGAGTGCGGTTCGGCGGCCGGTCGAAGACCGCATCGACGACCGATTACAACGGAATTTTCTCGAAAAGCAGGTTCGCTGGGGCGCAACACAGAATTCCGAGCCGGCACAGCAGTCCCTGGCCGCACCGTTTTCCGACGCGGCCAGTCCGCCGCCGAAGCGCTTGATGTTGCCATCGATGACGTCCAGCCTTGCAGGGTCGATCTTCACCTTGAGAACGTTCCCGCTGCCATCAGTGACACGAAGCTCGGCGCAGCCGTCGTCGATCTTCATCTTGTCGATGATCCACCCGAAATCGCCGGCAAGCCGCCCCAAGGCCTCAAAGGATTGTCTCTGTTCGGGCGGAACGTCGCATTTCTCACCGGCGAAAGCAGCGGTTGCCGCCAGTACCCCGAGGAGTGCAGGCAGCGTCAATGTTTTTTTGGTTCCAACTCCTAGCTAGGCTACGGTTGCTTATGCTGGAAACCATGTGGTGGCGAACTGATATGCCCCTGAAGCGTGACAACAATTATTGTCGGCTTTCGATCATAATGGAGAATCGAGGTTGATGAAGGCCGCGAAACCGGCTGGCGAGATTACGATAGGCGGCGATCAACCGGGAAAACATAAAATCTCTCCTTCAGAGACCAGGCTCACTGCCGGAAGCGGAGGCGGAGCGTGGGGTCGCCATGCACCCAGGGAGGACGCATGGCGATCCGAATGGCGGCCGACAGTCAGAATGCTGCT
>NZ_JBQOSO010000004.1:0-122040 GCF_052216645.1 Mesorhizobium sp. PUT5
TATTGCTCTTTATATTGAGAATGGCCGAAAACGTCGAGCAGTGTCAGCTGACCGGATTTCGTGAGATTCGCCGCCTTTTTGAATCGGTTTTCGTGAGACTATGTCGGATAAGCGAAATTCGTGAGACCCCGGGCACTGGGCGGAAATCTCGCGCACAATTATGAGATTCCCGGCGCATAATTGTGAGACTGGATGAATCGGAGTTTTTGAGACTGCCCGCGCTTCCGGCCCGAACCGGTACGTTCGGCGCCTGACGAAGTGCCGCTTCGGGCACTGCGAAGACGCCGGAGCCGTACATAGATGCGTCTGCGCAACGTGAGTGGCCATGCCCGCAATGCTCCCCTCAGCCGTTCCTCGCCTTCCCGGTCGCTGGCCAGCAGCACGGCGGCGCTGTAGCCGACCGGATCGACCGACAGTCTCCCAATGCCCACGGCAAGGGCATAATTCTGCAACAATGAGCCCTGCGCGAGGGAAAACAAGCCGGCGCGCACCGGCTTGGCAAGAACGGGCGCGACGCGATCATATTCGGGAACGACCACCAGCAGCGTCTGCCTGGCGATCGGCCGTGTAAGGAAATCATGGTTGGCCCTGCGCGCTTCCAGTGACAGCCGAGGCTGCTCGGCCAGCGATGGCGGCGAGGATCTGCGGTGCCGTGCCGTCAGGACGTCCAGCAATTGCGGGACGGAAGGCAACCCCTCATCCCTTCCGCGTGCCCAGTTCGCCAGGCGCAAGGCCCCGGCGCGCGCATTGAGATCGAGCATCATCAACTGCGTCTCTGACAGCCTCTCCAGCGCTCTCACGCCCCTTGTCGTCAACCGAACGCCATGCACTGGGCACCAAAAGCTCCAGGGAAGCGCCGTGGTCTTGCGTTGAATGCCGCCTGGACAAAGCGGGCACGCATAGCGGCTGCCGCGGGCCACCATCAAACGCGCATTTGGCAAGATATCTGCGAAAGTCATGGCTCTCAACTCGTCGACCGCCAAGCCGGTACGGGCGGCCAGCAAAGCCCCCTCCCCTCCCCCGAGCCGCCATTCGAGGTCGTTGACCTCGCCGCGAGGCAGGCCACAGCATTCCAGAAACGCATCGATCGGCATACCGTAGAGCTGTGCCAGACGGCCTAGCCAGCCCGACAAACGCTCATCGGGCTCAGGCTTCAGCACGACCGGCAGCACGTTCAAGGCTGACGCCGTGCTCATACTGGCTCGCCCAGGAGCGCCAGAACATTGCGCGTATCGGCGACATCGGTCGCGACAATCCTCTCCTCGCCACTTTCGATCGCCGCAATGGCGAGCATGCCCATCAGCGAAAACACGTGGGCGGAGATGCCGCCCGTCACCTCCACCAATCTCTTCAGCATGCGGTCGCCGATTTCGCTCGGCCGACGCAGCGGCAAGGTCCGCTGCAGACTGCCGATCAGACCGCCAAAATCCTCATCGTTCTGCCACGGCGGCAAGGCAAAAGCCTCGAAGCGGCGCACCAGCTGATCGTCGGTGCGAAGGGCGTTGCGCGCCTGCTGCGTGCCGACGCAGACGAGCGGGATCCTGAGCTCATTGCCGAGAAAGCGCAGCAGGTTGAGGAAGCGCGTCTGCTCGCGCACCGTCCCAGCCTGGAGGCTGTGCACCTCGTCGATGACGAGCAGGCCCGGGCGGATTTCCGAAAGCAAGCGCAACGTCAGGCTTTCCAGCACCGATAGCGTCGCCCGAGGCGGCTCCGGAGCACCGATCGCCGCCAGCAATCGTTTGTAAAAGCGCGCTTCGTCGGGGCCTGCCACCATCTGCACGACAATCACCGGCATGTGCATCCGTCCCGTCGCCTTGTCGAAATGCGAGGGGTGGTCACGAGCAAACTTCTCGACGATCATGGTCTTGCCCATGCCGCTGGCGCCGACGATGAGCAGGTTGGGCATGCGGGCGCGCTGCGGAAAGGTCAGCAAGGCCTCCAGCTTTGCCAAGGCCTGCTCGGCGCGGGGATAGTTGATCCATCGATCGGCACGGATCCTGCGGATGCGTTCCTCGGCGCTGAGTGCCGCAATCGTCCGGCTGGCGGGGAAAAGGTGCTCGAACTCGTCAGTCATCCCATTCCTCCACCGCGAAATAGGGCAGCTGCAAGGGCTTGTCGTCTCCAACCGATGCTGTCTCCGGCGTCACGTCGATCATCTTGCCGCCGCCAAGGTGCTCTCGCCGCGCACTATCCCGCCGCATGGCTCTGGTCGCGCGCGTCGCCTCGTCGACCAGGGCGCGCTGGGCGAGAATCGTCGAAAAGATCAGCTCTTCATCGAGCGCTTTGCGCCCCTCTGCCCGCAGCGCACGGCGCGCCGCGCGTTGCTCCCATAGGGCAATCGGCGGTCGGGTCCGGTCGGCCGGGCGCGCCTCCAGATATCCCTCCCCTGTCGCGACAAACACGCAAGACAGGTCACGCGGGTCGTATTTGATGGTCAGCCGTTGCCGGTCGTGGCCCATCAGCCAGCGCAGTTCGTCCGACCAGTAGCGGATGTGAAACAGATGCAGCCCGTCGCGTTGCAGGGTGCGCTCTTCGCTGGGCAGGAAATCAATCAGGAACCGTCGCGGATCCGATGGCTTGCGCACCATGACATCGGCAATGCGCGTATTCCACGCGGCCGCAGGCGGCAGATCCAGCGCCTTGTGGATGCGCGCGTGATAGGCGCCGACGATCTCGAGCGCGAGATAGGTCTCCAACTCCCTGAGCGTCATCACCGCCTCCGCTTCCGGGTCGAGGTCGCCGCGGTCGCGGATGTTCGAGAAGTGCGAGCCCGGGATGAGATGAACCGCGCCCATCATCGTCCCGATCAACCTTTCGATGTGGCCACCGAAACGCGGCGTGCCTGGAGGGCGGTAGACGAGATCGATACGGTGCTCGGCGCAGGCGCGCTCGAAGGCCCGCGCATGAAATTCCGCGCCGTTGTCGACATGGATAGTCCTGGGGATGCCAAAAGCCGGCCAATCAGCGGCGATACCCCGTGCCGCCAGCCATGCCGTCTTGTCGATCACGCAATGGATCAGGCACAACGCCACGGCCGTCAGCGACGGCGCCTCCAACGACAGATAGAAACCCATCGCCATCCGCGTGTTGACATCGATCGCCAAGGTCAGCGTCGGCCGGCCGATCGGCAACCGCGTCGCCGGATCGACCACTGTAACGTCGACCCTGGTGTGGTCGATCTGCACGATGTCGAGTGGAGCGGGCGCCTCCAGTCCACCTGGCGTTGCCAGGAACACCGGCTCGGATTTGCCAGCGCCCTCCCGCCGCCGCATCAGATCGGCCTGATTTTTCGTCTCAAGCCACCGGCCAAGGCGACGGATCGATAGCTGTTGCAGCCCCGCAGCACGACAATCTGCCGCCACCTCCCGCTGGAAACGGCTCAGCGTCGGCTTGCGACGCGTTGCATAGAGCTTCTCGAAATGACCCTCGACAATGACAAGGACCGCCGGATCCAAGGGCTGCATGCCCGCATTCGGGCCACGCCGGCGCGGCAGCAGCGTGCTGGTCCGATCGTCCTGCCGAAACCGCTTCAGCCAACGAAACAGGGTCGCGCGGCTGATCCCAAGCGAGCCGATGGCACTCTGGACCTCTGCCTCGCCCGGCCGATCAGGAAGCCTGGCGAGGATTTCGGCGCGCCTTCGCGCCTCCCGCCAGCGCTGCTCGTTCTCGCTCTGATCGGACATGGACAGCCTCGTCGTTTGGCTGCAAGTTGGTCTCAGGAATGCCGACTCAGTACCGCGTCCAGTCTCATTTACCCTGAATCGGTCTCATAATTACGACACGGATAACCCATTGAAATTAAATGAATGGCTATCTCAAAAACCCCAGCAATCCGACACCGGACCGTCCCACAGCACGGGGCCGAGGAATGATGTTTCGGATGAGCGGCTGTCGGCCGACACTACGGCGCAGGACGACACTACGGCGCAGGATACGGCAGACGATCTTCCCGACATCATCGACGTCGTCATGGAGATGAGTCGCGCATCGGAAGAACCCGCGGCGGAAGTCCAAGCTCCCTCCCCTCCCCTTCCGGCCATTTCGGGTTCCCGCCTCCCGGCACATCTCAACTCGCGGGCTCGCGCCCGCGATTATGTCGAGGCGGCGAGCTCGGCCAACACACGCCGCGCCTATGCCTCCGACTGGAAGCATTTTCCAGCTGGTGTCGGCGCCAGGGCTTAACATGGTTCCGCCCGATCCGCAGAGTGTTGGTCTTTACATCACCGCGATCGCATCCGGCACGGCGACCGGGGAAGAAGAAAGTCCGTGTCTACCATCGAGCGCCGATGTCGTCGCTGACTGGAATTATTCCCAGCGCGGCCAGCCACTTGACCGCAAGGACAGGCATATCGCCACGGTGATGGCTGGCATTCGGAACAAGCACGCCTCCCCTCCTCGTTAGAAGGAAGCGGTGTTGCCCGAAGATCTGATCGCCATGCTGGAAACGCTCGATCGCGGCACCTTACGCGGCCTGCGCGACCGCGCCATGCTGTTGCTCGGCTTCGCCGGCGGCTTGCGTCGTTCCGAGATCGTCGGGCTGGACGTCGGCCGCGACCAGACTGAGGATGGCTCGGTTGGGTGGAAATCCTGGAAAAGGGCATGCTGGTGACGTTGCGCGGCAAGACCGGCTGGCGTGAGGTCGAGATCGGCCGCGGTTCTTCCGACGCCACCTGCCCGGTCGTCACACTGGAGACATGGCTCAAGCTCGGCCGCATCGGCCACGGCCCGCTTGTTCCGCCGGGTGACAGGGCAAGGCAAGGCGGTCGGCGCCGATCGGCTCAACGACCAGGAGGTCGCCCGCCTGGTCAAGCGGACGGCCCTGGCCGCCGGCGTGCGCGGGGATCTGCCGGAGGGCGCGCGTGGAAAAAATGTTTCCGGCCACTCATTGCGGTCTGGCCTAGCCTCCTCGGCCGAGGTCGATGAGCGCTACGTCCAAAAGCAGCTCGGCCACGCCAGCGCCGAGATGACGCGAAAATATCAGCGCCGCCGCGATCGCTTCCGCGTCAATCTGACAAAAGCCTCCGGGCTCTGAAAGCCCCCTCCCCTGCCCTACTGAGATCCGGATTTGCCGTCGCGGTGCTGTCGCTCGGTATTTCTTCGCTTCCTCCAGTCGTCCCAATCGACCGGCTCCGAGCTGACGATACTAAGATCCGCCGGTGTGAAGTGCTCGGTAAAGAGAACAAGGTTTTGACATGGCCATCGCGCGCTTGGCGCCAGGATGCCATCGAATCCGAGGAAGGCGGCGGCATCCCCAATTTCCTGCGTGCGCTGATAGGAGAGCGACCCATAGGTCTCCGGCGTTATCCCAAGTGTCTTCAGCTCGGCCAGGTTGGCAATTCGAAGCGTCCGTTGGGTGCGAACCGAGATCCGATGCAGGACCGATCGAATTTTGGACGGAAAGACCGGTTGACGGCTTAAATGAAAGTGAATCTCCTCGAGTGAGCCCTCCCGCTCCAGCGAGGTGTAGAGCACGTCGAACGAACCTGGATCCCAACGAGCCCCAGCCGGATAGCCCAGCAGCGGCTCGCGCTCCTCGCGGACAATGCGCCAGACATCCCCCTCGAATGACACGCCCTTGTGCGTGTCAAGCAGGTCAAGCAGTTCAAGATCTCGCGCCCTTCGCTCCACGCGTCGCCTCAGATGTAAGCGCCGGCATCGAGGCGTTCGATCACCGCCAGGACTTCCTGGGTACGATCCGCATTGATGAGATCAATCGCGCGCTCGTTGTTGAGAAGGGGATGGCGCGAATGCAGCCAAAGCCGAGTTTCATCGGCCGTATAAAAGTCAGAGAGGCGGTCAACAACGTACCGCAGATCGGCAATCACCGTCTGAGTTCGAAGATTTGGGGAGCCGTTGCCGTGCGACCACCGCGACACAGTCGCGGTCGATACATCGACAATGTTGGCGATGTCCTTTCCCTGCAGGCCTCCCCGAGACCGAAGATCGTCCAGAATTCGTGCTACAGCTGTGCTCATGTTGTTACCTGCGGTGCGACGCTACGCTCGCACCCCTCCCTTGCCGCCGCGGTGGAACGGGTGCCCTTGGCTGGCCGGCAATCGTGCCGTTCAAGGACTCCAGCACCGCATGCATCTTTTCCAGCCGGTCGCTACTGCGCTGCAGCACCTCCGACAAGCCTTCGTCCGATACCTTGAGCTTCGCGGCCGACCGCGCGACCCGTTCCGCCGCAGCCAGCTCCTTTTCAAGAAAATGCTGCGGACGTCGCGCGTCGGGGACCGCCGACAGTTCTCGGATCTGGCGAGCGCGCTGGCGCAGATAATGCGCCTTCGGATCTTTCAACGTGTCGCTCAGTCCATTTGGGCAGCACGACCGATCGTGGCAGCTCAGCAGGGGTTTGGCCCCCTGCGCCGCCATCAGCGCCTCGACCTGCTTCACGCTGAGAAGGCGATCCAGGCCACCGATCAGAACCCGCTTCTCGCGTCCTCCGCCGCCAGTCTGGGGCGGCTTCGCCCAGTCGCTAGTATCGAAGCGTTCCTTCTCGGCGACGCCATGACAAATCCCGCCGGCGGCACCGAAAGCCGCAATGGCGACACCCACAAGACCACCGACCCCATCAGCGACAAGGGGAACTTCCAGCCTGTGAAAGTCCATCATGGCTGCTATGTACCGCCGCAATCCCATTGGCGTGGCGTCCGCGCCGAAGCCCGAGACCCGGAACCACAGATTGTCAAACGGCACGTTCTTCAACGCGGATATGAACGCCCGTCGCTGAGCAGGATCGCGAAGAGATGAATTCTTGATCATCAGCGGGTAGTCGATGCCGATGTGCTTGCCTCCTTCCGCATCGAGCGCCCAGCGCAGAGCGGCGGCGGCCTCGCAGTCGAGGGCAAAAAGCTGGTCTGTCGAGCCCTCAAGGACATGTGCAGGTGCCTGTACGGCATGAAAGCCCTGTTTGACCGCAAAGCGGGCTATCTGGCCGATGACGTCCCGGTTGGCGTTTGGTCGCAGATCGTCGGGCGTCAGAACGCTCAAAGGATTTGCCCAAGGCGCAGACTTGGCCGCTCCACCAAATCGGCCAATCGACGAAAGCTCGGCCACATTGGTATCCAGGATAAGTTCGCCGCCGACCTCGGTGAGCGCCGTCAGGAGATCATGTTGCCTCAGCGCCGCGGAGGCTTCGACCACGACCCGATCCACCATCATTTTTCCCGAACCCAACAGGGTCTCGAGTTGTCGGTGACCGCTGGTTCCAACGCGCAAAAAGTGGCCGACCGGTTTCGGCTGGCCATGCAGGTAGACGACGTTCTCGCTCATCTTTGTGCTCCTGCTGCTACTTACGTTTTGATTTCATATTTGTCAAGCTGTGAAATCATTATGCAACTTGGAGCGGTTCTATGCACTTCAGATGCGTCCACATTCGATCGTTTATCCGTATCTTCTATGTTTGGAAAACGGAACGACGGGCGGCTCGGAGGCGCTCCAAATGGCTTTTGAGACGCAAAAACAAGCTTCTCGTCGACCACAGGGCCGCCTGATCGGCTATGCGCGCGTGTCTACGGATGAACAAGCGACGGAAGCGCAGGAAATCGAACTGCGCGCCGCCGGCTGCGATGTGATCGTTCAGGAGCATGGCTCGGGGGTATCGCGGGTCCGGCCGGCTCTCAGCAAGCTGCTGCGCGACGTGAGCGCTGGCGACACCCTCCTTGTCGTCCGGATCGACCGGCTGGCGCGCTCCGTCAGCCATTTGCTCGAGGTAATCGAGGGCCTGACGGAAAGAGGGGTGCATTTTCGCTCCCTGCGAGATCCGATCGACACCACGACGCCGCAGGGCATGTTTTCTCTCCAAGTGCTCGGCGCCGTGGCGCAGCTGGAGCGCTCCTTGATTTCCGAACGCACGAGGGCCGGCATAAGGGCGGCGAAGGCGAGGGGAAAGCTCTCCGGCAATCCCGGAATCCGCGAACGCCGGCCGGAGACGCTCGCCATGATGACAGCCGCCCAGAAGGCAGCTTACGGCGCACGCATCCAGGCAACTGCCAACCAGTGGCTTCCGACTGTGAAGCGCATGCGACCGGACCATACTTGGGATGACATTGCACGTGTACTGAAGCAAAGAGGGCACGACTGGACCCCCGAGCGGCTTCGTCGTGCCGTGAGATGGCTGGTTACCGAGCACATGGCAGATCCCGCCCTGCTTCGGAAATCGCCGCCTCGCCTCCCGGAGGACCGGCTGATGACGCTGGTCACAGGTATCCACGCCTCGAACCCGGCTTTGACGCTCCGGGACATTGGTGCGCAGCTCGAGAAACTTCACGAGCGCACACCACGCGGCGGAGCAAAGTGGTCTCCATCGTCGGTGAAAAACCTGCTCGACCGCGCCCGGCGCTCTGGACTGCTGACGAGCGAGCTCCTTGACCTGCCTGGTCGGTGACGGCCATTGCCCTGATCGTGAGAAACACCAAACGAGCGCGTCATGGCAGCGGCTTTAACTTCTGCAGACTTTTCACGAGCGATTCCGAGACCTCAAGTCGCGGTGCTCCGCCGGCGTTGGCCTCGGCTTCTGACTGCCGCCGCTTGCTCTCATCCAGCTTGGCCCGGAGCAGGGCCATCACCATCGGCCAGGTCGAAAATTTCCCGTCTCTCGCCTTTTCGGTCAAGCTACGCAGATATCCGCCGGCGCTGTTGATCTGGTCCGCCCGTTGATAGATCGCTGCAAGCGCAATCGCCGCCTGAACCTCGCCCATGGCCTCGCCGGCCTCTGCCCAAGCGCTCGGACTGACCCCCAGCATCGTTCGCACCAGCTCCGCTGCCGCCAGAAAATCGCGCCAGTGGCGGATTTCGCCGCATGGGCCGCATCTCGCAGGTCGGGCAGGCATCCAGCACGATACTCAATGGCAGATCTCGTCTTCGGCAGGTTCCGTACGTTGTCGGTTTTCGCAACGCTGCCGCTCGCTTCTTTCTTTTCTCGAAAGCTATATTCAGATTCAGAAATGGATTCTGGGTTTGAATTCTGTATGTGGCGTTCAGCATGAGACTCATTGGCGTTCAGATTTTGTGTTTTTGCGAAGGATTCCAACACATCCTGGACTTCAACATGCAAATGATGAAGCTCGGCGCAAATGTCTTCGGTGAGCTGCCTCGAGGCCGTGCGGGGAAGCCTGAAGATGATGCCCTGATAGGTCTGAAGCACCCTGCCCCAGTTCCCTGGCACTCCCTCCTCGATCCCGGCATCGATCATCTTGACGATATCGCGCCGTAGCAGCGTCAGGCGCTCCCGGGCGACGCGGAATGCCTTCTTCTCGGCTTGGACGGCCTCTGCCAGATCCCTGAAACTCTGCTGCACGGGCGACGATCGGCGACAGATCGAAACCATAGGCCTGCTCGATCTCCCCTGCCCTGCTCCGACGGGCGAAGCGCTTGCCGTTCGGGCTGTCTCTCCGGATGATCAATCCACATTCGACCAGAACGGATAGATGCCGCCGGAGCGTCGCCGGCGAAATCCCGTTAGCACGGTTGATAAGCTGCTCGTTGGATGGCCAGACGATAAGCTCACCTTCGGCCGAGAGCTGCGTTTCTCTGTGGAATGACAGCAAGGCGTTAAGGATCGCCAGAGAACGGTCCGTCGCACCAAGCAGTTCACGGGCTTTACGGATGTCCTCGAACACCCGCCATTTATTAGCGGTAGCCTCCTTCGGCATCGCCTTCGCGGCCGCCTGGCTTGCAATCTGGCCAAGCGTCATCGTTCGCCGCCCGAAGGGCGTCGTTGAAATATGCGTCTGCATTGTCCTTCACCTATCGCTAGGCAAAAGAAATCTGCTCGCCGAACTGACATTCATCGCCGAAAGGCCTTGACTGCGATTCCGGAAATGCGATTCTCTGGCTACCACATGACAGAGAAGGGCTTCCGGATGACGGTTTCGGGGGCCTTTTTCTTTTGCGGCCTATACGTTTTACGTTCTGCTTAGTCGGTCTTCTCCTTTTCGCTTTCGAATTGTTGGTAAAGGTCGAGCAGGCGGGCTGCCACGAACTCCCCGAATTCCATTGAGCCCTCGATACCGACCACAACGGCAACCGATTTAGGCGTCCGTTCAACGGTCGCAATCTTTTGGCCGCTCGCCGCAGTCACAACCGATCTCTTGGAGGGGCCAGCTGTCTTCTTCGGGGCGAGAGCGTTGAAAACCCGTACAAAGCGCTGATCCGTGTCCGCCTCCAGAAACTTCGGATCGTTCACCGCAGCATCTATACGGCTTTGATTTTTCTGAGCGGCAAGCCGCTCGGCGAGAGCGTTCCACCGCGGCCGCCCTGCCTTCGGCGCCGGACCGATTGCGGTGATCACACTCCTGGGAATCGACTTGGTGAGCGAGAGAAGTCGCGATAGTTGCGTTTTCTCCATGCTCAAAGCCGACATAATCACGCTTCTGTCAAAACCTTGCTCCTCGAGCGTCAGCGCGAAGAGCCCACGCTCGATGTAGCTGAGATCCTTTCGGGCAGAGTTTTCCTGCCCCTGGATAACGACGAGTTCTTCGTTTGTGAGATTTTGAACCACGGCGCGGACCGGCCGACCGAGCTTTGCGAGAATCTTCGCTCGCCGGTGGCCATACGCGATCTGGTATGTGTCGGGGTTGTCTGGATGAGGCCGAACCAGGATGGGGCTTTTCTGCCCCGACTCCTTTATCGCCTGATAGAGCACCATAAAGTCCGCGCCCTCATCGTCTAGGCGATCTGGGGCGAACGAACCAGCGAGCTTATCAGCCGGTATTTCAACGACAGCGGCACCGGAAGCGACTAACGCTTTCGCGCGCTCTGCCGCAGATGCTATTTGGCCAAGCGACCTTCCCATCGCACCAACCGCGCCCGACTGGACATGCGGAACGGGATGCGGCGGCTGTGGCGTGAGTGGAGTTGGCTCCGAGTTGCCATGTGGCAACTCCTCCGATCGGCGTGTCAGCATCGCCTTGAGGGTGTCCTTCCGGCTCACGTCGCCCTCCCCCATGCCTGTTGCATCAACCGGTCGATTTCGTCATTCACGGAATCGAGAGACTCCATCGCCCGATCATAGGTTTGCTTGGCAAAGTTCTCTTTTCCAACTTCATAGAGGGTCTGCTTCGAAAGGCCCGCGTCGGAAATAGCGGTGGATTTGACCATCGTGCTATTCAACACTCGCTCTCGAAAAAGTGACCTCATGAATGCCACCATCTGAGTCTGCGGCGCATCCGCCGGCTCGAAGCGCGTCACTATGTAGCGTATGAAGTCGTACTCGAGATCACCGCCCGAACCCTGCACCACACGGAGTATGTCGGCTGCCATCAAGAGAAACTGGCACATCGACATTACATCCAGCATTTGCGGATGGACCGTGATGAGAAGTCCGGTCGCGGCGCAGAGGGCGCCAAGTGTGAGAAAACCCAACTGCGGAGGGCAATCAAGGATCATGACGTCGTAGTCATCAGCGACAGTGCCCAAAGCCGTAGCCACCCGTCCGAAAAAGGGCTCGGCATCGCGCTCCGCAAGAGCGCGCGGCGTGTCGTGCTCGTACTCCATGAGCTCGAGATTTCCGGGGATTATATCAAGCCCTGGAATGTAGGTCTTGCGAATGACTTCCCTGAGAGGGCGGCGTTCGTCATCATATCGCACGGCTGCGTACATCGTCTCGTTCGGCTGAATATCGTATTCGGGTTGATAGCCATGCAGCGCCGTGAACGAGGCTTGCGGATCAAGGTCGACCGCGAGTACCCGGTACCCTTGTAATGCGAGATATTGAGCAAGGTGCGCGGCCGTTGTCGTCTTCCCGGATCCGCCCTTAAAATTTACCACTGCCATTACCTGGCAGTGCTCTTCACCCTTTCGGTGCGGTACATACCGCTTTCCCTTTGAGCCCTCCTCAAGGACCGCTCGCAGTTCATTGATCTGGTCAAGGGTATACGACCGGCGACCGCCTGCGCCGATCGACGGCTGCGGGCCCTTTCCGCCAATCGAAAGTTGACGCAAATATGCATCAGCGATGCCAATGAGCTTCGCGGTCTCTACGGACGAAAAAGAGCGAAGCGTCTTCTTCGATACTGGTGGAAAGAGAGCCTCACGCATCGCCAGCAACTCGGCTGACAATGCGGCGCCATCGCCGGCAATGACGTCCGTCATCAGCGGCTTTGTTCCCTGAGCGAGGGTTTTTGTGCTACGAGCTTTTTCCATAACTACGGGGTCTGTTCCAACTACGCCGATTTTTCGTAGGTAGAATTGCCCCGAGTCGGGTAAATATGCAAGGAGTTTAAGGTTAATGGAAATTTACGTCTATGACATCGCCTGCCGTTGCCACATGGCAATTCGGATTGCGACCTGTCCTACGACCTGCTCACGCTAATCAGTGCGGAGCTAGAGGTTGGCACGGTCATTCGCTCGGTGCCGGACAATTCTTTCAACCGTCTTCCCGCTCGCGGCCTTCTCCGTCGCCTCAATTTCAAGCAGCCCGGCGGCGACTCCTTTGCTCTTGTCTGCCACCAGATGGACTGCAGCCCAGGCTAAGCTCCGACAAGCGTTCCATCGAGAAGCCCGGCGCACGATAGCTTAACCCGAGAGAAAACGCACCGGTCGGCTTCAACCTCCTTGACCAACGTGAAGGATGCAAATCACGCAGTTGCCACATGGCAACTCTGCCACTCACCATCCGCTCCGTCGGCTCGCGGTCATCGTTGCGGAGCCAAGGGATTGTAGGTGCCATAGGCGCGACGCCAGTCGGCAGGTTTCATGAATTCGCTTGACCAAATACCCACACCTGCGGCCTTCGCCCTCGCTTCCAACTCCGGGTAGCCCGCAGGTGGCTGCTCGCCTTGTGGCACCGCCACGACGTACATCCCCTCCTCCAGGCCCAAAGCTGCTATATCCAATCCATTGACGTAGCACTGGGCATGGTACCCTCCTCCTCGAATAACACGGGTTGGCCGGCACTCGACATCCTTGGCCAATGTCCGGGATGCGAGCCACGCGGTTCCCACTGCGCCACATGGCCAGTCCACATTTCCAAGGCGCGCTTTCTGCCGGAGCTCGCAGGAATCGACCGCTTCCAGGCGGATTCGGGTTGCCATGCGATACCGCCCACCGTCCTGAATTAAGTCGAATGTGACGCCGTCGTAGATTTGCACTTTGCCTGTAAGCGTCTCCGGCAGCCCATGCGCAACACCCACACCGGCGGCTAACAAGCGCAAAGCAAAGCCAATGGCATAGATCGCCGGGGGAGAGCGGCGGGCTCGGCTCTCCACGTATCTCGTCGGCGCCTTCATCAGCGCCTCCGCCACTTCTTGCAGAATCCGATAAATGCCTTCTCGATGCTCGGTTGGGCGAGATCGATATTTCCCTTGCGGCACCAGGACCGGAAGGCATCCGCCACGCTCTCGACATCAGGCGTCGGTTTAGGCGCATGCTCACGCACCAAGTCCGCCCAGCCGGACCAGTTGATGCGTTCCAAAGGAAAGCCGCGATAGGGAGCTACAGGACCCGAGGAATGATTTGGAACGCCGCCGCCCCTGGCGCCGGCAAGCGCAAACAAAGACCTGCTAATTCGTAACTGCCCGCTTCTGCCTCGCTGAATGAGTCTCCGGAGGTACGCGCCGGGGTTGGCGACCTGACCATCGTCTGCACGCTGCACAGTGACAGCAAGCGCGGCGATCGCCGCGTCCGGTCCGAGATAGTTTTCCGCCTCGGTCCATACCTGCGTATTGATTGTGGCCGCGGCACACAGTCGGCGGCCCGACGATCGCAGCGCTGTCCAACTGTCGAAGATCTCGGGGACATGCTTTTGAAGGGAAGGGCAGGCGGTTTGCACCAGTCCGAGCGATACATTTCCGATGTCGTCAGCCGGACTCAACGCCGGCCTGCCATCTCTTCCGGCGGCCGGTGGCGCTTCTTCCATTCTTCTTCCGGAAGTCCGTTGGGTGGGGCGGGGTGGGACGCTGGCAATGATTTTGTCCGTTTCGGCAGGGGGCGATGCTCTACTATCTTCTACAAAGGGAAGATCCGCTGTAGCTTGTACCTGACGAAAACTCGCCACCGCGGTGTCGAAATTTGAGCGTTGGGACGCTCTTTCGTAGGCCTCTTCAACGTCCTCTCGGAGAATGGTCAATGCTTCGACTAACCCGCGAAATTGCCCCACGTCACTCGGAACACATTCCCGCAGCCTATCCAGCTGCGCGTGGAAGTGTTGCCAGTTGCCCACGAGCCTATCGCGTTGGGCCGCCACCAGGACAGCCTCAATCTCTCTGCGGATCTGTGTACGCTGATACGAGAGCGTTCGGCGCTCGCGTCCTTCCTGCTCATAGGCAAGGGCTATTTCGAGGAGTTCGTCATAACGCATGATGATCGGCGATAGGTCGATCCCAAATGCCTCTACGATCTTGCCTTGGTCGTCCCGAACACCACGACGCTGGTAGGTGGGGTGCGATGCATGGGCGATAAGTCCTGCCGCGGCGAGCCCGCGCAAATGATGCCGGGCAGTAGAGATGGATAACCCGAGTTGCCGCGCGAGGGCCTCGTTGGAAGGCCAAACGATCGGGCTGGAGTCCTTGCTGGTCCAGTCCGCCGCAGGCGAATAGCCGAACAGTTTGTCTATCATCGCAATCTTCGCCGCCTTCAGTCCCAACGCGGCGGCTGCGCGCTTGGCCAACTGCAGTGCCTCGATCCGCTTCACGGCAAGTGTCCGATCGCCAGCATAGTCCCGAGCTGCCCGGTGCGCTGCCAGGCCGGCAGGCGTGATCCGACGAACACCGGGCACTGGTTTCAATCCTTCGGCCGATGCAAATTCTTCAGTAGTGCTCATTTCGGTACCTCCCGAAACGGCAAGCAGGATCGTTCGCCGAAGTGGCGTTTTGCCTTGACACAAATTTGGGCTTTTGCGATTATTCGTCCCGTCACAGGTTGCGGTTCTCGCCAAAGAGCCCCAGCAAAGAATTTCGATCTTCAGTGAACCGGCCTTGGAAGCGTCAACTTCCGGGGCCGTTCCTTTTTTGCCGTATAGCTTCTCCATCACACGGTTTGTCTACGCGAAACGAATCAGTCTGCCCGTGAGAGCAGGTGAGTCGCTGCGCGAAGTATGCTTGCGCGCTTTAGCGCAAGCAATACTGTGCGTTTTCACCACGTAATGGAAGTCTTTTTCAGACGAGAGAAGCCACTCAGCACGGGATCAGGAGCCGTAAACGCCCTGAAGCTTCTCGAAGATTTCCGGCGCGATCTCATACTGGCGGGCCTTGCCGCGCCCGATCGACGTGCGCCCCCAGGACTCTTTCAAAAGCCCTCGCACGACCAGCGGATCAATTGCCTCTTGCGCCGCTTTCCTTGTCATTCCAGTGACTTCCGTCACGTTCGTGATGGTCAGCGCCGTATCTGCCTTTTGCAGAGTGTACAGGAGATTCATCATGCCGAGCTGGCGCAGACGCGAATTCGGCGTCTCGTCGGGCAGGGGCTTCGACATGATCTCGTGCGTAGCCAAGGTCGCAAAAACCGTGTTGTGCCAGCGTTGGTTTAATGGGCTTGGCATCTTCTTATCTATTCGTTATCGTGCAGTATGACAAGGTGGTGAAGCCTCACGGACGGCGGGCCAATGGAGAGAAAAACGGGAGTTTGGGCATGAAAAATGCGGTCATTCGGGCACTTTCTGCCGTTTTACTCTGCGTTCCATTGTACACGTTTTCGTCCTCCATTGCGCGAGCAGATGATTGGGGCTGCCAGGTTCTCCTATGCCTTTCGAACCCCGGTGGCGCAACGCAGTACACCGAGTGCCGCCCGCCGATCGAACGGCTTTGGTCGCATCTCGCGAAGGGGCGATCGTTCCCGATTTGCAGCGGCGTTGGCTTCACAGCGACGAAGCCGCGTTATGAGCCGTACTATTGTGACGCCGGGTTCCGGCTGGTCACACGTTCGGGAGATCGCAGAAATGACGTCGGCTGCGTCTCCACCGAACCCAAGGTCGTCGACAGCGCCATGTGCAGCGATCGCGACAATGGCGGCGCCTCGGGACGCTGGCATTTCGAAGACGGCAAGCGGGTCTGCAAGGCACTGGTCACCCAACGTCCTCATGTGCGCGAGCAGCCGAGGTATGTCGACGTTACTATCGATGGCGCCGGCCGCCAGCGCGTGTGGTTCTAGCCCATGCCGGTTGCCTTCCTCGCTCTCGCTCAAAACTGCGCTCCGCAGGTCGCCTCGGAAACAATTGCGGCTGTCGTGAGCGTCGAAAGCGGGTTCCAGCCCTTTGCAATCCGTATCAACACAGATCATCCGCTCGCCGAGCAACCCAAGACCCGAGCCGAGGCAATCGAGACGGCGACGATCCTGATCGCCGAGGGTCACGATATCGACCTCGGACTTGCCGGGATCAATTCCGGTAATCTCGGTCGGCTTGGCCTTTCCGTCAGCGACACATTCGACTTCTGCCTCAACATCAAGGCCAGCGCGTCGCTACTTGACGGTTACTACCAAATAGCTCTCCAAGGTGGCGCGACGACGGCACAAGCCGAAGCCGTCATGCTGCGGAGCTATTTCGGCAATGGTGACGCCTCGGTCGGCGAAATGGTCGGCTACGACAGCCGGGTTCTGGCCGAGCGCGCGCGGCTGTCCGACCGTCTCGACAGCATCGAGATTATCGAGGCGCAAGCGGAGGCGTTGCCGGCGCGCGAAAGGGCAGGGGAGTCGTCTGCCGCCACGGTCGACAGCGGTCCGGCCGGGAAGAGCCAGCAGCAATCCCAGGCTTCAGTGCCGCGATGGGATGTCTACAGTTCGGGGCGGCAATCCTCCGTCCTCGTCTTTTCCAACGAGCAAAAGGAGTAATGCGCCTATGAACCTATCGGCTCGCATAAGGCCGTACGCGGCGACCGCAGCGATAGCGGCGGTATTTTCCCTGACCTTGGTCGAGCCTAGCTTCGCCCAGGCGGGCGGGATCGAAAGTGTGCTGCAGAATATCGTCAACATGCTTACCGGCAATGTCGCGAGACTGCTGGCTATCATCGCCGTGATCATTGTCGGCATCGCATGGATGTTCGGCTACCTCGATCTACGCAAGGCGGCCTTTGTCGTGCTTGGCATCGGAATCATCTTCGGTGCGACCGAGATCGTCAACATGATCTCAGGAGGCTAGTGCGTGACCGAGCGGATTGCCCTTGTGGAAGACACGCTGTTTCTCGCCTGCACCAGGCCGGCGATGATCGGCGGCGTGACGATGGAGGCGATGGGGATCAATATGATCTTCACGACGATCCTCTTCATCGTCGCGGGATCGGTGGCCTACGCGCTCGTCGGCCTGGTGTTCCACGTCATCTTCAAGGCGATCGTCAAGCACGACCACAATATGTTCCGCGTGCTGCTCGGCTGGGTGGAGACGCGGGGCAGAACTCGCAACAGCGGGTTCTGGGGCGGATCGAGTCTCACCCCGATGAAGCTCGTTCGGCGCTATGACGAAAGGGACCTCGGCCTTGCCTAGTACCGCTACCGTCAGAAGCCGTGAGCTCGAACCCGAGACCTTCATCCCCTACGTCCGCCACATCGACGAACGGATGCTCGCACTCGACTCCCGTGCCCTCATGGTGGTTATCGCGCTCGAAGGCGTGTCTTTCGAGACGGCTGACACGCTCGACCTTAACGCCCTGCACCGGGACCTCAACACGCTCTACCGCAACATCGCGGATGAGCGGCTGGCGCTGTGGACGCATGTCGTTCGGCGACGCGACAATGAGTATCCTGACGGCGAATTCTCAAACGCCTTCTCGCGCGCGCTGAACGACAAGTACCGAAACCGCATGATCGGCGAGGACTTGTTCCGCAACGATCTCTATCTCAGCCTGGTATGGCACCCAGGCAAGGACGCAGCCGAGCGGGTGGCAGCGTTCCTGTCGAAATTGCGCAAGGCGCGGCGCGGCGGGGTCGAGCTTGATGAGGATGCCCTCAAACACCTCGATGACGTGATCGTCAACGTTACAGCCGGCCTGAAGCGTTTCGGCCCGCGCGTCCTCACCCTTCAGGAACGCGAGGGTCTGATCTTCTCTGAGCCGAGCGAAGTGCTGCATCAGCTGGTGGGTGGGCGCCGTGAAGCTGTCCCTCTGACCGCAGGCCGCGTTTCATCCGCGATTTATTCCGATCGGGTCATTGTCGGTCGCGAGACGGTCGAGATCCGTCACGAAGGATCGAGCCGTTATGCCGGCATGTTCGGTTTCAAGGAATATCCGGCCCGCACGCGACCTGGCATGTTCGACGGCTTGCTCACCGTTCCCTATGAACTGATCCTGACCCAAAGCTTCTCCTTCCTGTCGAAGTCGGACGCGAAGACGGTGATGGGTCGCAAGCAAAACCAGATGGTCAGCGCCGGCGACAAAGCCGGATCACAGCTCGAGGAGCTCGACGATGCGCTGGACGATCTGGAATCGAACCGCTTCGTGCTGGGCGACCATCATTTGACGCTTACAGTCTTCGCCGACTCGGTAAGGGAATTGACGGACAATCTGGCCAAGAGTCGGACGCATCTGACCAATGGCGGCGCCGTCGTCGCCCGCGAGGACCTCGGGCTTGAAGCGGCCTGGTGGGCGCAGCTTCCCGGCAATTTCCGCTACCGTGTCCGGTCCGGCGCGATCACCTCGAAAAATTTCGCAGCCTTTTCACCTTTCCATTCCTATCCGGTCGGTCAGCGCGACGGCAATGAATGGGGTCCGGCGGTGGCCATGCTGAAGACGGCCTCGGGGTCGCCGCTCTACTTCAATCTGCACTACGGCGATCTCGGCAACACCTTCATCGGCGGGCCATCCGGCTCGGGCAAAACCGTACTCCTCAATTTCCTCCTGTCGCAGGGCGAGAAGTTCGACGCCAATATTGTGTTCTTCGACAAGGACCGCGGCGCCGATCTCTTCGTGCGTGCGGCCGGCGGAACCTATCTGCCGCTCAAGAATGGCCGGCCGACTGGTTGCGCCCCGCTTAAGGGCATGGAACTGACGCCGGAAAACAAGGTGTTCCTGGCGCAATGGGTGACCAAACTCGTTGGGTCGAAAACGCGCGAACTCTCCGTCGCGGAGACACGTGATATCGCAAATGCCATTGATGGGCTCGCCGATCTGCCGGCGGAACGGCGCACGATCGGCGCGCTGCGCACGTTTCTCAATAACACCGATCCAGAAGGCATCGCGTCGCGGTTGCGACGCTGGGAGAGGGGAGGGCCGTTGGGCTGGGTGTTCGACAACGTCGTCGAGGACATTGGCCTCGGCGACTTCGGAGTGGGTGGCAAGTTCGTAGGCTACGACATGACCGATTTTCTCGACAACGAGGAGATCCGTGCGCCGCTGATGGCCTATCTGTTCCACCGGGTCGAGCAGTTGATCGATGGGCGCCGCATCATCATCGTCATCGATGAGTTCTGGAAGGCGCTTGCCGACGAGGGCTTTCGCGACCTGGCCCAGAACAAGCTCAAGACCATTCGCAAACAGAACGGGCTCATGCTGTTTGCCACGCAAAGCCCGCGCGATGCGATCAATTCGCCTATCGCGCACACCATCATCGAGCAGTGCCCAACGCAGGTATTCATGCCGAACTCTCGCGGCAGTCGCGTCAACTATGTCGACGGATTCAAACTTACCGAACGGGAATACGAGCTGATCGCGCGCGAGCTTTCAAACGAGAGCCGGCGGTTCATTGTCAAGCAGGGCCACAACAGCGTCGTCGCCGAGCTCAATCTCAGCGGCTTCGAGGACGAACTCGCGGTGCTCTCCGGCCGCACTGCCAATGTCGAGCTTGCAGAAACAATCCGAGCGCAGGCCGGCGATGACCCGGAAGCCTGGCTTCCTCTCTTCCAGCAGCAAAGGAGTGCAGGCTGATGTGTATGCGCAGTTCGATGATGGCCGCCGTCGCCATCCTTGCCCTGTCGACCGGAGGCGCCGGCGCACAAGGGATCCCCGTGATCGATCAGACCGCGATCCTGAAGCACATCGAGAGCATCACGCAGCTCAAGTCACAGCTCGATGCGCTCAATCAACAGATCACGCAAGCCGAGCAATTGTTCGGATCGCTGAACAAGCTGACAAATATGGCCGATGTTGCTTCGCTTCTGAACCGGCCTGAAATACGCAAGGCCTTACCGCAAGACTTTGCGGCGATCGAAAGCCTGCTCAGCGGCAACGGCTCGGGTGCGTTCGGCGAAGCCGCCTCGAAATTCCTCGGTGATAATTCGACCTACCAGACCTCCGCGAACGATTTCTATGCCCAGGAGCTGGCGCGCGTCCAAAACCGCAATGCCGGTCAGATGAGCCTTGGGCAGCAGATTTACGATGCCGCCACCAAGCGCATCGATGGGATCGATCAGTTGCGCCAGCAGATATCCTCGGCGAGCGATGCCAAGGATATCGCCGATCTTCAGGCGCGCATTCAGGCCGAAAGTGCCTTCCTGCAGACCGATCTCCTGCGCATGCAGGGTCTCCAGATGGTCCAGCAGGCGCAGGCCCAGGTCGAGGATCAGCGCAAGGCAGAAGACTGGCGCAAGCGCATCGACACGATGAACACGGCGCTGTCGCAATGAAGCGTGTCGCGGCTCTCGTCATGATGGCATTGCTGGCAGCGTGTTCGGAACCCCCGCCGGCCACGGTCATCACCGTCAGCGAGTTTCTCGCCGATGAGAGCCTGCGCGCTGATCAAATCGGAGAATGCCATGAGAACCCCGGTGAGCTCGGGCAGACGCCCAATTGCCGCAATGCCGAAGAGGCTGAGGGCAAAGCCCGACTCCAGCGCATGAACAGGGCGCTGGGGGGATAGCGACATGTACACCGTCTTCGACTTCCTCGATCGCCAGTTCACGACGCCGCTCCAGAACTTCATCAGTTCCGGTACGAGCGGGATCAGCGCGTGGGTGACGGGGCCGTTGACGGCGGCGCTGACCCTCTACGTGGTCCTTTACGGTTTCCTGATCCTGCGCGGATCGGTGCAGGAACCGATCATGGAATTTGCCTTCCGGGCGATAAAGCTCGCCATCATTCTGATGCTGGTCAGAAATGCCGGCGAATACCAGACCTATGTGACCAATGTTTTTTTCGAGATTCTGCCCAGGGAAGTTTCGGAAGCCCTGAACACCGGCGGCGCACCAAGCGCCACAACCTTCGACAGCCTGCTCGACAAGGGTCAGAAGTCCGCCAACGATATCTGGGCGCAGGCGTCCTGGCCGGTGGACCCGCTAACCGGCTTTGCCGGTCTCGTGGTGATCGTGGTGACGTTCATTGTTGCCTCGATCGGCTATGTCGCGTCGCTCTACGCGCGGGTTGCACTTGCAATCATTCTCGCGATCGGGCCGATCTTCATCGCACTGGCCATGTTCCAGTCGACCCGCCGCTTCACCGAGGCATGGATCGGACAGCTCGCCAACTTTGTCATCTTGCAGGTTCTCGTGGTCGCGGTCGGCTCGCTGCTGGTCACCAGCTTCGCAACCATGTTCACCACCGTCGAGGCCTACAGTGACGTCCTGATGCGGCCGATCGCCGTCGGGGCCATCGGCCTTGCTTCCCTCTATGTCTTTTATCAGCTGCCGGGCATCGCGTCGGCGCTCGCGAGCGGAGGGGCCTCACTCACCTATGGCTTTGCTGCGGGTCGAGATGCCCATCAAAGCACTATCACGAGAACGATCGGTTGGGGTTGGCGCAGGCTGACCGGCAGAGGAGCCTGACGCCATCACCATGAGGGGTATTCCAGCGTGCATATAGTTCGAGTTGTAACAATGATGGGGCTGCTGGCCGCCCTCTCCGGCTGCGCGACGCTAAGTTACCCGCTGCCCAAATGCGACGGTTATGCGAAGCGGCCGCTTAATCGTTCGATGTGGGACTGGCGAGCCGGAAAAGCACAGGACGATCCGCGCCAGCAATCTTCGCTCGCCAGCGGCAACGGAACCGCCTTGGCCTTCGCCGAGCATGAACCAACCGTCGAGACTGTAGCCTTCGCCGACTTCGACGAAGCCGGCTCTCACGCCGCTTGCCGGGCAGGGTAGGGGGCATGGTGACGACAGACAGTCTCAAGGAATATTTCGACAAGGCGCGCCGCTTCGATCAGGACCGGATGGTCTCGGCCGAGCGCTCAAAACGGCTGGCCTGGTTCGTCGCCATCGTCGCCAGCGTGCTGGCCTGCGTCTCGGTTGCCGCCGTGGTCGCGCTGACGCCGCTCAAGACGGTCGAACCCTTCGTCATCCGTGTCGACAATTCCACCGGCATCGTCGACGTCGTGTCGGCCATGGCATCGACCCCCGGCAGCTATGACGAGGAAGTCACCAAATATTTCGCCGCCCGCTACGTCCGGGCACGCGAAGGCTATGTCTGGTCAGAAGCAGAGGAGAATTTCCGGACCGCCTCGCTGATGTCGAATGCGGCTGAGCAGCAGCGCTTCGCCGCCGCATATCGCGGCGGCAATCCGGAATCGCCGCAGAACGTCTATGGGCGCTCCGCAACCTCCCGCATCGGGATCAAGTCGATCTCGCTCATCAACAGCAATGTCGTTTCCGTCCGCTACATCAGGACAATCACACGCGGCGAAGACGTCCGCACAACCCATTGGGTGGCAACGATCACCTATTCCTATGCCAATGCCCCAATATCCTCCAGCGACCGGTTGGTGAACCCGCTTGGGTTCGTGGTGAGCGAGTACCGGGCCGATCCGGAGGCCTTGAATTGAGAAATCAATCGTTCCTTGCCATGGCCGTCATCGCGGCACTGGCTGCATTTCCTGTTCAGGCCCTGGAGATCCCGGCCAGCGCGCAGCAGGACAACCGCGTGCGCTTCGTCAGCTACCAGCCCTACAATATCACCCGGATTGTCGGCACGATCCGTTCTTCGGTCCAGGTGGAGTTCGCGCCAGACGAGGAAATCGCTCATGTGGCACTCGGCAATACCGTTGCCTGGGAAGTCGCGCCGGCCGGCCACATCTTGTTCCTCAAACCACGTGAGAACCAGCCGGCCACCAACATCTCGGTTGTGACGACGCGGCGGGACGGCTCCAAGCGCAGCTATCAGATGGAATTGGTGGTGCGCGACGGTTCGGTCGATGCCGGGCAGAACACATATTTCTATGTGAAGTACCGCTATCCGGCCGATGAAGCCGAGCGACGCCGCCTCGAGGATGAGGCGAAGAAGCGTGCGGCCGAGGCTGGTTATGCCGATCAGGTCCTCGGCATCCATGAACAATACGGCCCCCGCAACTGGCGTTATTCGGCGCAAGGCTCCGCCGCAATCGAACCGCAGGCGGTCTACGATAATGGCAAGGTGACGACCTTTGCCTTCAGCGGCAATCAGGAGATGCCCGCGATCTACATCGAGAATTCGGATGGAACGGAAAGCCTGGTGCCGAAGACGGTTCAGGGCGATCTCGTTCTCGTCCACGCTATCAGCCGAAAGTTCATCCTGCGGCGTGGATCGGACACGCTCTGCATCTTCAACGAGGCCTATTCGCCGGTCGGCGTCAACCCGGGAACCAATACGACCTCGCCTTCGGTCGAACGTGTGGTCAAGGTTCCGGCAGCGGGACAATAAGGGAGCCGCCATGACAGATACGCCAGAAACAACGATTCCCGGCGAACGCGGTCAGACCTTGGCGGCGCGCAAGGTTGACAGCAATCCCTTGCTCAAGCGAGGCGCCGTCGTACTGGCGGTCGTCGCCTTCTTGGGTTTCGCCATGTGGTCAATGCGCCAGGGGCCGAAGGAGGACGTCGAGCAGCCGGGATCGGGGGTGATCCGTCAGACGACGGAGTTCGAACCGGCCCGGGTCGAACCCGAGCCCGTGGCCCTGCCAGTTCCGGAGATCAAACTACCGACGCCGGCCGTCGAGACGGCGGAGACGCCCCCGGTCGATGAGCTACTCGATGCGGCAAGACGGGCGCCGGTGATGGCGTTTGGCGGCGGTCAATCCGGAAACAATGCCAGGCCTACGAACAACGCCGGCGCGACGACAGATTCGAACTTCGTCCCAGTCGACGGCCTCCTGGGGGGAGGGGGGCAGGGAGAGAACGAGGATCAGCGCTTCAACCGGATGCTGAAGCCAACTGTCCTGGAAGGGTCGAAGGCCGGACATCTCGGCAACCGCAACTTCATCGTCGCGATGGGGACCTCGATTCCCTGTGCGCTTGAAACCGCGCTGTCATCGGATCGGCCGGGATTCACCAGCTGCGTGATTACCCGCGACGTTCTCTCGGACAACGGCCGGGTCGTGCTGATGGAGAAAGGCACTCAGGTCGTCGGCGAGTATCGCGGCGGTCTGCGCCGCGGCCAAAGCCGGCTGTTCGTGCTCTGGAACCGAGCCAAGACGCCCACGGGCGTCATCATCACATTGGCCTCGCCGGCAACCGATGCGATCGGCCGCGCCGGATTCGATGGCTATGTCGACACCCACTGGTGGGAGCGCTTCGGCAGCGCGCTGCTTCTGTCTGTGGTTGGCGATATTGCTACTTATGCCGGTCAGGAACTACAGCGCAGCGACGTGCAAGCGCAGGGCACGACAAGCGCCGGCAAGGATGCCGCCGCGATCGCCGTCGAACAGTCGATCAATATTCCGCCGACCCTGACGAAGCACCAAGGGTCGCTCGTTTCGATCTTTGTGGCGCGAGATCTCGATTTCTCAAGCATCTATGGCCTGCGGGTTACCGAACCCCGCAATACGATTTACGACCGTGCCGTGATGGGCGACTTCTACCCAAAATCCGATCTGATCACGAAATAGGGCAGGGGATGGCGGAAAACTCCGATGCCGGCGTCGTCCGCCAACTGCTTCTGCCGCTCGATCGTTTCCTGAAAGACGAGAGCCTCTACGAGGTCGTCATCAATCGACCCGGCGAAGTGCTGACGGAAGGAACGGCTGGCTGGCAAAGCCACGATCTGCCGGACCTGTCGTTTGACAAGCTGATGCGGCTGGCGCGGGCGGTGGCAAGTTACTCCAATCAGGGCATCGACGAGACGCGACCGCTTCTCTCCGCCACCCTTCCGGACGACGAACGCATCCAGATCGTAATCCCGCCAGCGACGACACGAGACACCGTCTCCATCACCATCCGCAAACCCTCATCCGTTGCGCTGTCCACAGCCGACCTGGAGGAGGGCGGCTTGTTCGAGAATGTCGTTGCGAGCGCCGATCAGACCTCTCGTGAAGATCCGTTGTTGGCGAGCTACCGCAGCGGACAGTATCGCGTCTTTCTCGAAGGTGCGGTTCTTGCGCGCAAGAACATCATCATCTCCGGCGCCACGGGATCCGGCAAGACCACGATCTCGAAGGCGCTGATCCAGCACATTCCAGACGACGAACGGCTCATCAGCATTGAAGATACACCGGAGTTGACGATCCCGCAGCCGAACCATGTCCGGCTGTTCTACTCCAAGGGCGGGCAGGGGCTGGCAAAGCTCGGCGCGAAGGATTTGCTTGAATCGTGCCTGCGCATGCGTCCAGATCGGGTCCTGCTGCAGGAGCTACGTGACGGCACTGCATTCTACTACATCCGAAACATCAATTCCGGGCACCCCGGCTCGATCACCACCGTTCACGCGGATTCACCAAGCCTGGCGTTCGAGCAACTGACGCTCCTGGTCAAGGAATCCGACGGGGGGCAAGACCTCGACCGGGACGATATCCGCAATCTGCTCAAGATTTCCATAGACGTGATCGTCCAGTGCAAGAGGGTCGGTGGCCGTTTCCGTGTGACCGAGATCTATTTCGCAGACCATGAGCGATCGGCAACCATCAGGCCGTGATCAGCTCGCACATTCCGATCGGAGAGGACGAACTGGCCCCGGCATTCGCTGGATCGGGTTGCAAATGACCCAATTCGCTTCGGTGCGGGCAATAAACTTGCGAGAACGACTAGCAGCAGATGATGACCGGTGCTCATCACGATCAGTCGCGCTCGACTTTGTGGGCAGCCATCTAGCGAGGAGATCACAATCCTCATGGCGATCCGGTAGCCGATCCCGGTGACGGCACTGACTGCCATCGCCTCGGCGGCCATCCTTGGTTCGGTGATAGCGTGACGATATGGTCCGAAGCACCAACGCGCTCCTGCCTCATCGTCAGAGGTCAGGGGGCGAGTTTTTTTCCAGCCGCTCAACGGCCGGCTTCTCTGACGCCTCCTTTTTGAGCGAGGCCCAATCGTCTGGCGGGTTCCCATCGCTCAGCATTGCTTTGAAGACCTTATAGGCGTCGGTTTTCGCGCCGTAGGTCCGCAAGGTCTTTTCGTCATTCACCCAAGCGAAGATGATGACTTTCGCGGCCGAGTCATAGCGGAAGAACAGGCGGAATCGACCATTGCCGAACTTCGCCCGAAACCAGTGCTTATGTGCATCGCCGAGCGTTAGGCCCTGTCGATAGACAGTTGCCGTGGGGTCGGCAGGGATCGTCTGGAACACGAGCTTGTTCAACGCTGCCAGGAGCTTCGTGTTCGCATTTTTCTGGTACTCGTCAGGCTTTTTCGCCTTCAACGACTCGACAGCCTCGGTCAGCTTCTCCAACTGATCGAGAAAGAGGGTATGCGCGAGGATGCTCCAGCCATTGATCGTGAGCATGGCTAGAGCGCGACATCCCCGTCGATCTCGGCATCAAGGTCAACGTCCATGGTCCCGACAAGGGAGATCATGCGATCACGCAGGCTTGGGGGCAGCGGGACAATGGACCTGCCGGGGTGCTTGGCCATGTCGTGCGCCAGAAATTCAAGGAAGCGATCGACAACCGGATCACTGGTCTCTTCGGTCGCCTTCTCGACATAGACCCGGTGCTGGTCGTCGACAAAAAAGGCGATGCGCCCGCCATAGTCTACACCCAAAGCCTTGCGGACAGCCTTTGGGACGGTCGTCTGGCCCTTGGCGGTGATGGTGCTTTCCTCTTTCAACAGCGCGCCCATGATTGGCTCCAAACTTAAACTTCAGCAAAGGTAAGGAATTTTCCTTACTTCGTCAAGCTCGGCGATCGCGGTTCGCGGTTCGGCGGTTACCGCCTGCACTCATTTCGCAGTCGCCATGCAGCGTCCCGCAATCAGGTCGTGGCCAGATGATCTACGAAATTGGCGATACCGCCAAGCGTGTCATTAAGCGGGTCCGCACGGCGAGACAGCTGAGTGTGTTGAGACTGAATCGCATAAGTTTCATTATGGAACTAAATAATTGATATTTCTATATATTTTGCTTTACTAGCGCGCGGCGCCTCGCATTACCGGGAAGTGGCAACGTGGTAATCTAGGCCAAACCCAGCTTCTCACGATCTGCGCATAGAGACCCGCCAACGTTCACCGGCATGTTTTCGGATGAAGAAGGGTCGCCGAATAGCTGTTCTGTCGCGTTTGCGACGGTTCGCCATTAAAGGTAGCGCTATGGCAAACGGCGATCGATAGGTGCAGGCGCCCGCCATCATCTGCACCGGATCGAACATGAAGCTGAAATGATGACAGAGGCATCATGTCAGGAGGTCATAATGAGCGGTGATGTGCACGAGAAGAGCATGACAATGCTCAGCGAAATCCATGCTGCCGAGACATCGCAGTCGCTGTTCTCTGCGCTTGACAGGGCCTGCGGCGTGCTCGGTTTCGATGCATTCATGCTGTCATGTCATCGGCAATCGAAGGCAGAGCTGGTGATGAACCCCATTTTCACCACCTATACCGAGCAATTCATGAACGACTATGAGCGGCTGAACTGGCTCGATGACGACGTGCTTATCGCGCGCACCATCGGGAGCAGCCGCCCCTTTGTTTGGGATGGATCTTCGGAACGCTATAGTGACGTTCGCAGTCAAAGCTTCCTGGAATTTCTTCACGAGAACCGCCTGGCGACCGGCATTATGGTGCCGCTCGCGCACGGTCCGGGATATGCGAGCCTGATGTCCCTCGATGCCTATCGACCGATGCAACTCCCACCCGACCTTGTCAGATCTGCTCAATGCGTCGCCCAAGCGGCGCAGGCCAAAGCAGAGATGCTGGGACTTTGCGCAAACGTCTCGGCCGACGAGGCAATTGGGCTGCGAGCGCTCAGTGGACGTCAACTGGAAATCCTCAAATGGATCTCTGACGGAAAGTCGAACACCGACATTGCGACGATCATGAACCTGAGAACTCGAGCGGTCCATTATCACGTGAGTCGCATCCTTCTCAAATTACGCGTCGCTACCCGTCTCCAAGCCGCTCAAGTCTTCTTTGCCTGGAGCGATCATCAGACACTGTAAAGCCCGCCCCGAAAGGCGTTCAGCGGCTTCGCTTCACTGCAGCAGGGGTCGCACTATCGGATTTTTCTCCGTTAAACGAGTGTCAAGGTGGACACTTGAGCCGAGCCGACAGGAAGATCATGCTCGGCGATCCGCAGGGATTATATAGAAGTGTCTTGATATGCGTACCTCGAATGAAGCATGTCTAAGGTTTACTGATCAGGAAAATCTCGCTGAAACAATCAATGCTGCGCTTGCGTCGCACTGCAAGGATCAGAGGTGGGAGGGCGATGACCTTGTTCTGGAGCTCGAATCCTCTCGAGCTGTCATACGACCCGTGCCAGGAATGCTGTGGCTGCGCGTTGACGCTGTGGATCTACTGACCTGCATAGGAACGAAAATGTTGCTCGAGTCCGCCTTGAGGACGCACCGAGACGATGCGCCGAGGTGTGTTCTGTGGATGCAGGCGGACGAAGAGCCATTTGCGGCCGTCCGGGCCATCGTCAAATCCGGTCAGATAACCTCCTGCTAGACTAGAGCTCGAGCCCGCCGCCGTACCGAGGGGCGGGAGCGCCCCCAGAGGACAATCCTGTTTCATGATCCCGGTGGATCCTTCTGCCGGCGGGACCCAACTGCCTATCGCTTGAGCGCGATTGCAGCGTTGCGACCGCGTTCCAATTGCTGTCGCTGCAGCTGGGTCTGTCCATGCACCGCCTGCACCTGAGACTGCACGCGTGCAAGCGTGGCGACACGGTCATGGGGGACAGCGAGGTTTCTCGACAGTCGATTGAGATCCCCTGATTTCAAGGCGCTTCGATCCGCGGGCGTCAACCGCCGATTAATTGACGATTCGATGCCGTCCAGTTCCCGTCGCAACTGCGGGGCGGCGTGCAGCCTCGCAGCCTGCTCGTGCGCCGGCGCCCGCAGGATCGCCGTCAAACCTTCGGATGGCGCTCGGATTTCCTGCCGCTGACGATGCTGTTCCTCACGATGTCCGGTTTCGATCTGATGCCGCTCGAAATCGACCGTGCGGCCATAGTCTTCCATAGCGGCGGCGAGCTGCGGCAGATGTGCTTTCGCAGTCTGGCGCTCGGGGCTCTCGGCACGCAGGAACCGACCGCCCTCGCCCGCCATGGGTCCAAGCTTTCCCGACCGGATATCCTGCCCCGCGACCGAGCCAGCCATGGCCCCATCAACGCCTTCGACCGTTGCGGATGTGGCAGCGGCACTTCCATAGACCAGTTGCGACAACCGTTCGATTTCAGAACGCTTTTGCTCCAACCGTGTGGATTGCCGCAGCTTGGTGCCGATCTCTGCGTCGCTCAGATCGGGCACGTCCCTTCCGGGAATCAAAACCTCTCCTGGTCGAACCTGCCACTCCGGTTTCTCTTCCTCACGATCCCGTGCGTGAGGACGTGCCAGGGGTTCTTCGCCGCCTGGAATGATGGGGCTTCGATCGATGGCGATCCGCTGCTTGACCTCCCTCGCCGTCTTCATGGCATCGTCCTCATCCGCACGGCGCCGCTCCGACAGGAACCATGCTAGATCATCGCGTGAGTGGGCCTTGACTTCATCAAGCAGGGTTGCCGGCGCGCTGCGAGCCTCCATCCGAGCGACGACCTTGGCCCAGACAAGCGCGAAGCCGTCGATTTCCTCGCGGGATAATGGACGGCTTCGCGTTTCCTCAAGCACCTGTCGCGCCCTGGCTGCCGCCAGCCACTGTCCGTTGGATAGAACATTGTCATAGACCGCCTCGCCATCGGTCCGTTGAATCAGGAGACGATCTGCGAGCTTGCGGCGCTCGATGCGCTCCAGGCTTTCTGCGAGGCCGGTGACGGCGGCATCATGGACGGCGCGCGGCGGGATCCGCGCTGCAGCGCCGGCGTGATGCAATTCCTCAAAGCGGTAGTGGCAACCTTGCCAACTGACCCGCGGACTGATGGCCAGCACGCGCGCCTCGATGCGATAGCCGGCCGATCGTCCGGTCGTCATGACCTTCTCGACATTGTCGGGGGTCCTCATCGTGGTTTCGAACACGACGTGGACACCGCGTTCGGTGGCAGCCGTCAGCAACTTCTCGCTCCAGATGCCGGCATCGGCCTGCGTGAAGCGTGACGCCGTCATCGGATCGGCATTCTGGTGTGCGACAAATCCCGGATGGTAGGACCGCAGATCGTCTCCGACGACGCGGATGGCGGGACCGGATTGCTCCAGCTCCGTGAGGCTCGTTGTCAGCAGAGCTGTTTTGCCCGAACCGGGCTGGCCACCGAGCACGATCAGCGTCGGCCGATCCGCCTTGCCGATATCGTCGGGGAGATAGTCGGGCAGGATCTCCGTGCGAAAGATGTGTTCGTTCTGGGCCTCCGACAGCCGGCCGAGTTTAGCTTCGACCGCCATGGATCAAAGCTCCCGCCAGAAGGAGGCCGCGTCTTTGACCCGCGGCCCCCATTCCGCGATCACGGCTTCGATGTGCTCACGATCGCCGACGCGGATGCGATTCTGCACCGCAAGCAACTGACGCCGCTTCGCGCGTAGCGCCTCGGCGCCGGCCGGATCATTCGCCTCGATGGCGGCAACGCGTTCCGATACCAGCCCGCGCGCCTGGTTCATGATCTCGATGGCGAGCTCGGCCCGCACGATCGCGTCGAACGTTGTTGTCAGTTCGGTCATTGTCTTATCCCTTCCGCTATCTCGTGATGCCCTTGGTCTGGTTGAGCGCCCGCATCTGGCGCTCGGCGATGATGTCCTGGGCCTTGTCAGCGCGAACAGCATTCTGCAGCACCTTGAGGCCGGGCTTCATGGCCTCGAAGACCTTGCGCTGCGCCGCCGGCACCCGATCGATGACGTTGGCCTGTCCACGGCCGACTGCGTTCGGCCCGAACCTCTTGTCGAGCGCTTTGCTGACGGATGCGAACTCCGCTCTGACCGTTGCGTCCAGAGAACGCACCAGACGGGTAATATCCTTGGGTGACTTTTCGGCAGCGTCGGTCAGGCGGGCCAGCTCGGATACCGCCCGTGGCGACAGTCCGGGCACCGGTACGCTCATCCGCTCCCGATCCGCGGCAATGGTCGCCTTCTCGGCGTCGAACGCGCCCTGCCAGACCTTGCCCGTCGCAACGACGCTGGCGGTGACACTCCCCACGGCTTCGACCGCCGCCTTGCGTTCCCTCCCGGTGGCCATGAGCCGATCCACAACACGGTCGGAACCGCGCAATGCGCCATAGGCGGCAGGGTCGTTCCCGACGGCACGAGCGATGCGCTCGGGCTCGACGCCCTTGACGACCAGATCCTCAATCGTGGCGAGTGCCGCGACGGGATCGCGCCAGACGCGCTGCACGGCCTCGGCAAGTGCGGCGCGCTGCTGTCTGTAACGGGGAACCTCCAGCGCACGCTGCTTGGCTTCTTCATCGACAGTTGATGCGAACTCGGTGACCGGCGCGAGCATCGGCAAGGCAGGCGGTTTGGACATCTCTGGAGCCTGTGCCGGATCGTAGGCCGCTGGCGCCACGATCCGCGACGGATCGCGCCTCTCGGCCAGATGCTGCAGTTCGTTGAAGCGGCGCACGGCCGCAAACAACGTCGTCAGCTCTTGCCGTTTTGCCTCGGACACTCCCTCAGGCATGCGCGCGACCATCTGCTTTTCGGCATATTGGTCGGCCTTTTCGGTAAAGGCGCTCCAGCCGAAGCGGGCGGTCAGCGCTTCGCCGACGGCCTTCATCTCCTGCACCAGCGAACGCTCTTCGGCTGCATAGGCGAAGGCGGTCTTGTAGGCGCCCTCGCCGCCCTTCTCGCGCACCGCTTCGATTTCATCGAGCCGCGCCACCGCATGCGGGGAAAGTGCCGGAACCGAAAGTGCCATGGCGGCGCGACGCGCATGCTCATGGTTCTCATACGTGGCCCGGTCACGCTTGAAGTTGTCGGCGTGACTGCGGGCCAGAGGCTCGAGATCCGAAACAGCGGCGACGGCCTCAGCCCGTTCTTTCCGCGCGATCTGGCCATCGACCAGGCTGTCGCTGCCACGCATGGCGCCGAGCATCGAGGGACTGCGCGCAAGATCTTCACCAAGCCGCCGCGGCTCGCCATCGAAGTCCGAAGCTCGCGCATTCAGCCGATCGAGGGCGGCAGCAGGATCGCGATAGATGCGCGCGAGCACGGGCAGCAGGATCGCCTCTCGCTCTTTCCACCGTGCCGAGGCCAGATGCTCGATCCGCGCGTCTTCTTCGAGCGACCGGACAAAACGCGCCTGTAGCGCGAGCAGATATCGCGCCTCTTCGACTGATGCCGGTGCGACCGTTTGCGTCCGAACCGCCCGATCGTCATAGGAGACGCTGCGCTCCTTCTCGATCGCAAAGCCGAGCGCGACGCTGGCGCGCTCCCAAAGCCGCGCCACGCGATCACGCTGTGCGCCGATCCACGACAGATGCCGCTCCACCCCCTGCTCCATTCCGGCAGCAAGCTCGATGGCATGATCCATGTTGCGGCGGCGGGCGAAGTCGACAATCTGTGCCTGGTAGCCCGCTTCGGATTCGTAATCGAGCGTAGTCGACTTGGCGCCGGAGCGGGACAGCCGCTCGACCAACTGCCTGAACAGTTCCGGGCGATGGCTTTCCTGAGCGATACGCGCCTGCCGGACTTCCGCAGTCTCGGCCCGCTCTGCGGTCCAGACATTGCGTTCGACCTCCCGGTCCTCGAAGGTCTTTTTGCCGGTTTCGGGATCCACGATGGGTATCTTCACCGTCACCTGCTCGACACCGTCCTTGCGCAAGGTGACGGTGTCACCGAGCTCGACGCTGCCTTTCTCAATAGCCTTCGGAAGGCTGACACCCCAGACGCGATGGACCACGCCGTCGTCGGTTTTGACGTCGGCATATGGGCTCTCTTTTGCATCTTCGTCGTTTGGACGGAATTTCGCTTCGCCGGTTTCGACCAGTTGACCGGTGACGCCGGCGGCGTGATCGACGCGCTGCGCCCTGCCCCATTTCTCGCGCGGCGCAAAATCCTCGTGCGCCATATAGAGATCGGCCCGATCGCGATGTCGCGACATCGCAACATAGGCGAGATGCTGATCCATCATGCCGGTGGCCAGAACCAACGTCCTGTCCACGGTCGCGCCTTGAGATTTGTGCACGGTCGCCGCATAGCCATGGTCGACATTGCGATAGGTGTCCTGGCCGAACGTTACCTCCCGCCCCGCATCCAGTTTTACCGTCAGCAGCGTCTCGCCGCGCTCGTTCGTGGTGCGTACCACGGTGCCGAGCATACCGTTCTTCACATGCTGTACGGAAAGATGCTCGGCGCGCTTTTCAAAGAAGCGGGCGTTTTCGAGGAAGATCAGACGGTCACCAACGGCGAACTGTCGTACACCGCGTTCGGTCTGGTAGGCGCGGTCCTCGCCAAGCGCTTCCTGGCGACGCATCACGGAGCGGATCGCATTGTTGAGCTTTCCGACATCATCATTGGTTTGCGCCAGAACCAGCAGTTCCGAACCGCTGAGGACTCGGCTTTCCGATTCCGCCTTGTTCCGGTAGTCCTCCCTCGCCTGCCCCCAATCCTCGACGATCCGCTCGATCGCCGCATCGCGGGTTTCAAGCTGGACGATGCGATCATGCTGCGCATACGCATCGAGCGCCTCCTCGACCTTTCCGCGCGCGAACAGGCGGGACGCGTCGCGCGCCCACTGTTCACGCTGGCGGCGCACCCCGGTCAGTTCGGCAAAGCCGATGCGCTCCACAATCGCCCGAAACGCGGCGCCTGCCTGGATCGGCTGAAGCTGCATCGGATCACCGACCAGCACCGCCTTTGCGCCCGCATCCTCGACAATCTTCAAGACTCGCGCCAACTGTTCGGATGACACCATGCCGGCCTCGTCGACGACGAAGACGTCACCCCTTTGCAGCGTATCGCGCCCGTCCGCCCAGCCCAGTTCCCATGACGCGAGCGTGCGCGATTTGATCCCGGAACTTTCTTCAAGACCCTCGGCGGCCTTACCGGCAAGGGCCGCTCCGACGACGCGACGGCCGTCCGCCTCCCAGGCAATGCGCGCCGCATCGAGCAGGGTCGATTTGCCCGCACCGGCCAATCCGATCACGGTGGCGATGGCGCCATCGGCAGTGACATGCCGGACCGCATCGACCTGTTCCGCGTCGAGCCTGAACGGTCTTTCCGGATCGCGGCTCTCCACCACGCGAATGGCGTCATCGACCCTTTCGGACGTCACCTTGAAAGCGGATCGGCGCGACAGCTCCCGCGCCGACTGCGCCATATCGTATTCGGTGCGCAGCATGGCGCGTGTGGTGAACACGGCGACGTCGGCAACCTTTCCTGTGTCCGGATCAATCTGCTGCGGCTTCAGCGTCACCAGATCCGACGACGCCATCAGTTGCGCACGGATATTGGCGAAGACGCTGGGATCATCGACATAACGATGCAGCGCCTTGGCGATTTCCCGCTCATCGAAGGTCGAGCGTTCACGGCTCAGATGCTTCAGCAAAAGGCCGGGTTCGTCGGCGAGCCGGTCGGCCATTTCCTGCCGCTTCGCCAGGGCGGCCGGTGCGAAATACATCTCCCTGCCCTTCCGGGCGAGCGCCGCCTTTGCCGGGCCGAGATGGCTTTGGGCGATGCCGTCGAGGCCCTGTTCGGCATAGGCGCGACCGTCCAGGCGGATATCGTGACCGGCAAGCGCCAGATGCTTGGTGGCCGTCTCCGCCCAGCCGATTTTCCATGCCTTCATCGTGTCCTTGTCACCGGCCCACAGCCGATAGACGATCTTGCCGTTCGGCCGATCAGGGGTGACGACACGCAGCGGCTTCCCGTCATCGCCTAGAACCGCGACCTTCTTGTTGCCGAAGCCGTCGTCGGTCAAAGGCCGCAAGGTGGTCATCAGGTGGATGTGCGGATTGCCGTCCTTATCGTGATAGACCCAATCCGCAACCATCCCCTTTGAGGTGAGGTGGTCGCGCACGAATTCGCGCACCAGGGCAATGCTCTCCGCCTTCGACAGCTCCTCCGGCAGCGCGAAGATCATCTCGCGCGCAAGCTGCGCGTCCACCCGCTTCTCAAAGGTATCGACGGCATTCCACAACACCTCGCTGGCGCCGGCGATCGTCCTCCCGTCGATCATGGTGCGGAGCCACGCCGGCGTCTGGTCCGGCAGCGCCAGCTCTTCATGCACGAGCTCGGCCTTGCCACCCTCATAGCGGAAGCTCATCCCCGTCTGCTCTTCCGCCATCCTCGTACGGTGGCGATAGGCGGCAGCCGAGACGACGCTGCGTCCCGCACCCCGACTGATCACCTGTGCCCGTACGAACATGATCGCCATGCGATCAGACCCTCTCCCAAGCATGTCGCGTCAGCGACGTATATTGCGCCCTCGAACAGATCGGGCCGCAGGACCGATGCCGCTTCTCGGGATGCGCCCTTGCGGGCGCAGACCAAAATTGAGCCTCACGGCGCGACGCAAACTAGCATCTTTTACTATGCGTTTCTACACGGTATAATCGCCGTGCAAAGGAAGGCTTCCGGAAAGGATAAAGTAGAAAATGCGCGCTAAATCATCGATTTCAGAGATTGACGCCCAGATAGAGAAACTACGCGAAAAACGCCGTGGAATTCTCGCCAAAGCCAATGAACGCTTCGCGCGCGCGGCGGCCAAGGCAGGGCTGGCCGAGATGGATATTCCCGACAATGAGCTCGACGCCGTCTTCGAGGAGATCGCCGCGCGATTTCGCAAGGGGGCCAAGGGGCCTTCAGGCGCATCTGCTTAAGCGCCTCGATCGGCGGATTGTGGCCCTGGAACGAAGGCGGCGGCAGACGATGACAGAGGATCGCAAGAAAGACGCGCGCGAAAAAATCACGCTCGGCGGATTGGTGGTGAAGGCCGGGCTGCGACAGGCCGATCGGGCGTTCCTGCTCGGTGTCCTGCTGGAAGCCGCGACCGTGCGCGTCGGATCGCCGGAGCATCATCGGCTGAAGGCAAAAGGCGGCATGGCCTTCCAACGTGATCGGATGAAGGGCGCCGAAGCGGCGGATACGGGATCGCCCGTCTCCGACGATTCCGAACAGGCCAACGGCGACTAAGCGCCAGCAAGAGGAAGCCGGTCATGGCGGGAAAGACGAAACTGAAGCCGGCGCTGTTATGGGCAATCGTGCCTGCCGTCGTGACAGCGGTGACCCTGGCGATCACATCGTACAGATGGCAGGCAATGGCGGGCGGGTTCTCGCCTGCCAATGCCTATTGGTTCTTACGCTCAGCACCCGTTCCCAATCTGCTCTTCGGTCCGATCGCGGGATTGATTACTGTCTTCGCGCTGACGATGCACCGCCGCCGGCCGGTGGCGATGGTCAGCCTGATCTGCTTTCTCGGGGTCGCCGGCTTTTACGCTTTGCGCGAATATGCGCGGCTGTCCCCATCCGTCGAGAGCGGCGCGGTGACCTGGGACGAGGTGCTGTCCTATCTCGACTTCTTCGCCGTCATTGCTGCGGCCGTCGGTTTCGTCATCGTCGCGATATCGGCGCGGATATCGGTCGTCGTGTCCGATCCGGTGAAGCGCGCCAAGCGCGGAACCTTCGGTGATGCCGATTGGCTCACCATGTCGGCCGCCGCAAAGCTGTTTCCGCCAGATGGCGAGATCGTCGTCGGCGAACGCTACCGCGTCGACAAGGAGACCATCCGCGACGTGCCGTTCGATCCGGCCGACCGCGAGACATGGGGGAGCGGCGGCACTGCGCCGCTGCTCACCTATAAGCAGGATTTCGATTCCACCCATATGCTGTTCTTCGCCGGCTCAGGCGGATTCAAGACCACCAGCAATGTGGTGCCGACGGCGTTGCGCTATACCGGCCCCCTGATCTGCCTCGATCCCTCGACCGAGGTCGCACCGATGGTTGTCGAGCACCGCACCCAAAAGCTCGGGCGCGAATGCATGGTTCTCGATCCGACAAATCCGGTGACGGGTTTCAACGTGCTCGACTGGATCGAAACGTCAAAACACAAGGAGGAGGATATCGTCGCGGTAGCCCACATGCTGCTGTCGGAAAGCGCGCGCTTCGAATCCTCGACCGGTAGCTATTTCCAGAACCAGGCGCACAACCTTCTGACGGGGTTGCTGGCCCATGTGGTGCTCTCTCCGGAATATGCCGGCCGACGGAACCTGCGCAGTTTGCGCCAGATCGTCTCCGAGCCGGAACCCTCGGTGCTCGCCATGCTGCGCGATATTCAGGAGACATCGGCGTCTGCGTTCATCCGCGAAACGCTCGGCGTCTTCACCAACATGACCGAGCAGACATTCTCCGGCGTGTACTCCACGGCGTCGAAGGATACGCAGTGGCTGTCGCTCGACGATTACGCCGCACTGGTCTGCGGGCGAACGTTCAAATCGAGCGATATCGTCTCAGGCAAAAAGGACGTGTTCCTGAACATCCCGGCGGCGATCCTGCGGTCTTATCCCGGCATCGGCAGGGTGATCATCGGCTCACTGATCAATGCCATGACGCAAGCCGACGGCGCGTTCGAACGCCGCGCCCTCTTCATGTTGGATGAGGTGGACTTGCTCGGCTATATGCGCGTTCTCGAAGAGGCGCGTGATCGCGGCCGCAAATATGGCATCACCCTGATGCTCATGTACCAATCGGTTGGTCAGCTCGAACGGCATTTCGGGAAAGATGGCGCGACGTCATGGATTGATGGCTGCGCCTTCGCCTCCTATGCCGCGATCAAAGCACTCGACACGGCGCGCAACGTCTCCGCCCAATGCGGTGAGATGACCGTTGAGGTTCAGGGGAAATCTCGCAATGTCGGGTGGAGCAATTCGAACGGCGGAATGCGGAAGTCGGAAAGCCTGAACCTGCAACGCCGACCGCTGATCATGCCCCACGAAATCACGCAACAGATGCGCAAGGACGAGCAGATCATCATCGTGCAGGGCCATGATCCGATCCGCTGCGGGCGGGCGATCTACTTCCGGAGAAAGGACATGGATGCGCAGGCTGGTCCAAACAGGTTCGTCAAGGCGAGTTGACCGACTCTTCGCTGCCCTGATCAAGCGCGTCGTATTCCGCGTTGCTCGGCCAGTCGGTGCTTCGCATGACAGACAACGCCGCCTCAATGGCTTTCTGCGCTTCGACCAAATCCGAGCGACGCATGGAGGGGTCGGAATAGATGCCGTATCCGTTGACAATCCGGCCGTTGAACCCGTGCTGAAGTCGATCAATTGCGACGCTGACGTGGTCCTGAATCTGGTCCGTGGCGTTTGCCGCTTTGGTGATACTCGACATGCGGCCATCTCCTTGAATGGTGTTTCTTTGAAGTCTGCCGGTTCTGTCTTCGCGCTATCGGCGCTTGCAGGCCGTTGGCGATGGCCGATACCGGTCGAACGGATCTTCTGCGCCGGGCGGCGCGAACCAGCCGATGAACAGATTGTAGGCGAGCGCGAATACGAACATGCCCACAGCCGCAGACAAGAAGAACCACCACGGCATCGGCGCGGCATCGGGATTGACGAAGACCCCGAGCGATACAGGAAGCATGACGATGCCGGCGAGAACGAGAAAGCCAGTGAAGGCCCGAAACGCGCAGGCGACGAAATAGAGCAGATACCAGGCGGTGTAGAAACCAGCGCGCCCAATGGCCTCGAGCACATTGAAGGGCAATGCGATGAGAACGGACATCGGGGCAGCAGCGCCGGAGGCACCGTTGAGGGGGTTGTGATCGCCGTCTGCGGGATTTCGCATGCGTTGTCCTTTCGCGGTGAGCGTCATTGTACCTGAAACTGGGAGAATGAGAATCGGCAGAGTTCGATTGATGCAAGAAGAACCCCGACGAACAGCAAGTCGGTGAAAACCGCAGGAGCAACCTAACGCAGCCTTACGCGTGAAGAGGAGACTATGCCCATGATGACCGCAGGAACCGAAAAACCATGAGCCGGCATATCCGCATGGGTGGGATTGATGTCGATGTCGCAGATACTGTGTTCGACGACCGGTTGGCGGATGCCTATTCGAATCGGGAACACCCCCTTTGCCTCTGTCAGGCGGGCGGCGTGCCGATGTATATCGCGCGGTTTGAAGACCGCCATATCCTGAAACGGATGCCGGGCACCGGAGCGCAGCACGCGCCCGACTGCGAATCCTACGAGCCGCCATCCGACCTTTCGGGCCTCAGCGCAGTCGAGGGCGAGGCAATCATCGAGAATGTGCAAGACGGCACGACGGCGCTGAAACTCGGGTTTAGCCTGTCGAAGCTCGGCGGCCGGACCGCGCCTGCAATCGGTGACAGCGCTGATCCGGGCGACGTCAGGACCGACGGTGCCCGATTGTCGTTGAAGGCGATGCTGCATTTTCTATGGGACCGGGCACAGTTCAATCGCTGGCGTCCGGCGATGGCAGGCAGGCGCAATTGGGCGGTGGTCCGCAAATTCCTGATCGAGGCGGCGTCAAGTTCGAGCGCGAAGGGAAAGCCGCTTTCGGCGGTGCTTTACATGCCGGAGATGTTTGACGCGGCGCGCGTGGATGGAATCGTCCAGCGTCGCCAGGAGTTTCTGAGCAGAGCGGTCCAGTCGCAGGGCAATCGCCGTTCGCTCGCGATCCTGATCGGAGAGGTGAAGGAGATACAGCCAGCCCGGTCTGGCTCACGATTGATCATCAAACACGCCCCGCGCTATCCGTTCATGCTGGCCGAGGACGTCAACCGTCGCATGAATAAGGTCTTTGCTCGCGAACTGGCGCTTTGGGATGCGAGCCCGGACTCGCATCTCATCGCCGCGGCCACATTCGGCGTCGGGGTTTCCGGTATTGCCGTGATCGAGGCGATCGCGCTGATGTTGGTCAGCGAACGGTGGATCCCATTCGAAAGCCAATACGAAGGCATGCTGCTCGAGGCGCTCGCGGAGCGCGGTGTCATATTCGCGAAGGGGCTGCGTTACAATTTGCCGCCGACACAACCGATGGCGAGCGTCGTGCTGAGCCGTGACGGGGGCGAACCCATCGCAATGTACATCGTTCCCGATGACGCGGATGGCGAGTATCGCGGGACCCTCGAACTGCTTGTCTCCGAGAGCGAAATGCCTTCGTGGATTTGGGAGATTGCCGACGGGCCTATGCCTGATATTCCCCTATGAAAGGAGGGGGCGGTTCATCGTCCAGGGGATCTCAAAGCCGCGTGCGCTTGCCGAGCGCAGCCGGCCCTGCTCCGCTCCCGCTGTCCCGGCGGCAATCAGGTTCTCACGGCAGCGCCGCACCGCGAGAGGATCGCCGCCCCCATGGGGCGAAACCGCGAAGCGGGTTCGATGAGCGCAGCGAGCAAAGCCGTGCCCGTAGGGCCTCGCCCAGCATCTTTCTGCGAGCAGCCTTGCGTCCGTCAACCGGAAAGGCACCTCTCCCACTTTCTTGATACACCCCGATATGGGCGTACCGCGCGCATCGCCACGAGGCGAGCCGTCGATCGAGGAAGAGCTTACTGAGCCATGGCGTAGATCACGACAGAACGCTTGGGCTGATCCATCACCAGAATGAATCGGCAACCAGCAACCGATTCATAGAAGTCGTTGGACCTTGAAATGGTAAAGCGCGATTCTGTCCCTATGATCGCGCAACCCTACCAGCTCTACGTCGAGCGGATGGATCCCGCCAAGAACATGGCCCGGTTTTACGCCATGTCGATCGAGGTGACGCTGTTCGGAGACGTCTGCCTGACCCGTAGATGGGGGCGCATCGGCGCGCGCGGGCAGGTCATGCAACATCATTTCAACAAAGAGGAAGAGGCAGTGCAGCTCTTCCTGGAATTGCTGCGTAGCAAACGCACGCGTGGTTACGGCCCGCAAACGGGCGGCCGGCCGCATGATCGCCGGGCTCGGCGAACCTCATAGGCCGGTCGATCCGGCCTATGAGATTAGGTATCAGGGCGAAAGCCTCCTAGAAAGGAGGCTCGGCGCTCATCAGCGCCTCCTGCTCGGTCCAGATGGCTTCGCGCTCGGCAAGCGCGAGCTCCAAAGCGGCTTCGGTTTCGCGGCGCTCGTCGCGGTAGACAGCGTTCCGCAGCTCGGCGCGCAGTTCCTCGATGTGTTGATCGATCGACATGTTCATCTCCTTGATGTTGGTGAAAGACGACACCGCCGGTCATGGTGGGCCGGAGGGGTCAAGGAGCGCGGCACGCGACCGGCGGAGCCGGCGAGTGGGGGAGCCGAAATGCGTCAGCATTTTGGGGGTACCACGAAGTCCTTGGGGCCTTCGGAACGCCGTGACACCCTCGGACGATCTGTGCAGACCTCCCCCCAACCGGATGGCAGCAAAAAAGTCGGGCCAGGCTCGATGCCTGGTTCCGGCTTCTCCATAGCTGAGAGGAACCCCGCCTGTGCGGCGGGGTCCTCTGTCGGGGCGATCAGTCCCGGTTGGGGCGGGACCAGATCAGCTGCAGGCCTTCCTCGCCTTCCACCTCGATCAGGGTGGCGTAGATCGGAGCGGGGAAGCTCGGGTCGTCCAGCTTGACCGAGAGGTAGTCGCGACCTTCAGCGGAGACCTTCTGCCAGGCGGCGCCGAGTTCGACATTGCCGGAGAAGATGCGGAAGTGCGGTCCCTTGTCGGAGGGGTTGTCGATGCGGACCAGCTTGGCCTTGACGTTGAGGTTGAGGGTCTTGATCGAGCCGCTGAAGCCGTTGCCCGTGGAAGCGAAGGTGCCGATGGTAGCCATGTGTCTCATTCCTTTGTTGCTCGGGCCGCGCCCATCGCGACCTCGATGACGGTCGGTGGACCGGAGGCGATCGACTGGCACCTGAAAGGCTGGAACGAAGTGGAAGGCGGCCGGGAGCGACTTTCTTGGTCCGCGAGGAATGGCGGCGCAGCCGTCAGGGGAAGAAAGTCGCGAAGGCCGTTGCCGGGACAAGATCGAGAGACCGCTCGCGGGATCCTCCTTCGGTCAGACCAGTCACATCGAGAACGCAGATGGGCGTGGCCTTGTGGAAACCGGAATGAAGATCGGCATTTCCGTCGACGGCGTCATACCCAAGAGCCCGCGACTTTTCGGTCGAGAGCCCATCGCGGCCGCAGTCAGGCCACGCAGCGCCTCAGATCCAAAGGCGGGACCGCAGCCACATTGTCTCGCACCGGCTTCGACACGGTGACGCACTGGGAGATCACCGAGAGAAGCGCCCGACACGACGCGTCAGGCTGACCCACGGATTGAAACGACGCTGCGTCTATGGTGCGCGATAGGGAGAAGCGACCGGCAATCTGCCTATCCGGCTCTCGTTTCAAGCTGAATGGCTAACCGCTAGGGGCGACCGTACAGGCGGGGTCCCGATCGCGGACCGACAAACTACAGCCGGCTAAGGCGCGCCGCCTCCTGGCCTCGGGACCGAGGTGGCATTCGTTACGGAACGGTGGCAACGTCGGTTTGGCGAAACTCGTCGGCCGTGGCCAAAATGGGCACCGCGAAATATTTCGCACAGGCGTAATGCAGGCAATCGCCGAGATTGAGGCCATGGCGGCCGGAGCGATACCGGTGAGCCGCCGACAGTGCCAGCCTGGTGGTCTCGGCTGCAGGCGGCAGATCCCGGACCTCGATCCCGCGCTCGTCGAGGAACTCGGCAACGATCGGCTCCACCTCCGATACCGAAAGACCAAACTTGTCGGGACGCGCAAGACCGAGCACCGCCTCAAGCACGGCGACCGGCGAGGTGAAGGCATTCTTCCCGGAAGCGATGGCATCGGAGACGCGGCCCGCTTCCGGTTCATCGGACAGCACGGCGATGATCGCGCACGCGTCGACGAACATCACTCCGATTCCCACATCTTGTCGAAAGCTTCGCGCGGGAGCGGCTTCTTCGCCGCCTTGCGCAGCGACACGCCATGCTTTTCACGAAGCCGTGCAGCCGTCTGAAGCGGGCTCTCGGCATCACGCCGGCGCTCGATCGCCTCCTTCATCGCGATGACGATCGCATCGGTGATGCTGACGCCGGCCATATGGGCGAACCTGCGCGTCAGCGCATCAGCCTCCGGGTTATTGACATTGATTGGCATGGGGCCTCCATGTAGATAGTTCTTGCCAGTAATGTAGATATTCTCGTCTACATTGACAAGATCGCCGATCTGGAAGGGAACAGCCGCGACGCCATCCTCGGCGTTGAAGGTAATCGGTCCGCTCTTTCGCTCCGTCGGCGTCGTCGCCAGACCGACGGCCCGGCTCCGCCTGATTTGCGGATCGTCGCACCAGCCCCAGATGACCTTTCTTCGGCCCCGGCGTCCGGACCGGGAGTCGGTCCCGCTCCGCGATCGACCGAGTGTAACCCACCCGTCGAACCGAAAGAGATTGCCGCTGTGGAGGGCGGCATCCTGATAGCTGACCGCCCAGCGGCAGCCGCGTGCGACAGCAATTGCCGGGAAGGCGAAGGATCGCCAGAGGCGCAGCGCCACGCGGCAGAGATCCGGTTTTGCTGCGCACAGGCGCGAAAGCTCGACTGCATCGTGCCGCGTCAAGCCGGCGACACGCTCACGTATGAGCGTGTCGGTCGCGACGACGGCAAGCAGCCGGCCCTCGTGGCGCAGGCCGTAGGACCAGCCGCGCGTCGGGCGGTGGATCTCGCCCATCCTGTGACCCTATAGAACGAGATGGGCGTTAAGCTCCTCGCGTGTGATGGGCCCGAACGTTACGGGGGCAAAGCCGGCCTCATACACCGCACATGCCCTCGCACTCATTCGGCCAGAGATCGAGCTGCCCGCGGTCAGCGGCGGTCGATAGATCGACGTCCTCGAGCGGCACGCAGGATCGATGCAGGTATACCTCGCCGCGAATGCCCCTGAGTCCTGTCCGCAGCGCCCGGTCGACCTCGACGGCGTCCTGCCATGCAACGGCATCCTGTTCGCGCATCGATCGCCATACGGCGTTGCTGTGAAACGGGCAGCCGATGCACGCGCTTTTCGGAGGATCGGGATAGTCGTGCCGACGCAGCCAGGCGAGGCAATCCCGCCTGCTCAAGCGCTTTTCGATCAGCGGGAAACGCTTGACCTGCCACGCCTCGAAACTCGGCTTGGCGCGCACAATCTCGTCCGTCGAGATGCCTATCCAGCATTCGACGACCGGAAAGGAGGGAGAGCGTTTGCGGGTAAGGCCCGCGAGATCGCGCACCTTCCGACGGATTGGAACAATCTTGTAGTCGGTGGTGCATTGGCGGCGGATCATGCCGATCGAGACGGTCCCCGTCGTCGTCTGGCGCGTGGCGACTTCGATGAGCTCGCCTTCATCGTCCTCGTCGAGGACCGGGACCACCGTGCCTGCCGGCGTGACGGTCTTGGCGAAGGCGGGGATCGAGGCCCAGCGATTGCCCTGCCCGGCCGCGATAAGCTGCTCGCGAATATTGCCGTCCGAAACAATATGGACCGGGAACGGCAGGACGTTGGGCGACATCAGCCATGCGAGATGATCGTAGACGGCCTGTGGCTCCCAGCCGGTATCCGCAAAAATGGCGCAATCGGGCATGGGGCCGATCTCGCCATGGGCCGCCATCAGGGCGAGTGTAGTGGACTGCACGCCGGCACCAAGCGAAAGCGCGCGCAGGCGGATCGGGGAGGGCTCAGTGCCCTCCCCCACGATGTTCGGAGCGAAGAGCATCACGCCGCCTCCGCGACCTGCGTCGCACCCGGCTGGAGATCGTGCAGATAGTTGACGGCACGCTGGGCGTGGGCAGCCGCGGCGAAGATGAAGCGCTTCTCGTTCTTGAGAATTTCAAGCCAACTCGCCAGGTAGCTCGCGTGATCCGGCCTCGGCTCCAGTTCAGGGACGATGCCGAGGTCGGCCGCTAAAAAACAACCGCCCAAATCCGCGACCAGTTCTTCGTGCGCCCTGAAGGAGCGATCCTTGTGATAGCGGGAGAGATTGCGATCAAGCCGCTTTTCCGATCCAACCCAATGGGTCAGCTCATGCCCTAAAGTCGCATAGTAACTCGGGGCATCGCGAAAGCTCTCGAAGGGCGGCATCTGCACGATGTCGAGCGCCGGATTGAAGAATGCCTTGTCTCCGCCGTGGCGGATGATAGCGCCGGTATTGGTGAAGAAGGCATCGGCATGCTCGATGCGCTCGACCGGATCGGCCACCGGCGCGGGATTGCCGTAATACTGCGCCGGCAGGTCATCGATCTGATCGGCGCAGAACACGGTATAGGCCTTGAGGAAGGGAATGCCGCGTTCGACTTCCTCGCCTTTCGCATCAGTTTCTGTGCGGGTGAAGCGGCTGGCGTAGACGACCATCGAGCCGGTCTCGCCCTTGCGGACATGACCGCCGAGTTCAACGCTCTGCTTGAACGTCATCCAGGTGGGCGAGACGAACCCCCGCGCTACCGCCTCGGACCAGAGAAGCAGCGTATTGATGCCTTGATACGGCAGCCCGTTGTGGCGCAGCGGCCGCGTGATCCGACCAGTCGTATTCCCAGCGCTCCATGGCTGAACCCACGGACGCACGCCCTTTTCCAGCTCCGCGACGATGCGGTCTGTGATCTTCGCGTAGATATCGACGCGGGGTTTGCTCTCTTTCCTGCTCATTTTCCAAAACCTCCATTCGAGGCCGCGCCAGTCGCGGCCGTCACGAGGTCCGCAAGCGCAGGACCGCAGGTTCGCGAACCCGCTCGAGAGCAATCGGAAAAAGGAGAGATGTCGGTTGCGGGCCGCAACGTCAGTGAAGGACGGCGCAGCCGTTTCGCGGGCCGAGGACCGGAGCAGGACCAACATTCGTGACGGCCGCGACTGGCGCGGACTGCAGAATCTCTTTCATTTCTCGGGTTTCCTTTGCGACGCACATGCGAAAAGGCCGGTGTCCGCAAGGACACCAGCCTCGATGGGAAGATGAGGGCGGAGCCGAAGCTCCGCCCGGGATTGGCTAGCCGAGCGCCGCCATCTGGAGGTCGGCCGCCTGCCGGCTGACGGTCTGGCCGGGATTTTCGACCTGACGCTCGTAGGGCTTCCAGGTCTCGCCGACGATATGCTCGTAGGCGGCGACGGCACCCTCGGCGGCCATGCGCAGGGCGTGGGACTGAAGCCCCATGTCGGCGGCGAATTCGCGCTTGCGCTGGGCGTTGCTGTCGAAGCCGACCGGTCCGCCCAGATCCTCGTCGCGGATGTCGTTGGCGAGCTTGGCCGTGGCGTCTTTCGCCTCGGTGACGGCTTTCGAGTAGAACTGGCCTGCCCCGTAGGCGGAACCGACATAGGAGCCGACGATCCGTTGCAGGTGGATCTGCATCGCCTTGTCGGAAAGCCCCTCGGAGAGGGTGTCGGCGCCTTCGATCAGGCTGCGCTGGTGGAATTCGCGGATGCCGTCGCTGTCGAGGACCGGAAGGCCGAAGCTTTCGGAGATGAGGGCGGCCTGGTTGCCGTCCGGGCAGCAAAGCCGGACCATTTCGAGGGTCGTGCCTTTGCGGAGCGGGACGACGCGGGCCTTGGACTTGGGGGAGCGGGTTGAACTGGACATTGAGCTTACCTTTCTAGCGATGCCCTTCAGGTGATCCGGCCCTCGGCCGGTCTTTCCTGCGGGTGCGGTCGCAAGGAACCAGCGGAAGCTGGACGCTTCAGGGTCCGGACCGTGCCAGGCGAGCGAGGTCGGCTTGCGGACAAGCGGAGGCCAGTTCTTCACTGGTCCCTGCGCTGGACGCGGGCCGGCCTTGTCGAGATCGGCGGGGTTCCGGCCGCTGCGCGGCGCGATAGCGGCCTTGAAGGGGCCAGCCGCTGGTTCAGACCGCAGCAAACCCGCCGGGAAGAGCGGCGAGGGATGGTCTGCGACACCGGCATGCGGCTCGATAAGCGTCCAGTCGCTCCGCACCGCCATGGTGTTCCACGGCCTGTCACGCACCCGAAGTGCATCCACGATTGCCCTGGGCTGCTTGGCCACCATGGCTGCAACCAGCATCGTCCCACGGTTGAATGTCGTCCCGCGGCGAGAACGACATCTGCGTCACGCACACAGTTCTTCCGGGTCGAGCTGCGCCCGCAATGCGGTGATAGTGCTTTCCTGGCGTGCCAGTTTGCGGGTCAAGGCGTCGATTTCCGGCTGACGTTCCGCCGTGATCGCAGCCAGATTGGCACGATACCGTTCGAGGAATGCGCCAGGGTCTGGTGACTTCCCGCGCCGATACGTGGTCTGGCGCGGATGCAACTGCGGGATCAGCGCTGTCATGCGCCGCGTGATCTGCCGGTCGATCATGTCCAGCTGACGCTGGATTTGCCGGCGAGCTTCCTCCATGCGAAAGAGCCGCGCCCGGCGACCTCGCGCGACCATCACGCTGGACTCCCTTGCCAGCCGACAAAGCTCGACGGCCCGCCATAGACGGCGTGTCGCTCCGGATCGATGACGAAGCCGAAGCCGCCGACACGATATTGAACCGACGGAATGAGAAAGCGCCGTTCCTCGGTGCCCCACCCGCGTTTTCCCCCAGGGGTGGCGATTACTTCGGTGAAGCCGGGTTGGTGGTCGCAGATGATCGCCGAGATGACGATCCAGTCGTCGCGGTGCTCCGCGAAGAATGCACGTTCGTCCTTCTTCCAGGATTCACCGGCGCCAAGCACATTCCCGGTGATCGCCTCCCACGCATCCGGGAAGCTGTCCTTCATCGTCTTTTCAGCAGCCCGCCGCTCAAAGGCGGTGAACAAATGAGGAAAGCTGAAGGCGACGATCGCCCAGGCCTCATCCTCTTCATAGGCCCCGCCGGTGACGCGGATCGACGGATGAACCTTGCGGTTGCGGTCGGGCGAAAGAAGGAAGCCGCCATGGCCGGCCGTCGAGTGGAAGACAACGCCATCGGCATAGACCGTCGTGCCCTGTGATGGCCCCCACGGCGTATTGGCCGTGGATCGCTCTTCGCGTCGGCCGAGCGCGATCTTTTCGCGCTGGTGCTCGGCGTTTTCCAGAACTTTTGCCCGGAACGCCTTCTCATCGGCAAGGTCGCCTCCATGACCGTAGAAGTCGCTCCGCGTCCAGTCGGCCATGGGCCGCCGGATACGCCACCCGGTTACAAGGAAATGGCGCCCGTTTCGGGCGGGGGCCATGGCGAAGGCGTGCTCGTCGACGAGTGCAACGGGCAGGCCATCTGCACTTTTGCCAAAAGAAACCCCCGGAAAACCGGAGGTCTCGACGACGTTGGTTTCGGAAGCAGGTGCGCTCATGCGGCCGTCCTCCCCTCCACACTGTCCGCGGCTTCCGTATCGGCCGTAATTTCCTGCAGCACGGCATGCGGATAACCGTGGCGGGTCAGCCATTCCGCGGCGGCGGTGCGATCGGCGGCAAGATGGACAAGCTCGGCGTCGTCGCCGGCGCGATCGAGGACGAGGACCGAGCCGATCGCGGGCCGTTCCTTGACCGTGAACTTGAGGTCGCTGTCCACCGAAAACGTCCGGTGGACGCGCAGGACGATCGTCCCCTGACTGCCATAGTCGCCCTCATGGAGGGTGATGGAGGCAGGGATCGTCGTATTGCCGACACGCGCTTCGGCCTGTTTGCGGATCAGGCGGCCGCCGGAATTGCGGTTCTCCCAGGCGGCCAGCTTTTTGCGATGCCTCTCGGGCGGGCGCGGGGAGCCGTCGGAATATGTCAGGGTCGAGCCGAGCGGCACGAGGTCGTAGATCAACTGAGCGGACATGGTTTCTCCATGATGTTGGGTGGAAAACAGAACCGCCGCCGGTGATGCACCGGCGGCGGGATGCTCGTTCGGAAGAGAAGGTGTGACGCTTACTCGGCGGCCACCTTGTAGGCCTCGCGCTGCTCGTCGGTGAGGTTCTGGTCGGCCGCAGCCTGATCTTCATCGACATAGTCATGCGCCGGCCCGACGACCGCATCGCCGTCGAACTCGTCCTCGCCTTCCGGCGTGCCGTCGTCTTCAGGCTGCTCGACGCGCTCGTTCTTCTTCAGCCACGACGCGACCTTGGTCTGGTCGGGACCGAACAGCGCCGACGGATGGACGAAGCGACCTTCCTTGAAGTGCTCGACCAAGGCCGCGCGGGTGTCCTTGACCTTCTGCCGGGGAAGAACCGACGTGTCGGCGCACGACGCCTCCAGCGCCGGTCGCGACAGGCACGACAGGAAGTCTTCCGTGCCCATGTTCGGCAGGAAGCCGTCGGCGCCGATCACATCGCCAGCCACGCGGGAGGCGATGCCACTGTCCGAACGGTTTTCCCTGCACGACAGCACGTCGATCAAGAGCGAGCGTACCGCGACCCGAAGCGTGTCAATGTCGAAGTCGAGCTTGCCCTCCTGGTCGAACAGGCGCGCGGCGTGTTCGCCAAGGCCGGCCGCCCCGTAATAGGAGATGTCGCGCGTGCCGGACGCCACCGTCACGTTCTGCCCCGCGAACGCCAGGACCAACAACGCCATCAACGTGTTGTCCTCGATCGGAGCCCGCGACAACGCTTCGTGCAGGGCATCGGTGCGCAGATCACCGATCATCTCGATGCCCTTGCGGGTGACATCGGGGCGGGTCTTCACGACGACCGCAGCATCGTCATCCTCGCCCGCTGGCTGTTCGCCCTTCTTCGGCTTCTTCGCCTCGGGCATGCGGAAGTGCACCGTCTGAACCTTCCCCTCGCGGTCGAGGTACAGAGCCGTATGGTCGGACTTGCCCGGCTTCCCATAGACGCGCTCGGCCTTCTTCGGCAGTTCCGGCTGGCCCCAGTTGTTGGTCTCGGTGATGACCCCCTTCTTGGGCAGGTTCTGCGTCATCCACTCCTGCTGTGCGCCCAGGAATGCCTCGACATCCGTCGTGTAGCGGCTGTCCTGATCGGCCGGTGCGAACAGGTCCTCGACCCAGGCAATGCCGTAGGCCTGCGCGAGCTCGTCGCCGAAGCTCGCATCGCGGGCATACATGCGGGTCTTCTGCAGGCCCTGCGCCACGCTCCACCAGGAGACCTGCGGGTCGGCCTTCGAGGGCTTGTGCTTCTTCCAGACCTCCTTCTGGTCGTCGAGCGAGGCGGAGGCGATAGTGCGCAACTGGCTCTCATTGGGCATATCGCCCTTGGCCATCTGATCGAGCATCGCCGGCAGGACATTGGCGAGCAGACGCAGCTTGCGGATCTGGCGCACCGGCAGAGCCAAAGCGACCGCGATCGCTTCCTCGGTCCAGCCGAGCGCGACCAAGCGTTCGATCGCCCGCCACTGATCGACGGGATTGAGCTGTTCATGCGCCAGTGTTTCGGCGAGCGAGCGCATGGCGCCGCCATCTTCGGCGCGTTCGATCACCAGCACGGCGATCTCTTCAAGGCCTGCGGCAATGGCCTGCTTGACGCGGCGATGGCCGGCATCGATGACGAACCCGTTGCCGCTGTTCGGTTCCGGTGCAACGACAGGCGGCTGCACGATACCGACGGCGCGGATGGTCGCCAGCAGCAATGCGTCCGCCTGCGGGCTCGACTTGGAGCGTCGCGCCTTGTCGGGGTTTCCCTTCAGCGCGCGCGGATCGACAAACTTCAGTTCCATGGAAATGCTCCTTACGGGGTTGCCGGACACAGCCAATCGCTGCGTCCTTTCTCGTCTTCCTCTCGAAGACACCCCCCGGCCCGCGGAGCGGACGGGCCGGTGCAACTGCGGCCGAGCATCCCTGCCCGGCAGGACCAGCGGGGCTAACAGCCCTGCGAAGGCCGACGCGGCCGGGATCGCGAGCCGGCGCGGTTGAGCGCAAGCGTCAGCGGTCCGACCGATCTGCGAGCGGATTCCTCATCTTCTTTTCTATTATTCCCCTCCATCCTTCCCTCCAAAACGTCTGCGCTTCAGCATGCAAGAGCCGGGGGCAGGCCCGTTCGGCCTGCGTGTCGGCTATGCGGCATCTTGCAAAGGTTCAGCGGATGTCTCCACATCCGCCGAAAGGGCCGCCTCTACCTCACCAAGCTGCCGTCGCTTGTCGGCCAATTCGCCCGCGAAGGCGAAGTCGGCGCCATCGTCCCGGGATTGATACGATACGAGCCTGCGGCGGGCATCCGCGAGACGCTGGCGATAGCGCTCGCGTTCGCCCTCGAAATCGTTGAGCGCGTGCTCGAGTCGTGAGATCGCTCCGAGTGGGGTGACCGTCATCGCAAGCTCGATTTCGGAATCGGCGCCGGTGCGCATCAGCATGGTGGTGTAACGGTAGCCGTCCTTGCCAAAGCGCTGGCCTTCATATTCTAGGTCGAAACCGCCGATGGAGCCGATGATGCTCTCGCCCTCCTGCTGAAGCTGCACCAGGGTCAGGATTTCCTTCATGAGCGCGCGACCTGCCTCCTTTCGCTCGGTGTAGACCTTGCCGGCCACCGTCATGGTGAATGCATCGCCGGCGGTCGGAACCAAAATCTCGATATCCCGGCCGATTTCAGCAATGCGCCGCGTGCAGAGCTCGATATCGCGCTCGGCGTCGCGAAGTTGCCGGCGAACGGCGTGTTGATCGTCGATATGGGCCGCGCGCAGGCGCTCCAGCCGAGCGATATCGGCTTCGAGCCCAGCCTTCTGCATCAAGCGCTGATCGCCGGAGGCGATGGCCTTGGCCATGGCGAACTGATTGGCCTGGCCCTCACCCAGGTCTTCGAGACGCCGGACGGAGGTGTCCCCCGACAGTGCTGCGGCGATGAAGCGGGCCTTGCGCTCGTTGTTCTGCCACATCGTGGCGTCGAGCGAACCCTCGGTAGCGTAGGCGAAGATATCGACCTCGTCGTGCTGGTTGCCCTGACGCACGATGCGGCCCTCACGTTGCTCGATCTGCGACGGCAGCCAGGGCACGTCGAGATGGTGGAGCGCCTTGAGCCTGAGCTGGGCATTGACGCCGGTGCCCATCGTCTCTGAGCTTCCAATCAGGAAGCGGACCTTGCCAGCACGCACGTCGCCGAAGAGGCGCTGCTTGGCCTCGGACTTCTTATAGTCCTGCATGAAGGCAATTTCGCTCGCCGGCACGCCCATGCGGATGAGTTCGTCACGAATCCAGCGATAGGCGGAAAAGCCCCTGCTCTTCTCGACGCTGATCGTGCCGAGATCGCTGAAGATCATCTGCGCGGCGCCAGGCATTTCGAAAGGCTTGCCGTCATGACGAAGATAGGCGTTACCCGCCGTCGCTTTCCAGATATTGAAGGCGTTCGAGATGAGGGCGTTGAGCTTATTGTCCGCCTCATTGTCATTGTCGGCGTCGACCAGCCGCAGGTCGATCGCAGCATGGCGGCCATCGGTGATCACGGAGAGCAGGATGTCATCGCCGGGCTCGGGCGGCCGGTCGCGTTTCTCGATCTCCGCTATGCGTGCAGCCAGGACCATCTGGTAGTGTTTGAAAGCCTGCGTCGGCTTCGATGTGATGATCTGGCGTTTGCCGGTGGAGATCGCCGGCACCTTCACGAACTGGCGGAGATCCTCCGGCATCACGACGTCGGCGAAAGAACGGAACATGGCGATCAGTTCGGGAACGTTCACGAAGGACGCGAACCGCGAAACTGGCTTGTATTTGCCCGAAGGCTGAAGCTCCAATTCCGTGGTCGCGTCGCCAAAAGTGCTCGCCCAGGCATCGAATTCGTGCAGGCCCCGTTCCATCAGCGCGGCGTGATCCATCAGCCGTTGAATGGAGAACATCTCGCCGAGGGTGTTGGTAATCGGCGTGCCGGAGGCAAGCACGAGCGCGCGGCCCGGGTTCCTGGTTTCGATGAAGCGGGACTTCACATAAAGGTCCCAGGCGCGCTGCGATCCGTTCGGATCGACGCCCTTGAGCGTTGACATGTTCGTGGCGAAAGAGAGCTTGCGGAACTCCTGCGCCTCGTCGACGATGATCTGGTCGACGCCGATCTCGGCGATGGTGAGAAGATCGTCCTTGCGGGTGGAGAGCGCTTCGAGCCGCTCCTGCAGGCCCTCCTTCAGTCGCTCGAGGCGCTTGCGCGAGACGCGGTCGTCACCTTCGACCTTGGTGAGGAGCGTTTCGTAGAGCTCCAACTCGTCATGGATCATCTGCTGCTCGAAGGCAGAAGGGACGCCGATGAATTTAAAGGCGGAATGCGTGATGATGATCGCGTCCCAGGTGGCGGTTGCGGCCCGCGACAGGAAGCGCGCCCGCTTGTCCTTGGTGAAATTGGTCTCGTCGGCGACCAGAATTCGCGCCGTCGGATAGAGCGCCAGGAACTCGCGCGCCACCTGTGCCAGACAGTGGCCGGGGACGGTGACCATCGCCTTGGCGATCAGGCCGAGACGGCGTTGCTCCATGATGGCGGCTGCCATCGTCATAGTCTTGCCGGCGCCGACGGCGTGGGCGAGATAGGTCGAACCGGCCGAAACGATGCGCCAGATTCCACGCATCTGGTGCCCATAAAGAGAAAAGGCGCCCGAGGCGCCTGGAAGCTTCAGATGGGAACCGTCGAACGCTCGTGGCGCGATGTTGTTGAAGCGGTCATTGTAAACACGGGCCAACCGGTCGGTGCGGTCGGGATCGGACCAGATCCAGCGCTGGAAGGCCTCCTTGATCTTGTGGAGCTTCTCCTTGGCTGCCTCGGTATCAACGACGTTGAGCACGCGCCGTTCGCTGTCGCCGTCCTTGATCGTGTCGAAGATCTGCGGCACGCGACTGTTAAGCGCATCAGTCAGCAGCTCACCTGCATGCCGGCGGCCGGTCCCCCATTCCGATGTGCCGACGGCGAGATAACCAAGCTGGCGCGCATCGACAGTCCAGGAAGCCAGTTCCGGCATATGATGGATCTTGATGTCGACGTTCATTGTCTCCTTGACGAAGGCCACTACATCGAGGGCGGGGATCCACGGCGCGCCGAGACGCGCGGTGATGTCGGACGGGCGAAGATCGACCGGCTGCACGCCCTGCAGGGCCGTGACGTTGCGCTCGTAGACTGGATCGAGAAGGGCAGCGGCTTCCGCGACCTTCAGCTTGTCGCGGACATGGCCTGACAGATAGGCATCAGCCATCTGCCACGAGCCGTCGGCGGGGTCCTGGAAGATCGCGCTGCCAAGCTCGGAGACAACGTCCTGCGGATCACAGTGCAGCAGCTCGGCGATATGATCGACATCGACCCGGCCCCGTTCATTGAGAACGACGGCGAGCGCGTCGGCCGCGCTGGAAATCACCGGCGGCGCCGGCGGAGAGATAACGCGCTCCGTGAAAATCGGTCCGGGTCTGGCCGTGTCGTTTTCGAGATCGTAGTCCTCGATCGAGGCGACCAGCCAGCAATCGGGGTCGTCGAGGAAGGGCTGGAGATTGGGACGCCGATGGCTTTCGCGCGTCTCGCCGGTCTCCACGTCCTCGCTGATCGAGACGGTGGTGTGGTTGATCGGTCCGAAGTCACGAACGAAACTCGACCAGGCAATGCGCAGCCTGAACTGAATACCTTGACAGGGCTGGTCCAGTTCCTGGGCTTTCAGCACCTCGCGCACCGCATCGCGGACCGGGATAAGCTTGCGGATGATGCGGACGTGCTTTTCGGGAATGCCGTCGCCGCCCCGGCCCTTGCGCGCCTTGATCGCAACCGGCTCGCCGTCGATGATTTGCATCAGGCCGCGTGCGTTGTCGAAGAAGAAGCTCCCTTCACGCACATGCCGGCCATTGGGCAGATCGACGCCGGTCTGATTGCCCGCTCCATCCAGATCAGGATCGATTTCCGAGGGTTCGCCGTCATAGCGGTCTTCCGGAAGGAGATTGACGGCGACCGACAAGGCCGCATGAAGATTCTCGCCGTCGCGGGGCACGCATGTGTAGGTCTCGCCGAAGGGACCAGAGGTCAGCGCATGCGTGCCGAGCACAAAATCCGGGTGGCGCGCCAACCAGCGGTTGACACGGATCGCGCCCTCATCGGCTGTGGCCGGCCGGACCTCCTCGGTGTCAAGCCAGGACTGGTCGCCTTCCGGCTCGCCCGACTTGCGCTTGCGGAAAAACAGGATGTCGACAACGACATCCGTCCCGGCGTCCGCGCGGAAACTTCCCTCGGGCAGCCGGACCGCAGCGATCAGGTCCGACGACTTCGCGATATGCTTACGCGCGCTGCGGTCGGCCTTGTCCATCGTGCCCGAGCTGGTGACGAAGGCCGCGAAGCCGCCCGGCTTCAACAGGTCGATCGACCGCGCGATGAAGTAGTCGTGCAGGCGCAAGGACAGCGATCGATAGGCCCGGTCGGAACGGACCGTTCGGTCGGAAAAGGGCGGATTTCCGATGGCGAGATCGAAGCTCGATGGCAATTCCGTGCGGGCGAAATCGGCGGTGACGATGCGCGCCTGCGGCTGCAACAGCCGGGCGATGCGCGCCGTGACCGGATCGAGCTCGATGCCGGTGACATGGGAGACGTCGCGCAGGCCTTCCGGCATGAGCGCTGCAAACAGCCCCGTGCCAATGCCTGGCTCCAGTACACGCCCGCCGCGCCATCCCATGCGCTTGAGACCCGACCAGATCGCCCGGACGATGAACTCCGGCGTAAAATGGGCGTACTGGGTGCAGCGTGCGAGGGAAGCATAATCGCTCTCGCCGACGGCATCCTCCAGATCGATGCCAATTTCATCCCAGCCCTTGCGGAAATCGATCTCGCCAGGCCGGCGAAAGACGCCATTGGCTAGATCGGACGCACCGAAACCGGTGAAACGGATCAGTTGCGCTTGTTCTTCAGCGGTCGCCGGGCGCTCATCCGCGTCGATTTTCGCCGCGAGCCGGATCGCAGCAACGTTGTCGCGGGCGCGCTCCTTCCAGCCCTGCGCGAGACCTCGGTCGTCGGTGAGATAGAAGTTCGAACCACGTTCCCGGACGGGCTTGGAGGGTGCGCGGGCGGCAGCTGCGATCGGCATCGCCGGCGCCGGGGACGATGGGTCGGGATCGTCGTCGGGTTCAAAGTTGCCGGCAAAGGCCATCACGCCAAGACCGAGACCGGACGAAAGGGCTGTATTGCCGAAAAGATCGATGGTGAAAGGGTCGTCGTGCGACATGTTGTTTCTCCTAGCTGAAGGCGCACTTCGCCGCTCCGCTGGTGTCCTCCAGCAGGCTCGACATGTGCGGATGTTCGGGATTGGGGTGCGAGCGGCCGCCAGACGGCGCCCATCGCGGAAATGCTAGTCCTGCTGGACTGCGAGGAGCTGCATCGAGTTCGGCTGCAAGACGATCTTCAGATGCGTGCAGCCGGGCCTGGCCGCGATCAGCTTCACGAGCATGAAGCCATCGAGAAACTCGATTCCGTCATCCCCGCCGAAATGCTGACGCTTGTAGTGCCAGTAATCGGGGTTGGTCTTCGGGTTGCACTCTTCGGCATAGACGACGAACGGACGCTGCCCTTCCGCGAGCTTGCCGTTGGAGAGGATGTAGACGCCCTCGTCGCCGACCAGCCAGACACCGGGCTTTTCATCACGGCCGGGATAAAGCCCATAATGAGGATTGCGGAAGCCGCCGTTGACGTAGGCGTCGAGCCGCCCGCGCATCATCACGACGCGGACATCCGTCACGGAAAAGGTGAACATCGCCTCCTCCCCTCATGCCGCGATTGCGTCGGGGAGGTAGCGCAGATGCACCGGCAGCTTGGCTGCGATCTCCGCATCCGTGAGGTCGTCGAGCAGCTTGACCTCGCGGCTTCGGTCGCGACCGAAGAACAGGACCGTTCGCCGCCCGCGCTGCGCCTGCGGAAAGCGCCAATCGGCATAGCCGCGGTATTCGTCGTGGCTTGAACTCCAGATATGCTCGATCCGCTCTTCGCGGGTCATTGCACGGACTGGACGGCTTTCCCGCTCGACAATGGCGGCGCGCATGTGTGCGGGCGAACCCTTGTCGGCAAGGTCGCAATAGGCGTGGAAGAACCGCATCCGGTCGTCGATCTTCAGGGTGAAGAAGACGCTGGTGATGCAGCCCGTCAGGAATTCCCGCATGGCGAACATCTCGCCGTTCATGAAGAGCGGCGGCAGGATGTTGAACATGTAATCATGCTCGATCTCGGTAAGCTCGAACCACTCCCCGCGATAGAGGCCGGCATCGGCATCCTCGAAACGATTGGGGCGCTGCGTGTGGCGATCGAACATGCGGAACATCTGCCGGCGGTCGGCAATACCCTGGTAGACTTTGCGGATAGGAGAAGAGGGGTTCATTGGCGGGCTCCTTCAGCCTCGTCGGACTGGAGCGCGACGCATCCTCGGGGATCACCATCATCTTCAGCCCTTCCTGACCCCTCCCCAGCGGCCGCCTCTCCGTCCGGCCGGGTCAAGTGCCGGCGGAGCCGGGCGAAGCTTCACACTTGACGCGGCTGGCGGGTATGCGGCAGCCGGGTTTCATTCGTTTTATTTCCTTCTTCTTCCTCCCCAATTCGGCCGCATGCCCGGGCTGATCCGCCGATGAGCCGCGCACTCGTCTTCGCCCCAATCCTCGTCGCTACCGGCGAGATCATCTTGGAGATCTACACGCCAGAGCTAAGTCGGCCGATGTGGAAGCTGCGAAGCTGGAGGCCGCGTCAAGACTTGGCGCGCCATTGCGGATCGAGATGACGACGGCGAAGGTCGGGCCAGCGATCCTCGATCGCGCATCATGAGCGCTGGAGGTGCCGGTCTGCCCGATCAGGCGATTGCCCCCTCCTTCAGCATCGCATTCCAGTCCTCCGCACGCGGCTTCAGACGTTCGAAGTCGCAGGAGAGTTCACCGGCAAGCTCACGCAACCGCGCCACGAACGCTTCGCCCTGCGTGTTCGCATCGGTCGCGGCGACGAAGCGGACATCGGGCCGTTCCCCCAACATGCGAATGGCGCCGTCGGTGGCCGGCGACCAGCCGCCGCCAGTGCTGACATAAAGCGTATCGCGCCGGGCCTTCTCGATCGCGCCAAGGCTCATGGCATCGATGGCGGCTTCGGTTACGCAGATGCGAGCGGCGCCCTTGAACCCGAAGCGGAACAAGACCTTGCTGCCGCCGGTTGCAAAGCCGCGCCATTCGGGACCACGTTCCTCCCAACCGGTGACCACGCCATCGGCACCCTGATGAGCGGCCCACATGCTCCCACGCGGCCCTTCCCGCAGAAGGTCCTGGGCGATGGCTGCCCGGAGGACCTGTTCGGGAATGTGCCGGTCGTCGCGCAGATATCGCCAGGTTGCCGACCCGCGCCAGGGCTTGCGCCGGGCACCCCAACGATCCGGTATGGATTGGTCAGGTTCCGCCTCGCGCGACTGTCGTTTCCATTCTGGCTCGCGGGGCTCGAAGCCGACCAGGGACGCGACTTGCACAAACGCTTCCAGAAAATCGCCGCCGTCCAGATGCTGAACGAGCGAATAGACATCACCCTTGGCGTCGGAGAGCGGATCAAACCAGCCCTTGCCATCGTGGATAACGATGATGATGTCATCGCCACGGCGATACTTCACCGCCTTGCGCGTGCTTTCCTTCAAGTCGATCGCGAACCCTCCGGTCTCCAGCACGGCCGCACAACCCACCCTGCCTCGCAGCTCTTCGATATCCGCTTTTTCCATTCTTTTCTCCCAGCGGCCTTTCGGCCGACCTTTCATTCAGTTTATCTTCTCCGCACACTTCGCGGAACACCTTAGCGACCGGCGCGAAGAGCAAAGGGGGCAAGGGCGCGGCTCCTGCCGCGGCGCAGCTTCCCTTGCGGCCTGCCGCTCGCAAGCGGCACGCCGGGCAAGAGACGGTTCAATGAACCGGCTGGCCACCCGTGTAGGGGTCGTAAAAGTAGAGGGCGTTGACCTCGTCGTCATCGAGGTCGTCGGCAGGAAGAACGCCGTATGCGTCTTCATCGACCTTGAAGAGGATGACCGGCGTCATCAGGGTGCGCGCGAGGTTCCAGGCGTGGTTCTGAGCGAGGCTGAGTTCTTGCGACATGGTGTGACTCCCGTAGCTGCGGGGACCATTCCCCGCTCGACAGGCGCCCGTCGGTTCCGGCCTGGACCGCGATCACCGCGTTGGCGAAGCCATAAGCGGCGGCACGCTTGCGTAGTCCGACCCCTCGCGGGTTGATCGACAAGGTCCGGGCTGGAACAAGGGAAATAAGCCGATAAGAGCGGGGGTGGTCTTTGCGCCTGAGCCGCATTTCCAGCACGAACCGTCGCGGATTCATGCCGCAGACAGCGCCGGCTGATGCATGCCGCTATCATCAAGGTCTTTGCGAGGACCGGTTCTTCCTGTACCGACGATGTCGCCACCATCAAAAGCCGACAGCCAATTTGATCGGCCTGACCACGGAGATCGTTGCCGCTTACGTCAGCAACAGTTCCGTACCCAGGGCTGAGCTTCTGCGGCTCATTGCCGAAGGCCGTCCTGCTGCCGGCGACTGAGGCGCGGTCGCGCGAACGCGACTGCCCCAAGCAAAAAGCGGACGAAAGCGCCCGCAGCAAACACGGTCGAGCCTGCCGCGCCGCCTCGACCTCGCCTCTGGCCACCCAGCATCGACCTTTCTCCGGTCCGGACGCCTTCCTTCGTCTAAAACGCGAAGAGACCGCGACAAATCCGTTCGTTTTCGGTATGGATTCAGTTGAGGCAGCGACGCACTGCCTCAAGGGCGTCGAAACCCTTACCAGCGGTATGGAATCAACCGGGATGATTCCAACCTCCTTGACCTTATGGTCGGGGAGCCTGTGGCGTATACAACAGGCTCACCGAGCTAAAGGCCATGGGGCCGTCTGGTACGGTTTCGAACTCCCCGATCACCAAGGGGTCAATGAGCATCGCAGAGCGGGGGCGCACCGCGAGCGATGGCTTCGAAACCGGATAATGACAACGGGTAGTTCCGAGGCAAGGGCGAAGCTTGGCTTCCAGCTTATTCACGATGTGATGCTGCATCAGGTCGTTGGATTCCCGCTGGCCGGCGAGACGCCAGGCGCACGACTACGGCAATACGCGATGGTAACGGTTATCCTAGACCTGCACTGCAAGGGCGAGCCGATAACGATTTCCAATATTGTCGCTGTCACCGGGATGACGCGCGGTGCTGCCGATGAGGTTCTTGGCGCCCTTGGAAGAAGGGGACTCATCGAAGGATCCTGGACAAAAAACTCAATGGGCCGAGGTCAAGCAAGGGAGTACCGGATCGCTGGAAGGCTTAATGTCGATATTGCCGGCCTACTCGATAACCTTCGCCCCTCATGAGCGTCGGGATCAATCTGACAATCGGCAGGGGTCATTCGCTGCCGGTTTGCATCTGGCAATCATTCCGCTGAAACAACCATCTAGCCTCGGGCAATTCAGAGGATGCCGAGCAAGGCCCAACGTCGCGCCTACCAGTTCGGGACGCGGCGCAAAGCGCGGCACGCTATCTACTAGGACAACTGGGATCAGGCCGGCCATGTAGGGGGCGGGCTCACGCGTTACCTTCTCGGCTCGTAGCGCAGCGCTACAGCGCCTGAGCTGAGCTCTTGCCGGTCGACGAGCTTCAACTCGATATATTTGGAGAGCCCGGCGAACAAGGTGGGCCCATGACCGGCAAGCCTGGGCTGTACCACGAATTCATACTCGTCGATCAGGCCCAGCTCCGCCAGCGCCATCGGCAGCTTTACGCCGCCCGTGAACAGCGCCCTGCCCGGCTGCTGCTTGAGCTTCCGGACCGCCTCGCCGAGGTTACCGCTAACCCGTTCCGCGTTCCAATCGACCCGCTCGAGTGTGTTTGAAACGACGTATTTCTTCATTGCGTCGATGGTGCGCGCGAAAGGCTCGGTCCAGTCAGGCGGCGTGATGGTCCGCGTCTCATGCCTCCACGCCTCTTCCATCATCTGGTAGGTGACGCGGCCAAAGAGCAGAGCATCGGCCCGGCCGATACTCTCGGTGGCGTGCTGATGTGTTGCACGCAGTTGTTCTTGCTGCAGCGCCTCGTCCGTGGGTATGGCCCTGTGGTCGACGCAGCCATCGAGCGTGACGTTGATGGAATAGAGAAGAGGTCGCATTACGGTCGTTGCTCCTTTGCTACTCGTGCTTTTATGGCTAAGTCAAACCGTTGCAGCTGGCTGGTCAGTCCGGCGATTGCGCCGCGTGTCATCTCGGGGTCCGGGTGGCGATCGGCCGTCAGCACCATCCGGACTCGCCCGGCCTCGGGGTGAAGCTCGACCATCATGTCGTAGGGATAGGCCTGGACGCCCGGGACGAAGTCGATGTCGAAGCGGATTCGCAGGCGCCGGTGAGGCACGATCTCGACGAACCGACCGCTCACCCGCGCCGTTGACGATCTGTTCCGGTTCGCAAAATAGGCGACCTGCTCGGCGCCCACCGCCGTCATCACGTGTTCGAAGGCACCACCGACTCGCAGATCGAGAGTCAATAACTCGAAGCGCATGCCCTCGGGCGCGAACCACGCCTCGAGCCCTTCCCTGGTGGCCCATAGCGCCCAGACCTCGTCCACCGATGCGTCGTAAACCCGCTCCAGCCTGATCGTAGCTGCGCCCGGCTCGCTGGCCTCTATCATCACTTTCCCCCCTCGCGTTGCAGCGCGCCACGCCGTCGCGCCAAGGCGGCGTCAAACCGATCGAGCCGGCCCTCCCAAAGCTCGCGATAGCTCCGAACCCATTCGTCGATCGCCTGGAACGGCTCGGGCCGGAGCGAATAAAGGCGCCTCGCCCCGTCAGGCCTCATCGTGACGAAGCCGGCTTCGTCGAGGATCCGCAGGTGCCGCGAAACGCCGGACTGATCGATGTCGACGGCCTGAACCAGGTCGCCCACGGCCCGCTCGCCGCCTGCCAAAGCCTCGACGATACGAAACCGCGTAGGGTCAGCCAACATCTGAAATATGCTTTGTTGCATCATCATGCATATGTATTGCTGCGCATATTCGGAGTCAAGCCGCTTCGACCAATGGCGTGCCGCGTGCGACGCAGGCAACGACGCTCCGCTGCCGACATTGGGTGTCAGCAACGGCCCAGTCTCGTTTACCTGAATTTCCGCCTGGCCATTCGCGGGGTCGGGAATTCAACTTTTTCGACGTGGCTGCGCGTTGCCCGAAAACGTCAACCTTGCTCGCAACATTTGCGTTCCCCATCAGAGCGGGCTTTATGCTGAAGCATATTTTTCTTTTACGAAATCGTGCTTTGCCTACCGAAAATCCCGCGTCTTCACCTGGATTTGGTCGGTATGCCCGTAGCCGTGCGCGAGATCCCACGCTTTCTGCAGACCTCTCGAATCCGGGGCTGGCGATCCATGGTGGAACTCGTCGCCCCTCCCGTGCGGAAAAGGGAACCTCGTGTCGCGCGAGCCGACACTGGCGAGTTCCGCGGAGAGATCAACGAGTTGGTGGGCGACGATATGGACCACCTCGCCTTCGCGCTGCACCCTGCCCTTGATCCCGATCATGCCGGCACCAAGGACGGTCCGGCGAAACTGCTTGAAGACCTTCTCCCAGATGACGATGTTGGCGACAGTGGTTTCGTCCTCGATGGTCATGAACATGACACCCTTCGCCGAACCCGGCCGCTGCCGGACGAGGACCAGGCCGGCGACATCGACCCAACGCCGGTCACGCGAAGCGACAGCGTCGGCGCTGGTCAGGAATCGCCGGGCCGCGAGGTCCTTCCGCAGAAAGGAAACGGGATGCTGGCGCAGCGTCAGCCCGACATGACCGTAATCCTCGACGACTTCGCTGCCGGCAGTCATCGGCCGCAACGAGACGGTTGGCTCCGTCTGCTCGGCGACCGGCAAGGCTTCCCGGACTGCCGCCGCGGCGAATAGCGGTAACGGTTCGTCGCGTAGCGCCTTGATCGACCAAAGTGCCTCCCGCCGGGCAAGGCCGATGGAGGGCCGGAACGCATCGGCCTCGGCAAGCTCACTGAGGGCCGCGGCGCGAATGGCGGCGCGCCGCCAAAGATCATCGACCGAGCGGAATGGCTGCTCGGCACGGCAGGAGACGAGGCGCGCGGCTTCCGCATTTCCCAGTCCCTTGACCAGACGCAAGCCGAGGCGAACGGCGAACCGGCCATCATCGGCGTCCCGGGGTTCGAGCGTGCAATCCCAACGGCTTGAATTGACACAGACGGGGCGGATTTCGACGCCATGCTCAACCGCGTCGCGCACGATTTGCGCCGGCGCATAGAAGCCCATGGGCTGGGCGTTCAAAAGTGCCGCACAGAACACGTCCGGGTGCCAGCATTTGAGCCAGGAGCTCGCATAGGCGATGAGAGCGAAACTGGCTGCATGGCTTTCGGGAAAGCCATAGGAGCCAAAGCCCTCCAACTGCTTGAAAGTCCGCTCGGCAAATTCCCGATCATAGCCGTTATCGACCATGCCCTGGACGAGCTTTTCACCGAATTTCGAGACGCCGCCCGTGTGCTTAAAAGTTGCCATGGCGCGGCGGAGCTGGTCGGCCTCGCCGGCGGTAAACCCGGCGCATTCGATCGCCACCCGCATCGCCTGCTCCTGAAACAACGGCACGCCGAGCGTCTTGCCGAGCACGGCCTCAAGCTCGGGCTTGGGATAGATGACATCCTCCTTGCCCTCTCGTCGCCTGAGATAGGGGTGGACCATGTCACCCTGGATCGGTCCCGGCCGCACGATCGCGACCTCGATGACCAGATCGTAGAAGGTCCGCGGTTTGATGCGCGGCAGCATCGCCATCTGGGCGCGGCTCTCGATCTGGAAGGTGCCGAGCGTATCGGCCTTGCGGATCATGGCGTAGGTGCGCGGATCCTCGGCCGGAATCGTCGCGAGGTCGAGCCGGATGTCCTTGTGTTCGGCGAGAAGATCGAAGCCGCGGCGCATGCACGACAGCATGCCGAGCGCCAGCACGTCGACCTTCATCATCTTCAAGGCATCAACGTCGTCTTTGTCCCATTCCACGACCTGGCGATCGGCCATGGCCGCAGGCTCGATCGGTACGAGCTCATCGAGCCGATCGCGGGTCAAAACGAATCCGCCCGGATGCTGGGATAGGTGACGGGGTGTTCCGACGAGTTGATGCGCAAGCTCCAGCGCCAGCCTCAGACGGCGATCGCCCATGTTGAGGTTCAGCCCTTCGGCATGCTTCTGCTCGACGCCTTCGGACCAGCCCCAGACCTGCGAGGACAATGTCTTGGTCAGGTCCTCCGGCAGGCCGAGCGCTTTACCGACGTCGCGAACGGCCCCTTTGGAGCGATACCGGATGACCGTCGAACAAAGCGCGGCGCGGTCGCGTCCATAGGTCTCGTAGACCCACTGGATGACTTCCTCGCGCCTTTCGTGTTCAAAGTCGACGTCGATGTCGGGCGGTTCTCGGCGTTCTTCCGAAACAAAGCGTTCGAACAGCAGGTCATTGCGATCCGGATCGATCGAGGTGATGCCGAGCACGTAGCAGACCGCTGAGTTGGCGGCCGAGCCGCGTCCCTGGCACAGGATTTCCTTTGAGCGCGCAAAACGCACGATCGAGTTCACCGTGAGGAAGTAGGGTGCATATTCGAGCTTCTCGATCAGGCGTAATTCGTGCTCGAGGTTGCGCCGGACCTTGGAAGGCAGTCCTTCCGGATAGCGGTCGACGGCCCCTTCCCAGGTCAACTTTTCGAGCGCCTGCTGAGGGGTAAGGTCGGGATAGAGCTTCTCTTCGGGATACTGATAGGCAAGCTCGTCGAGCTTGAACGGGCAGCGCTCCATGATCTCGATCGTGCGGGCGAGCGCTTCCGGGTAGCGGCCGAACAGCCGGTGCATTTCTTCGGGCGGTTTCAGGTAGCGATCGGCGAAACGCTCGCGCCGATGTCCGAGCTCGTCGATGGTGACGTTGTGGCGGATCGCGGTGACGACATCCTGCAGGACCTGGCGGCCCGGCTCGTGAAAGAGCGCGTCATTGGTCACGACCGTGGGGACACGCACGGCGGTCGCCATGTCGGACAGCTCCCAAAGGCGAAGCTGATCGTTGGGGCGCCGGCGTAGTGTCAGCGCTATATAGGCGCGATTGCCAAAGGACTCCCGCAGCCGGCGCAGCTGCATGGCGCAGGTCTCATCGGCAACGTCCGGCACCAGCACTGCAATCAGTCCTTCGCCGTAGGCAACGACATCGGACCATTCCAAATGGCATTTCGCCTTGCCCGCCCTGCCCTTTCCAAGGGACAGCAGCCGACAGAGGCGCGCATAGGCTGAGCGGTCCGTCGGATAGACGAGCACCGACATGCCGTCAGCAAGATCAAGTCGGCATCCGACGACGAGACGGAGTCCGGTGGCCTTGGCAGCCTCATGCGCGCGCACGACGCCGGCGAGGCTGTTTCGATCAACGACGGCAAGTGCCTCGACGCCCATCGTGGCGGCCGTCGCGAACAGTTCCTCGCAACTGCTCGCACCGCGCAGGAACGAAAAATGGCTCGTCACCTGAAGCTCGGCGTAGCGCGGCCCGCTCATCCGAAGATCCCGTGCAGGAACCAGCGCTGGCTGCCGCTCTCCGGACGCTCGCCATCGCCGGACCGGAACAGCCAGTAGCGCTCGCCGGTGTCATCCTCGACCCGGAAATAATCCCGCACCGTCGCGGTTTCCGCGTCGCGCTTCCACCATTCTCCCCGAATGCGTTCCGGTCCGTCGGCGCGGCGAACCCGCCGGCGAACGCCGCGCCATGTAAACCACACCGGCGGATTGTCGGGCAGAAGCGCCATGGTCTCGATCGGTTCCGGCCGGGACAGCAGGCGCGGCGGCCGCGGCCAGTCACCGTCCCAGGTCGCGCCCGTTTCAGGGGCGAGTGGCGGGACACAGGCGACGGAGCGCTCGGGGACATCGCTTTGGACGGGCGTGAAACGGCAAAGGCGCTTTTCTCCGACACGGTTCGCAAGGACATCGATCAGGTCCGAAATATCCGCCTGCGGTTCCTCGACCAGCGAGGATATGGTCTGCCGATCCCGCAATGGCTCGACGAGGATCGCTGCCAGTTCCATCGTCTCAATTCCGAATCCCGGATCGATGGTGTCGATCTTCTCGCAAAGCAGCCGCGTCAGACGTTTTGCGTCTCGAACCGGCTGCGCTGTGCCGACACGGATGGCTTGCCTCGTGTTGTCGACGAGATGGAACAGCAGATCGAGCCGGCGCGCGCCAAGGCCTTTGGTTTCCAGGATCTGAGACAAAGCCTCGACAAGCCTGGCGGTATAGCGGGCAATCGTCTCTGCCGCCCCGATCGGCTCAGCGAAGACGCGCCGGACCTCGACGATTTCGGCTTCGCGGAACGGCTCGATCGGCTCGCCGACATTGCCAAGCGCCTGATCAAGGCGGCGGCCGATTTCAGGACCGAAGCGCAGCGCCAGCGGCGCGCGCGGTTGATCCAGGAGATCGCCGATACGATCGAAGCCGAGCGTGCGCAGGCCTGTGACAATATCGGGTTGCAGCCGCAGCGCCGCGATCGGCAGACGCCGCAGAAGAGGCGCAGTTTCGCCCCGAGGAATGACCAGGGTGGAGCGTGCGGCAAAGCGCGCGCCGGCATGCGCCGCGCCCCATGTGTCGGCGATCGCGGCGCGCGCCTCGACACCGGATGCAGCAAAGCGCTGGACGATCGTGCTCAGCATGACGTCCTCGCCGCCATGGAGATGATCGGCGCCCGTGGTGTCGATCACCAGACCATCCGGCGGATCGGCCATGACGACGGGCGAGATGCGTTGCAGGGCCCAGAGCGCCAGCTTCTCCAGTCCTTCCGCATCCGCGCGTGGATCGGCATCGATGACGACCAGCCCCGGCGCGAGTGCCTGTGCCTTCGCCACCGGCATGCCGGTGCGAAGCCCAAGTGCTTCGGCGTTCGCGTCAAGGGCGGTGACGACGCGCCGATTGCCAACCCGGCTTATAAGGACGAGCGCTGCCTCACGCGGAGGCGATGCGTCGCCCGATTTCCTTCGAAGACGGTCCACCGGCCATCGCGGAAGGAAGAGCGATACGACCCTTGCCATCGCAAGCTTCCACTTCAATGTCTGCGCTGTCGCCGGCGCGACAGCGGATGAGTTCAAGGAGCCAGCGCGCCCGGCCCATGCCCGGGACGGGGAGCTGGGCAGAGGGGAGAACCGACACCCGCCAGCGCGTGACGCTTGCGGTCGGCTGCCCGAAATCGCCGGCCTCGGTCTGGCGGCGCCAGCGCCGCACAGCGATGCCGATTGTGCCGGAGGCTTCAGCGGCGAGCTGGAGCCGCCGCGAAGCCGTCATCGAAAGTCGGGCAGTCTCGGCGACGACAGCACCGAGACCGCCATGGCGAAGCCCTTCCTCAAAGCAGGCGAGCAACGCCTTTTCATCGCCTGCCTCGACATGGATCAGCCGGTCTGGGTGAAGTCCGGCCTGCGCGATCGCCGGCATAAAGAGATCACGCCGCGTCACCACCCAGAGAACCTTGCCCTTGGTGCGCGCCGCGATGCCGGCCGTGAATAGCGCAGCGGCAGCGCCATCCACCGCGCCGTTACCGCCCCCCGCCACCTCATGCAGGCACCCCAGCGCCAACCCGCCTCCCGGAAGCCTCCGATCGAGTTCCGCTACGCCGAACGGCAGCACCTTGCGGGCACGGCCTGTCCCGCCTTCGAGGCGCGCGATGCGCTCTCGAAGTTCGGTGATGACGGGACTGGCGACGGAATCCGACATATCGAAAAAGGCTGCTCCTTGAGGCTTTGCAAAGGGTCTCTCCGCTGGTATGTTCTTTATTTGTTCTCTATTGCCTAATGAGTCAATCGGACTCGCAAAAGAGTCTTTGTTGATTTCCGCCGAGAACTGACCCGGGATTGAGGGATTTTTCCATCGAGAAGTGACCCATGTTTGAACCCACCCCTGCTTGATGAGCGCAGGGGACATTGGAGTGATAGACATGGCGTTACTGAGCGTTATCCGGCGCTGGCATCTGCGGGATGGACTTTCGATCCGGGAGATTGCGCGGCGTACGGGACTGTCGCGGAACACGATCCGCAAATACCTGCGATCCGACGAGGTCGAGCCTCGCTTCAACGTGCCGGAGCGGCCGAGCAAGCTCGATGCCTATGCCGAGCGGCTGTCGGCCTGGCTGAGGACGGAAGCGAACAGGCCGCGCAAGCAGAAGCGCACGATCAGGCAGTTGCACGCCGACCTGATGAGCCTCGGCTACGAGGGTTCTTATGGCCGTGTCGCCGCCTTTGCGCGTGCCTGGAAAGAAGAGCGTCAGCGCCAGATGCAAACGAGCGGGCGCGGTACCTTCGTGCCGTTGGCATTCGAGCCCGGCGTAGCCTTCCAGTTCGACTGGTCGGAAGACTGGGCGATGATCGGCGGCGAGCGCACCAAGCTGCAGGTTGCGCACTTCAAGCTCAGCTACAGCCGTGCCTTCATGGTGCGGGCCTATCCGCTGCAAACGCACGAGATGTTGTTCGATGCCCACAACCACGCCTTCCGGGTTCTGGGCGGCGTTCCCCGGCGCGGGATCTACGACAACATGCGCACGGCGGTCAACAGGATCGGCCGCGGCAAGGAACGACAGGTCAATGCCCGCTTCTCGGCCATGGCCAGCCACTATCTGTTCGAGGCCGAGTTCTGCAATCCGGCCTCGGGCTGGGAGAAGGGACAGGTCGAGAAGAACGTCCAGGATGCCCGCCACCGGTTGTGGCAGCCGATGCCGCGCTTTCAATCGCTGGAGGCGCTGAACGACTGGCTGGAGCGGCGATGCCGGGAGCTGTGGCAACAGATCCCCCATGGCCTCAGACCCGGAACGGTCGAGGACATCCGGGCCGAGGAGGCTCAGTTCCTGATGCCGATGCCTCGGCTCTTCGACGGCTTCGTCGAATACACCAAGCGGGCCTCTCCGACCTGCCTGGTCCATCTGGAGCGCAACCGCTACAGCGTGCCGGCATCCTTCGCCAACCGCCCTGTCAGCCTCCGGGTCTATCCGGAACGGATCGTGGTTGCCGCCGAAGGGCAGCTCATCTGCGAGCACCGCCGCATCATCGAGCGGTCGCACGACCGTCTTGGCCAGACCGTCTACGATTGGCGGCACTATCTGGCGGTCATCCAGCGCAAGCCGGGAGCCTTGCGTGCGGATTTCGGAAAGTCGGGACAGTGGTTCCGCTAATTCCCGGACAGCAGTTTCGCTAATGTCGGGACAGTTTGGCGGCGATGGTCCTTGGTTGCCTGGTTGTCGTTACGGGTGATTGATTTCGCCGTTTTCGCCGCCGGTCAAGAGGGGCGCGGTTTTTTGCTTCCGCATGCTCTCGCCCTGGAGTTCGATACGATGGGCATTGTGAACGAGGCGATCCAAAATGGCATCGGCGACGGTGGGGTCCGCGATGAGGTCATGCCATTTGGCCACGGGGGTTTGAGCGGTGATGACGGTGGATTTGCGCCGGTAGCGCTCCTCGACGATTTCGAAGAGATGGAAGCGCTGCTGGTCCGACAGGCTATGCGTGCCGAAGTCGTCGAGAATGAGCAATTGGACGCGGATAAGTTTGTCGATGAGACGAGGGAAGCGGCCGTCGAGGCGGGCAAGCGCCAGGTCCTCGAACAGGCGTGGCGCGCGCGCATAGAACACGGAATGATCGAGGCGCGCCGCCTGCCGCCCGATGGCGCAGGCCAACCATGATTTCCCGGTGCCGGTCTGGCCTGTCAGGATCAGATTCTCATGCGCCTTCAGCCATTCGCCTTGGGCGAGCGCCATGACGTTGCGCCGGTCGAGGCCGCGTGAGGCGGTAAAGTCGATGTCCTCGATGCAGGCTTCGGGGAAGCGCAGCTTTGCGGCGGCGAGCCGGTTCCTGACGCGCTTGTCGGCGCGCATGGCGATCTCGCGATCGAGCATCAGGCCGAGCCACTCGTCGCGGCCGAGTTCGGCGACGCCGTCCTGTTCGGCCAGTTCCCGCCAGGCGGCGGCCATGCCGTTCAGCCCGAGGGCCTGCATCTGGTTGAGGGTGGGATTGGTCAGCATTGTCGTCTTCCTTTCCTTTACTGGTAATAGGTGTTGCCGCGGATATTGGCGTGCGTCGGCACCGGCCGCGCTGGTTCAGGGGTAGGCGGTGCCCGGTCGAGGCCGGATTTGAGGATGGCGTTGACCGAGGAGTAGGCGATCGCGTTGATGGAAAGCGCCCGCTCGCAGGCGGCGTCGAGGCGCTCCGGGCCATAGCGTGGAGCCAGCGACAGGATGCCCATGGCCGAGCGGTATCCCTGTTCCGGATGCGGCCGGTCGCGCATCATGCGCTCGACCAGGATGGCGGCGTTGGGTCCGATCCTGGCGGCGCGCCCGATCAGGTCGGCCGGCGTGGTGTTGGCGTAGCGCTGATGCGCCTTGGGCATATGGGCATTGACGGTGACATGGCCGGAACGCTGCGAGCGGCGAACATGACTGGCGACGCGCTGGTGGTCGTGGAATATCTCGACCACCCTGTGGGTGAGCCGCACCTCGACCGTGCTGCCGATCAGCCGGTGCGGCACGGAATAGAACGTCCTGTCGACCTCGACATGGTAATCGGGATGGACCTTGGCCGACTTCCATTCGGCGTACTCGAAGGGTGTCGCTGGCAACGGCGCCAGGGCCGCCCGTTCGATCTCCTCGAACAGTTCGCGGCGGCTCTTGCCGACATGGCGCATCGGTCGATCGTTCAGCTCCGTCACCAGTTCGGCGATGGCCGTGTTAAGCTGGGAGAGTGAGAAGAAGGTCTGGTTTCTGAGCCGGGCGAGGATCCAGCGCTCGACGATCAGCACTGCACCTTCGACCTTGCCCTTGTCGCGCGGCTTGCGGCTGCGGGTCGGCAGGATGGTGGTGTCGTAATGCTCGGCCATGGCCGCGAAGGTCGCGTTCAGCGTCGGCTCGAACCACAGCGCCTTGGCAACGCCCGCCTTCAGATTGTCGCAGACAATGGCCCTGGTGACGCCGCCGAAGAAGGTGAGAGCCCGCACCTGGCCGTCGATCCAGTCGGGCAGCTTCTGGCTGGAACTGGCGAAGGCGAAGGTCAGGTTCGAGGCGCCCAGCACCGCGACGAAGATCTGGGCGGCGCAGACGACGCCCGTAATGGGGTCGATCACCGGCACCGTATGGCCGGCGTAGTCGGTCTGCATCACCGCGCCCGCACGGTGGCGATGGCGGAAGCTCGCGTTCACCCGGTGCTCGAAGGCGGCGTAGCGCTCGCAAAACCAGGTATAGCCGTAGCCGTCGGGATGGGTGGCGCGATATTCTTGCCACAACAGCGTCAGCGTCACGCCCTTGCGCTTCAGTTCCCGGGCAACCAGTGCGAAGTCCGGCTCGCGCTGATCGCGCGGCGGACGGCCGACACGACCAAACAGCAGCCGCTCGAGCGCCGCGTCATCGGCATGGGCCGGCGGCAGCGGCCACTTAAGTCCGGCCTCCCGCGCTCGCAGCAGGTAGGTCGAGACCGTCGTCTTGCTGATCTTCAGCCGTTCCGACACCTCGCGCACCGACAGACCCTGTTCATGGGTCAGGCGCAGGATCGTGCGTATATCCCTCACTGTCGTTCGTCTCGCTTGCTTCCGTCTTGGCATGGCCCCTCGCTACTCATCGTGAGGGGCCAAACTGCCAGAACGGCGCAGCCGAGAACCGACCGCCAAATCCGATCCCGGAACTGTCCGGGATTTAGTGAAATCGCTGTCCGCGAATTACTGAAATTGCTGTCCGGGGTTTACCGGAATCCGTGTCCGGACATTAGCGAAACCCGCAAGCCTTGCGCAACGGCGCGCCCTTCACCGAACTGCCCGAAGCCTTCAAGCGGCTGCAGCAGCACCTGCTCAGGAAGCCCGGCGGCGACCGGGAGATGGTCGAGATCCTGGCCCTTGTCCTGCAGCATGACGAGCAGGCCGTGCTGGCGGCAGTGGAGATGGCACTCGAGGCCGGCGTCCCCACCAAGGTCCATATCCTCAATCTCCTGCACAGGTTGGTCGATGGCAGGCCGCTCTCGACACCAGTCGTGGATGCACCGCAGGCGCTGAGCCTGGCCAAGGAGCCGCAGGCCAATGTCGAGCGCTACGATGCGCTGCGCCAGGCCAGGGAGGTGCGCCATGCGTCATGATCCCGCCAGCGGCGCCATCGTCATCATGCTCAGAAGCCTGAAGATGCACGGCATGGCGCAGGCCGTCGCCGAGCTCACCGAACAGGCCGCTCCCGCCTTCGAGGCCGCCATCCCGATCCTGTCGCAACTGCTCAAGGCCGAGATGGCAGAACGGGAGGTCAGATCCACCGCCTATCAGCTCAAGGCAGCCCGCTTCCCCGTCTATCGCGACCTGGCCGGCTTCGACTTCGCCAGCAGCGAGATCAACGAGGCCCTCGTGCGCCAGCTCCATCGCTGTGCGTTCATGGCGGATGCCAACAACGTCGTGCTTGTCGGAGGTCCAGGCACCGGAAAGACCCACATCGCCACCGCTCTCGGCGTGCAGGCGGTCGAGCATCATCGCAAGCGTGTCCGCTTCTTCTCCACCGTCGAACTCGTCAACGTGCTCGAACAGGAGAAGGCCCAAGGCAGAGCAGGTCAGATCGCCAATCGGCTCGCTCATTCCGATCTCGTCATCCTCGACGAACTCGGATACCTGCCCTTCAGTGCATCAGGCGGAGCGCTGCTGTTCCATCTGCTGAGCACCCTCTACGAGCGCACCAGCGTCGTCATCACCACCAATCTCAGCTTCAGCGAGTGGGCTACCGTCTTTGGTGACGCCAAGATGACAACCGCGCTGCTCGATCGGCTGACCCATCACTGCCACATCCTGGAGACCGGAAACGACAGCTTCCGCTTCAAAAACAGTTCCGCCCAGGCCCCAGCCAAAAAGAAGGAGAAAGCCGCGCCCTTGACCAAAACCTGAGACCCAAACCATACATGAAGGCGGGTCACTTCTCGGCGAAAATCCCGGGTCAGCTCTCAGCGGAAATCAACATTCAACCTCCGAGCCGCTCGCAAGTTATTTTCGCTGGCATATATAGGTAAGACGAATATGGCAATGCATTTGAGCCTGAGGATGCGTAAGATAGTTTTTTCCCGGCGTGCATAGGAGCCGACAGGCGGCACGGCAAGGGGAGCGGCCGTGCGAGCCACGGTCCGTGTGGTCGTGACGATGTTCATGGCGGTGTCCTTCGAGCGAGAGTGTCCGCCCCGCTCCCCGACACTCTCTGCCCCGGCAAGGCCGCACCCCCTGACCCCGCTCTCTCCCTTGCGCGGCGAGTTAAGCAGCTGGCAAAGCTTCTATTCAAGTCTGCTAGCGGTCGGCTTTTGTCTCAAAGGTCACAGCTTCGTTTCGATGGTTTGTGGAGTCATAAGCCCCCTATAGCGATCACTGGCCACACGAAACTTTATCAGAGCGAATAGCTGAAAGCTGCGCCATCCGGCACGGCCGACACCGGCCACGCGATTCACCAAGCGGCGACCGAGTTTCTTCACTTCCTTGAGCAGGGCAAGGTCATCACCACCGCAGCACTGCGCACGACGATGACCGACAGCTTTAGTGGTACGGATGCGCAAGGCTTCTGGATCTAGAAGGGCGCCTATGAGGCGCTCGAAGCCGCGCAGGTCCAATTTCTCCACCGCTTCGGATCGACGATCCTGTCTCGCCCACCCTCGCTGCAGGCGGCGCTGGCGACGATGAAACGCGTCGCCGAACTAGCCGCCTATCGCAGGTTCGTGCTTCAGCACTCTAATTTGGATGCTCTGGCTGGTCTGTTTCGCGCTTTCGCGTTCGGCACCGCCTGTTGCATGGGACGCTTCCTGTTGAGCCCCGTGCAGGGAAGACGGCTCGTGTTGGTGGAATGTGCGCGCAAGGTCATGTAGGCGAGCACGTTCGACGCGGCGGCGTCGAGGATGGCAGCGAGCTTCGGAACCTTCGGCCGAATCTGGTCGGCGACGGCTCGCCAATGGGTGCTTGAGGCCTCAGGCGTCTATTGCGCGAATGCGGTGGCGATGAAGGCGGAGACGACGCGTCTGCTGCTCTTGCCGGCGTGGGCGACCTTCATAGGCGCCGGAGACGGCGAGCTTTACCGCCGCGCAGACCATCGGAACCTTGACCTGATCGGACGCGGCTACTAAGAGACTGCAACTTTCTGCCAAAGGTTACACGCTCAGGCAGAGGTATTTTAGCTCGACGTAGTCATCGATACCGTACTTCGAGCCCTCACGTCCCTGGCCTGATTGTTTTACCCCACCAAAGGGAGCCACTTCGGTGGAGATTAGGCCGGTATTTATACCGACCATGCCGTATTCGAGCGCCTCGGCGACGCGGAAGATGCGCGACATATCCTTGGCGTAGAAGTAAGAGGCCAGGCCAAATTCCGTATCATTTGCGATGGCGATTACTTCCTCCTCATCGTCGAATCTAAAGAGCGGCGCCACCGGTCCAAAGGTCTCCTCGCGCGCGACCTTCATCTCAGCCGTCACACCAGTAAGAACGGTCGGTTGGAAAAACAGCCCGCCGCTCACGTCCGGCTTGCCCCCAACAGCAATGGTGGCTCCTTTCGAAACAGCGTCCGCAATATGCTGCTCCACCTTTTTCAAAGCCTTTTTGTCGATCAGCGGGCCGGCATCGACGCCATCATGAAACCCATCACCGACCTTCATCGCGCTGACCTTCGCGGTTAGCTTCTCCGAAAAAGCTTCATACACGCCCGACTGCACGTAGATGCGGTTAGCGCAGACACACGTCTGGCCGTTGTTGCGGTATTTGGAGATCATTGCCCCTTCTACGGCCGCATCGAGATCCGCGTCATCGAACACGATGAATGGGGCATTGCCGCCCAACTCAAGGCCGAGTTTCATGATCTGATCCGCACCTTGGCGCATAAGGATGCGTCCAACCTCAGTTGAGCCGGTGAAAGTCAGCTTGCGCACCTTGTCGTTCTCGGTGAACTCCTTGCCAATGGAGGAGGAGTCCGTCGAACAGGATCACGTTGAAAATGCCCTCTGGGAGTCCCGCGCGCTCAGCGAGCACTGCCAGCGCCAACGCCGAAAGCGGCGTCTCTGCTGCTGGCTTGGCGATCACGGCACAGCCCGCCGCAACAGCTGGTGCCATCTTACGTGCAAGCATTGCGTTTGGGAAGTTCCACGGGGTGATTGCCGCAACAACCCCGATTGGTTGCCGGACCACAAGAATACGCTTGTCGGGCTGATGTCCCGGTATCGTGTCACCATATACCCGCTTGGCCTCTTCGCCAAACCATTCAACATAGGCCGCACCGTAAAGGATTTCGCCTTTAGCTTCCGCCAATGGTTTTCCCATCTCCATCGTCAGAATTACAGCAAGATCATCGGCGTTGACGACCAGAAGATCGAAGAGCCTGCGCAGGACGGAGGCGCGCTCTTTGCCGGTCTTCCGGGCCCAGGCCCTTTGCGCGGTGTAGGCCGCTTCGATAGCGCGTGCCGTCTCCGCCCGGCTCATATCTGGCAAGGTAGCGATCACCTCGCCAGTCGATGGATTTGTCACCTCAAAAGTCTTGCCGCTGTCGCTGGCAGCTATCCACTTCCCTGCGATCAACGCCTTGTCGGTGACGAGAGACGCATCTTTCAGCTTGGAAAGTAGTTTGTTTGAGTGTCAATCACCACTGAATCGGGACCCTGGTTTTTCGCGCAAAAGGGACCCCGGCTTTGGAGTGCGCCCCTGAGGGTGGACAGTTTAGGATTTCGGGATTGACCCAGTCGGCCGGGTTTTCGGAAAGAAGGCCATGGCAAGATATCGCACTCACAGCATCGAGTTTAAGCGGCAGGTCGCGCAGGAATATCTCGCCGGCGAGACGCTGCACGGACTGTCCAAGCGCCACGACATTCAGCGCCAGCTGATCCGGGTCTGGGTTCGTAAATACGAAGAAGGCGCTCTTGATGAAGATGCGCAGGCCGCCGATCTGATCCAGGAATATGAAGCCCGCATCGCTGCGCTGGAGCGGCTTGTCGGCAAGCAGGCTCTCGAACTGGAGTTTCTAAAGGGGGCTCTGAGAAGCGCACCGCCGCCGAGAAGCGGGACTACGTCCGCCATCACCGGCCCCGTGGCGTCTCCGTCGCGCAAGGATGCAGGCTGATGGGGATCGCGCGCTCGACCCATTACGATTGCGCTGAGCGACCAACCGACGACACGGCGATAGTCGAAGCCATGTTCGAGGCCTGTGACGAGTTCGAAAGCTATGGCTACCGTCGTGTCGGCGCCGCGTTGCGGCAGCTGGGCCTTGTCGTCAATCACAAGAAGATCCGGCGCCTGATGCGTGAGCACGGCCTGCAGCCGAAGGTTCGGCGGCGGTTCGTCACCACGACCGACAGCGGTCACGGTTCGCCAATCTATCCGAATCTGGCCCGAGACGTTCTGCCGACCGGGCCGAACCAGCTCTGGGTTGGCGACATCACTTATGTGGCGCTGCCCACGCGCTTCATCTACGTCGCCATCATTCTCGACGCCTGGTCACGCCTCGTTGTGGGCTATGCCATCGGCCGATCCATTGATGCGCGCCTGACCGTGGCAGCTCTTAAGATGGCGATTGCCCGCAGACGGCCGCCACCCGGCTGCATTCATCATTCCGATCGCGGGGCCCAATACGCAGCGGAGATCTATCGAAAGGTCCTGGCAGACGCCGATCTGATCGGGTCGATGGGGCGTAAGGGCAATCCCTATGACAATGCCAAGGCCGAGAGCTTCATGAAGACGCTCAAGGTCGAGGCCGTTTACCCGATGGCGTTCGAAACCTTCGAGGACGTCACCGAGCATCTTCCTCAATTCATCGAGGAAGCCTACAACAAGCGAAGGCTACATTCGGCGCTGGCATATCTCAGCCCGCAACAGTTCGAGGATCAACACATCCGGCAGACCGGTCAAAACGCCGCCTGATCACTCGTCCACCCCAAGGGGCGCACTCCAAAACGGGGTCCTCATTCCATGAAAAGTCACACTTTAAGCCTTACAGCAGCTTGTCGGGGGCGTATTGTGTCTGATCAGGATGCAGGTCGAAGGCCGGCATCAGACGCATCGACGTGTTGCGATCGCCGGACGAACGCCGCCGCTCGCGAGTAGGCGACCAGCCGAACATTCGCCGGTAAGCCCTGGAGAAGCTTGCGTAAGAGGTGAAGCCGCAAGCGTCGCTGACCGTTGGCAGATTCATATTAGTGGATCGCAGAAGCTTCCGGGCGCGTGACAATCGCATCGACTGATAAACGTCAGAGGCTGTCGAGGAGAAGTGGACACGGAAGAGCCGATCCAACTGTCAACGGGAAACGCCAATTTTCGAAGCTATTTCGGTTATCGGCAAGGGCAACGCGATGTTATGTTCCATAAGGCGGCAGGCGCTGTTGATCTGTGCCGGTAACGTGTTGTCGGCCATAACGAGCACGCCGCTCTGTTGCTCTTTCTCGTCCCGTATCGAAGGAGCCTGGAGCAGGTTGGCGCATCGGAGCGCGTGATTGATCCCCAAATCCCTTTTGATAATGTGCAGCATGAGATCGAGGCTCGTGAGCCCACCCGCGCAACTAGCCCTGCGTTCGTCGCACGTGAAGACGTTGCTGACGAAATTCACGTTTGGGAACATCTTCGCGTAGATCGGCAGGTTCGCGTAGTGGGCGGTTACGGTGAACCCGTCAAATGCTCCGCTATGGGCAAGATGATAGGCTCCGGCTTCCATGCTACCGATGCACTTACCATAGCGGGCTAGCCGCCGCAGCTTACGCTGGGTGCTCTCGTTGACATATTGCTGAGGCTTGAAGCTTCCACAGACGAGCAGCAGATCGAATTCGGTGACTTCCGAGAAGGTTATGTCTGCTTTCAAGGTCAGACCGCAACTTGACGGGACCTCCATGGAACTATCAGTGGCAACTTGCCACTTGTAGAACGGCGAATCTATCAGCGAATTGGCAACGCGCAAGGTGTCGATCGCCGTCGCAACGTTGGTGAGGGAGAACTCGGGCGTCAGTAGAAAAACGATATGATACATACCCCGGCTCTCCGAAAAAACGCGACGAGCGTGAAGCAGTCGCTCCCCCGAATTCCGCATAAGATGGGATAATATACGTGAGGATACTAGTGGCCGGTGCCGGCTTGGCCACCATGTCAACGGCTTGGAGATTGGAGCGGTACGGCCACACGGTCCATGTGGTCGAAGCCTCCAACCGCGTCGGCAGCAAAACCTAGTCGCAGAACCTAGCCAATGGAGTCATCGAACGCCGCGGCAAGTTCATATTCCGGACCGACCACCGTCTGAGTGAGGTAAGCGCGCAACTCGAACCGCGACCACAGCGCACGCCATCACCTTCAGCAGGTGATGGCGGCTGAGAAGCTGGCGCTGTCATGACAACCTCGCATGATCGAAGGGCTTCCTCTCGCTCGTTCATGCTGCTGCCGGCCGGATTCGATGATCGCATTGTTAGCCGGTCGGCGCCAACTGCTTTCCGCCGTCCACGAATAAGGTTTCGCCGGTGATGTAGTCCCCTGCGGGAGAGGCGAGGAACGCCACGCAGTTCGCGACCTCGTTGGGTTTACCCATTCGCCCCATAGGCAATGTCGCGACCGTCCGGTCGACGGTCGCTCGGTCATAGTTCGCCAATCCATGGGTGTCGATGATGCCGGGTGCTACCGAGGTGACGTTTATCCCGTATCGCGCCCACTCCGAGGCAAGGGTTTTGGTCAAGTTGATGACGCCCGACCTCGCCGCCGCCGCGTGGGCATATCCAGGCGCCCCGCATTCAATCGAGAGCACGATGTTGATTATCTTGCCGGGCAAGCCACGGGCGATGGCGTGTCGCGCGAACGCATGAGACATCAGCCACGTGCCGGTCAGGTTCAGATCGACCACCGCGCGGAAGCCGTTTGCGGTGATATCGAGAGCCGGGGCCGAAAACTGGCCACCAGCGTTGTTGACGAGAATGTCGATGCTATCGTCTGTGGCTCGGAAATCGTCAAAGAGGCAGGCGACCTGGTCTTCCTTGCGGATGTCCACCTGTTTCCATTGCGCGGCGATGTTGGCAGATTTCAGCTTGTCAGCCGCCGTGGCAAGCGTCTCTCGCGAACGAGAGACGAGGATGACCGAGGCTCCAAGCCGACCGAGTTCTTCGGCAATCGCAAGTCCGATCCCTGTGCCGCCGCCTGAGATCAAGGCTGTCCGCCCTGCGAAGAGCGAATCGGCGAAGATGGACTGCATGGGGTCTGTCGTATCCCTTGGCGAAACAGGGCAAGCCGCACCGGGCTCGCCCCTTGCCGATCACTGCTGAAGCTGGAATTTCTGCCAGTCGGCTTCGTATTTGGCCAAGTAGGAAGCAGCCTCCTCGTCGTTGAAGATCACGACCTCCTTCATGTTTTCCGGATGGGTGACGAGCCGGGTTGCCTCCTCCGGGGAAGCCTTCGCCGCGGAGCTTTCGAGCACGGGACCGTAGGCGCCGATCGGAACGAGCCGGTCCTGCGCCTCTGCGCTGATGGCATAATTGATAATTTCCATCGCGAGGTCCTTGTAGGGCGAGCCCTTCGGTACAACCAAGACGTTGCCCCAGACTATGCCGGTCGGCATGTTCATCGCCACTGGAGCACTGTTCTTCTGAGCGTCCAATATGCGGCCGTTCCACGCCATTGCCAGGACGACCTCTCCGGTAGAGAGCAACTGGGGCGGCTGGGCGCCGGAAGTCCACCAGGCGGCAACGTGCGGCTTGATCTCCTCGAGCTTCTGGAACATCGTCCGGACCTTCTCTTCCGTAGCTGGATAGATCTGATCCAGGGGGACGCCTGCCGCCCGGAGCGCCGCTTCGTAGTTGTAGTACATACGCGCGAACAGGCTTCTCGGTCCGGGGAAATCCTTTACGTTCCAGAAGTCTTCCCAGGTCTTCGGAGCCTTGTCCTGGGCGAATGTATCGGTGTTGTAAGCAACGACAGTCGAGCCGGTGCTCGTATAGACGCCGTGTTTCGCCATCCAACGGTCGGCGAGCCCTTCGTTCTTGATGATGCCGTAGTCCATCGGCTCGAGCAGGCCGTCGGTGCCACCCTGGTAGAGCCATTGCCCACCCACGGTCACGAGATCCCATTCGACCGCGCCAGCTTCGACTTGTGCCTTGATCTTCGCATAAGTGGTCGGCGACGCCTCCTGGAACGACAGACCTTTCTTTTGCATGAACGGTTCCACGAACGCGCGCTTCTCCATTTCCTGCAACGTACCTCCCCAGGAGCAGAAAACGAATGGCCTGGCTGGTTGAGCCTGTGCTGCCTGCTGTCTCATCGGCATGACGGCTGTGATGCCCGCTGCCGCTCCTACCGTTAGTACGCTTCTTCTGTTGATCATGGTTCTCTCCTCTTTGCCTTGTTTCTTACTGATCGAGCAGACGTGCTTTGCCGGGCTCCCATGAGACCCGGATGCGATCCCCCACTTTCACATGCGGCGAACTCATCGAGCGCATCCAGACGAGATCACCAGACTGCAAACGAAGACGAATGGCCGACAGTTCGCCCAAGTAGACAGTCTCCAGAACCTCGGCGGCGAGGCCTGAACCATCAGATTCTACGCGGAAGTCCTCCGGGCGAACGAGAAGCTGTGCGGTGTCTTGTTGCGAAATATCGGGATATGCCGGTATTTTAAACGTTTGTTCCGTTCCTTCGAGCCTGAAGACGATGCATGTGGCCTGGCGCGAGACCACTGTCACCCGCAGGAGATTGGACTCGCCCAGGAAGGTCGCCACGAAGACGTTTTTCGGCTGCCGGTACAGTTCGGCCGGCGTGCCGACCTGCTCAAGGCGACCGCTGTTGAGCACGGCAATCCGGTCCGACATAACCAGAGCTTCTTCCTGGTCATGTGTGACGTAGATTGTGGTGCGCCTCGATTGCTCGTGAAGGCGGCGTATTTCCAACTGTACATGCCGGCGCAACTGTCGATCCAATGCACCTAGCGGCTCGTCCATCAGAAGCAGGTCCGGCTCGATGATGATCGCGCGGGCGAGCGCGACCCGCTGCTGCTGACCGCCGGACAGTTGTTGAATGCCTCGGGCTTCGAAACCCTCAAGCCGTACCATCTCCAGTGCCGCCAGCACACGCTGCTTGACTTCCTGCGTCGGCCTGCGACGAACATGCAAGCCGTAAGCCACATTGTCGAACACGTTCATGTGGGGGAAAAGGGCGTAGTTCTGGAACATCATTCCAATGTTCCGGCGGCGCGGCGGCACGCTCGTTATATCGGAGCCGCCCAATCTCAATGTGCCGCCGTCCGGCAGGAGGTAGCCGGCAGCGATGTTCAGCAGGGAGGTTTTCCCGCTGCCAGATGGGCCGAGCAGGGTTAGGAACTCGCCTGCGCCCACGTCCAGAGTCGTCGGATGAAGCGCCGTGACTTGACCGAAATTCTTGAACACGCCCTCGAATTTGACGGCGGCGCCTCGGGTTCGCTCGTTCACCTACTCTTGTCCCTTAACTCGGTTGATCTGCACAATTGCGAAGAGGATGACTGTCACGACCAGTATCGCCGTCGAGGCGACTGCGGCCACCGGGGTGAACTCGATCCGGATCTGCTCGAAGAGTTTGATGGGAAGCGTCTTGGCCGCCGGCCCCACTAGAAACATGGACAAGACCACTTCGTCGAACGAAGTTATGAAGGCAAAGGCGGCGCCGGCGAAAAGCCCCGGCTTGATTGCAGGCAGCGTCACCGTTCTGAACGCGTAGAGCGGGCCGGCCCCCAAGCCTGCCGCGGCGCGCAGCAGGGTTTGGTCGAAGCGCGCCAGCGACACGCCGACGTTCAGCACCACGAAAGGCAGGCACAGCAGGCTGTGCCCGAGCGCCAAGCCGAAGACGCTGCCCTGCAGCCCAACGAAGCGCATTGAATAATAGAGTGCGATGCTGGTCATGATGACGGGGACGATCAGCGGCGCCAGCATGAGGCCGGTGACGGCCCCTCGTACCAACGGCGTTGCCCGCGCCAGCCCGAGCGCCGCGAGCGTGCCGAGCACAACCGAGAGAGAGGTGGCGGTCAACGCTACCTCGACGCTTGTGACGACAGACCTTATCCACTCTGAATCGGTGAGAAACTGCGCATACCAGCGCGTCGAATATCCCTGTGGCGGAATCTTTATGAACGACGACGCATTGAACGACGCAGGGACCACCGCGAGGATGGGGAGCACAAGAAATGCGAGGACGACCGCACCAAGAATCTGTGAGACAACGGCGCCGGGGTTTCGCTCGTTCATCGCACAGTCACCGCTTGTTTGAGCGCGATAAACCGGGTGGCGACACCCAGTATGACGAGAATGATGACGAGCAGGATGAATGAAGCCGCTGCGGCCAGTGGCCAGATGAGCCTCTCATTGACGAAATTGTCGATGAGCATGGCCACCGTGAGATTGTTCAAACCTCCAAGCAGAGACGGCGTGATGTAGAAACCCAGCGCCATTAGGAAAACAAATATCGCGCCCGTCATCACGCCGTTTGCGGTTAGCGGAAGGTAGACTTTCCAGAATGTCTGGAGGTTGGTCGCGCCCAGACCGTTGCTGGCCTGTATCAGCCGCTGGTCCAGCTTGAGCATCGACGAGTAGATCGGCAGGACTGCATAGGGCAGCAGCACATGGATCATTCCCAGATAGACCGAGAAATTATTAAAGAGAAGCTTCAGCGGCTGGTCGGTAATTCCGAGGAACATCAGCGTGCCGTTCACCGGGCCGTTGCGCTCGAGAAGCAGCATCCAGCTGAAGGTACGGACCAGAACGCTGATCCAGAACGGCACGAGGATACAGTATAGGGCAATCGAAAGGAGTGTGCCGCGCAACCGCGACAGCAGGAAAGCGGTCGGATAGGCGAGCAGCACCGAGATCATCGTCACGATAATCGCGAGCTTTGACGTGTTCCAGAACACTGTCAGGAATACGTCATCGAAGATAAGCGTCTCATAGGCGGAAAAAGGCCCTCCTTCGCCCTCGAAGCTGATCTTCACGAGGGCGAGGAGCGGGACGCCGAAGCATCCGATTAGAAACAACGTCGCAGGAAGCAGCAGCAGCCAGTTCATCGCGGCTGCCTTGAACTTTGCGGCCGAATTTTCTCGCTCTGCAAGCCGGACCGACGGCTGGTGCGCCGGCTCGCCGGCGCTACCAACCTGCATAGACATCAAGTCCTCGTTTCTTGATCTGGCCAGCTATGACCACCCGCTGGATTTCGGAAGTTCCCTCCCAAATGCGGTCCACTCGGATGTCGCGATAGAGCCGCTCGACGGGAGATTCACGCATATAGCCCCGGCCACCCAGGATCTGGACCGCCTTGTCGATGACGCGTCCCGCCATCTCGGAGCAGAACAGTTTGACCGCGCTTGCCCGCGCATGGATGATCTTTTGGTCGAGGCCGTGGTCCATTTCCGCGGCAAGCCGATAAAGCATCGATTTCCCAGCGTAGATATCGACGGCCATGTCAGCCAGCATGAACTCGATTGCCTGGAAATCCCGGATAGGACGACCGAACTGGACTCGGCCGCCGGCGAACTCGTTGGCAACATCCAGAGCCCGCGTCGCGGCACCGAGCGTATGGCAGGCGATTTGCAGCCGTGCCTCGACGAACCATCGCTTAGTTAGTTCGAAACCCTGACCGATCTCGCCCAGCATTCTGTCTTCAGCGAGCATGACGTCGTCGAACCGTAGTTCCGCATGATCGAAGGCGTAGTTGTGCATGAATTTCGGCGAGCGGAGGTGGACAACGCCGTCCGCGTTCGAATCGACGAGGAACAGGGTAGGCTTGGCGGGATCTCCGTCGACATGTGCATGCACGATGATGAAGTCGGAAGCCTTGTATGAGGTGACGAACCACTTCTCGCCGTTCAGCTTCCAGCGGCCGTTTTCGAGAACCGCGCTCGTCGTCACAGCGTTGTTGTCAGATCCTGCGTTGGGTTCGGTTATGGCGAAGGCGCCGCGCCGGTCGCCGGCGTTAGATGGAACCAGATATTCCTGCTTCTGCTTGGCGGTGCCGTATCTGAGCGAAACCGGAGGCCGCCAAACACATGTCCAAAGGCCGTTGGTAGCCCGCCCCAGTTGTTCCTCGATGACGACTTGCTCGAGCATGGTGAGGCCCAGACCGCCGTCTTCCTTTGAATGGTTGATGCCGGCGAGGCCCCATTTGACGATCTGCTCGCGCAGAGGCTTTCGCTGCTCTTTGGGCAGTTCGCCGTGTTCGTCGGTGAGTATCTCCAAGGGCGCAAGCACCTGCTCGAAGAAATCGCGCCCGAGCCTGGCGAGCTCGATTTCCCGCTTCGACAGTGAAATATCCATCATTTCTTCCTGGGTTTCGCGACCACGAGCGCATCGACTGCGACCGCTCCCGACGCATTTGCAATTACGGGATTGACGTCGATCTCCGAGATCACATCGGAGAGGCTCGTCACCAACACTGAGAAGCGCTCGATCAGCGTCGCTAGGCTTTCGATGTCGGCGGGCAGGTTGCCTCTCACTCCTTCTAGCAACGGGTAGATCCGCAGCCCTTTCAGGAGATCGAGAGCTTCGGCAGCCGAAATCGGCGCCAGTGCCGCGTTACTGTCTTTCAAATGTTCAATCAGTACACCGCCTGCGGACACCACTACCAAGGGCCCCATCTCGTCGCGGACGACAGCACCCAATCCGATCTCAACGCCCGGCGCGGCCATCGCCGAGACGAGGACTTCCGGCCCGAGACGATTGCACAAATCGCCATATGCGGTTTGTAGATCCTCGGCGGACTTGAGGTTGAGGCGGACGCCTCCCACATCGGACTTGTGCGCGTGGCCGGTCGCGGTCTTGAGCACCACGGGATATCCGATCTTGCTGGCCGCATCGCAGGCATCCTTGAGGTTGGCGACACGCGTGGTTTCCACAGCCCTGACACCGAAATGCGCAAGAAGCCTCAGGCCTTCGTGCTCCGACAAGTCGTTTCCAGACGACAGCCGTGTCCGCCAGGCTTGGACCGTCGTCGCGTCGGCATGCGGCGCGGGAGCTTCGACGTGGCGCGGCCGGTTGCGCCAATGCGAGGCGTGACGGTACGCGAGAAGAGCCTCCCGCGTTCCCTCGATGACAGGAACGCCTTCGCGTGCGAGAGCCAGCGCCAGCTCCGAATTGGTCGTCTTCGAATAATTCGTCGCAATCGCGACAGGCTTCGCTGCCTTCATGGCGACCTTTAGGACCGCTTGCGCGACGCCGGCGGAATACCAGTAGTCGTCGCGAATATCCGAGAAAAATACGGCGGTACCTACATTCTCGTCGGCGAGCAGGGCGTTTAGGGCGCCTTCGTACCGCTCGACGAAGTTGCCCGGCGTTCCCCACGCATCCAGCGGGTTTTCGGCATGGAGCCCAGGATCGAGGAAGGGTTGAATCCTGCCCCGCGTTTCGGAGGAAATCTCGGCGTACTCGACGTTCAGCCGCTCGGCGATGTCGACGGTGAGTTCACGCTCGCCACCGGAGTCATGCATGCTCGCGAAAGCCCCATGCTCCGGCAGCCTTCGCGGCTGATCGAAAAATTGCAGCGTCGCTGCGAATTCGTCCAGATCCTCCACGACGACCGCGCCGTACTTCCGGCAAAATGCCAGGAACGACTGGTCGTTGCCGGTGAGTGCGCCGGTATGGCTCAGCGCCATCTGCGCGCTTTTGGCCGTTCGGCCTACCTTCAGGATCACAACGGGTATGTCCCGACTGCTTGCGCGATCCAGGACGTTTGCAAATCTTTTCGGATTGCGCATCTGTTCGAGGAACAGACCGATCACCCGCGTTTCCGGCTGCTGCAACGACCACTCGATATAGTCGGCAGCAGTGGCTCCGAGTTCCGAACCGCTCGACACGCAGACCGTGAACCCGAGCCTGCGTTCGTTGTGCGCCAAAGCGGAGAAGGCAGAACCGGACTGGGCCACGAAGGCGATCCCGCCTGCCCGCAGACCCTCGGGGGAGGGGAAGCCGGCGATGCGCAGCCCGATGCCTGGATTGTAAAGCCCCATGGAGTTCGGGCCGCACAGCACGATTCCCGCGTCCACGGCTTTATTCTTCAATCGTTGGGCGAGCGCAGGAGCGACGTCGTTGTCGAGAAAGGCTGAGCCGAACACGGTTATCGCCTTGGCGCCATGCGCTACCGCACCGTCGAACGCCTCTTCCAGGTTCGCGTTCGCTATCGCCAGAACGACGAGATCGACTGTTTCGGGTAACGCATCCAGGCTGGGATAGCATTTCAGGCCATCAATTTCCGAATAGTTCGGATTGATCGGATAGACACGTCCCTTGTAGCCGTCGATCCGGCTCATCTCGACCATAGCCAAGCCGTTCGAGGACTGTCGCGAGGATGCACCAATAAGCGCTACGCTCTGCGGCTTGAGTAGCGCATCCATTAGACGCCCGACTATTTCCGCTTGGCCACAGGCTTGGTTCATCGCAAGATCGCTCGTCACGTTTTCGAACATACCGGGCCGGAGATGAAGACAGGACTTCGACTAGAACTCGTCTTTACGAGCCCCAGCAAGCGCCCCCTTTCCTCCCAGTGCCTCATTCATAATCACGTCCTACGATTCAAAAAGTGTCGATATGGACTCCTAATTATCGTTTCTGGACAGGACTGGATTTAATTCGACCCGGCGTTTGCCAAGGCGTGCACACCGTAGGTACGGCCTTGTGGTCCGGGCAGCATGCCTGCACGCGCACATCGTTCGCGGATAACGTGCGACGGCCGCGCTAGCCGGACGCGCGACCGCCTGCGCGGACGGAGCCGGGTAAGGACATCGGCCGGAAACATCCGGATGTCGATGTGAATTGCAACCACTTTTGTCGCTGCATCCGGACCATCGCCGGGCGCTCCCGGTCGCCCCACCGAACGGTCTTCCTGCCGCACCAGCGCGTTCAGGCAGCCACGTCTCTCAGCGCGATGATATGGGAGTGCGCTGCAGAGCCTGCCGTCTTGGTGTTGCGCGTCTCCTGCGGAGAACATCCATATGCCACGCGGTAACAGCGGGAGAAATGGGACGCTGACACGAATCCCGTTGCGACGGCTACTTCCAGGACGGGAATCCACGTCTGAAGCAGCAGAAGTCGGGCGCGATCGAGGCGAAGCTTCAGGTAGTAGCGGTGCGGGGATGACTTCATCTCGCTGTTGAACAGTCGCTCGACTTGACGCCGCGAAAGCTTCGCTGTTTCCGCCAGTTCTGCCAGGGCGAGCGGCTCGGCAAGGTTGTCCTGCATTTTCTCTATCAGCCGGACGATCGTCGGATTAATCTTCTTCATGCGCGTTGCAAAAGGAAGCCGCTGGCGGTCGGTCGGCTGCCTTATACGATCGACAAGCGCGCGCTCGCACACCGCCGTCACGACGGCGTCGCCGCAATCGTGCTTCACAATGTTGAGCACCATGTCGATTGCGGCGGTGCCTCCGGCACAAGTGTGCACGCCGCCATCCACGACGTAGAGACCGGTGCTCACAAACGTACTCCCAAACCGCTCGACGAAGCCGGGATAGTTTTCCCAATGGATGGTGCATTCCCTGCCGTTCAACAATCCCGCACGCGCGAGGACGTAGGTGCCGTTGCAGAAGCTCGCGACTTCCACACCGCGCTGCCGGCATTCCCGCAGCCACGCTGCCGTCGCAATGTTTGTGTGCTGCTCGATATCCCCCCCCCCGCAGATGACAGCCATGAAGGGCCGCTGCGGGTCGGAAAGATGTCGCCGCTCCGCAGCGAGAGAATTGTCGACCTCGATCGTCAGGCCGCAGCTTGCTTTGACCTTCGCGCCATCAGCGGAGACTAGCCGCCAGGCATAAAGATTTTTGCCCAGCGCGATGTTGGCCAGCCTCAATATCTCGACGGCGGAGGAAAGTGCCAGCATCGTGAAATTGGGGACGAGATAGAAGGCAAAGAGACGGTTCGGGACGTCCACTCTTTCCATTTGATGCAATCCTGACGGCGGTACCCGCGTGCGCTGCGGAGGCGGTGGGCGGAAGCGATAGCGACACATATTGACGCAAGCGCGCAGGTTGGAAAGAATGAATGCGACACTTCTCTGGATAGATATGCGACATCAGACGACATCGCCCCCTTACGGCAAGCGAGATCTCTCCAGCGGCCACGGCGCCCGCTTGAGGGTAGGTATCGTACTGTCGAGGCGCTTCACGCTGTGCGCTTTCGCCAACTTCGTCGATGTGTTGCGCCTGGCGGCCGACGAGGGCGACCGCAGCCGGCCGATCAGATGCAGATGGAGCGTACTCGCGCAGCAGATGCGGCCGATACTTTCCAGCAGCGGCGTCCTCGTCCAGCCGCAGGAGCTCTTAGGCGACCCGGCGCGCTTCGACTACATCGTGGTGGTCGGCGGTTTGCTCGATGATGTCGAGCGAACCGACAGGCATATTGATGCGTTTCTGCGCAGCGCCGCCGCTGCCCGCGTGCCTCTCGTCGGTCTATGCACAGGTACGTTCATACTCCACCGCGCCGGTCTTATGGCCGGCTATCGCGGCTGCGTCAGCTGGTTCCACCACAGAGAGTTCCTGGCGCAATTCGACGGACTCACGCCGGTATCGGATCAGATATTCGTGGTGGACCGGGATCGACTCACCTGCGCAGGTGGGGCGAGCACGGCGCATCTTGCTGCCTTCCTGGTCGAAAGGCATATCGGCAAGTCTGCGGCCACCAAGAGCCTACACATCATGATGATTTCGGACGCGGAGCAGGGAGATGCGCCGCAGCCGGGGTTCACGCTGGACATCCAGACAAGCGACTCCGTCGTCCACAAGGCGCTGCTCCTGATGCAGCAGTGCCTGGACGTGCCGCTTTCCATAACGTCGATCGCGCGCCAACTGAACGTCGGCAAGCGCCGGCTGGAACGGCGTTTCCGGACCGCCATCGACAAGTCTCCGTCGGAGGCGTTCCTGGAAATGCGGCTGGCCCTCGTGCAGCACCTTCTGGAAAACACACAAAGATCGATCGCCTCGGTCGCGGCCGAGTGCGGCTTCTGCGACTCTTCGCACCTCAGCCGTCTGTTCCGGCGACGGTTCGGGATCACCCCGCAGGAGTTCCGCAAGACGCACCCGGCACAGCCTCGCATGGCCGCGTGATACGCGGTCGCGATACATGCGGCGGTGCCAGCGTGCCTGATGTGATATTTGTCAAAACCCCGTTCTATGATGGGTTGATCCGATAGGCGCATCCAGTTCCTGCGATGTAAGCGCGCCTCTTTCTTGAGTAACGCAAAACGAGCTCCGGGGCATCGCTGGGTTTCTCCGCGAGCGTGCCTGGGCCCATCCAAGGAAAAGTCGCTCACGGCGGCGTGCGGCAAGATCGGCGGCATAGAGGGCGTCTGTCCCGGAGGTCTCGGTCACAAGGCGGCCAACTCGGACGGTGTGTCGGGCGCAGCCGCAGGAATGATCTCGCAGATATTCTCGATTTTGCCGATCTGCTCGCCGATAAATCGATCGCGGCCTGGATATCCTCGAGCGCAAGCACTTAGCGGATGAACTGCCCATTGTGCCAAGCCATCGTCATTGAACGACTGCCGGCACCGAAAATCGTCCCGCTCGCGGAGGTTCGCAGCTCATCCATGCTCGATTGCCGGACGAGCAGCTTGCCGAAGGTGCGCCCAGTATGTAGAGGATGTCCATCGTCGCTACGGCATGCCGATGACCTGCAGGCGATCGACCAGATTGCGAACCCCATGCAATTGGCCCGCATATCGCTATCCCAGCATCCGCCGCGATAGCGCCGGTCGCTTGACCACGTGTGCGCCCGTCGGACAAATCTGCTCATGGCGCGACTAAAAAGCACGGCGCCTCCCACTCCTGCCTTGGCGACTGAAGCGAAGGTATCCACAAGCAAGGCAGCGCCAACGACAAGCGCGGCACAGTCCACACCGCCGGGTATCGAAGCCACGTCGGGATAGCAGGGCTGCTCGTCGGTCCGACCATAGCGCGGATTGACCAGATGAACCTTGCCTGGGAACCCGAGAGAGCGGATAGACTGCAGAAGGCTCGCGCCGAAACTTTCAGGTTTTGGACTGACACCGAGGATCGCCGGCGTCCTTGGACGCGGTAGCTTAAACCGTCATTCGGCACCTTTGACCGCGGAGGTGACATTTTCTGCCAGTTGGGCAAGAAAGGCGCGTGTCGTGGCAACGCCATCATAGATTGCTTCCTCGGCGCTGCGGGCGATCGTGCAGTCGCCGATGGTGACGAACGGCACGTCCGCGCCTTTGAGTTCATGCTCAAGTGCGGTGTCGGGCGCATTGCCGGAAGCGAGCACCACCGTATCGGTTCCTTCCAGAACGATCGGCTGGCCGCTGGCTCCATGCAGGAAATAGGCGGTATCGCCGTCAGCGCCAAAAAACCGGGCATACGGGATGACCTCGATCTCCGCCTCATGCAGCTTTCCGGCCCAGTGATCGCGTACATATTGCTGCAGGTTCTGGCCTGCACAGATGCCGTTCACCGCTAGGCGCACATGGTGCCCCTTGCGGCTTAACTGGATAGCGACGCCGATACCGATCCAGTCGCAGCGCCAGTCGGCCACCACCGCGCGCGCGCCTGGTTCCGCCCTCCCCGCCAGCAGGTCTGCCGCCTCGATGACGTGACCAGCTTCTCGCCCCTCGGTCTCGCTTCCAACCGGCGCCGAGCCCGTCGCGAGGATGACGCCATCAGGGGCGATCGCCTCGACGACAGCCCGGTCGACGCGGCTGTTCAAACGCACATCGACCTGCCGCAGAGCCAATTCCGTCGCTAGGTTGGTGACCAAGCCTCCGAATTCGAAACGATCGGGTAAAAGCTGCGCAAGCAACGCCTGTCCTCCTAACCGCGGCGTCGCTTCCGAGAGGATCACCCTGTGTCCCATCTCGGCAGCGGTTACCGCTGCCTTCATTCCCGCGGGACCGCCACCCGCCACCAGCACCTTCAATGAACGGCGTACGACAGGAACGGATGGCGGAAGACGCAGTTCCCGGCCGGTAGAGGGATTCTGGATGCAGGAAATCGAGTGGCCGGCGTGGAAGTGACCTATGCAGGCCTGATTGCAACCGATGCAGGCCCGGATTTCGTCGGGACGCCCTTCACGCGCCTTGCGCGGCATGTCGGGATCGACGATCAGCGCCCGCGTCATACCACACATGTCGGCCTCGCCGGCCGCCAGGACACCTTCTGCAACTTGCGGCTGGTTGATGCGGCCGGCAACGAAAACCGGAACCGAAACCACCGCACGGATGGCCGCCGCCTTGTCCGCGACATAGGCCGGTGGGATCTCCATTGGCGGCACCACATGTATGGAACCACCCAGGCTCGACATCGTGCCCAGCGTCGTGTTGACGTAGTCGACCAGACCTTCCTCGGAAAGCTGGCGACAGATGCCGAGGACGGTTTCCTGATCCAACCCGCCTTCATCGGCTTCGTCGGCCGAAATGCGCAGGCCAACCACGATGTCGGCCCCGACGGCGCGGCGCACACCGATCAGACTTTCGCGCAACGGGCGAAGCCGGTTCTCCGGCGAACCGCCATAGATATCCTGCCGGCGGTTCACGCTGGGATTCAGAAACTGCGCAAAGAGCAAGCCATGGCTTGCCATGAGTTCGACGCCGTCATAGCCGGCCTCGGCATAGCGTCGCCCACCTTCCGAGGCGGAGGCGATGATCTCGGCCACCATTTCGGTGGGCATTTCGCGCGGGACGACGTGGAACCGGTTCTCCGGCGTCGGCGAAGGCGCGAAGACCACGCCGCGCATCCCGTTCATCATGCGCCTCGTGACCCTGCCTGAATGCGACAATTGCCCGAACAGCTTGGCGCCATGCCGGTGCACCGCAGTCGCCAGCCTCGCATAGTGTGGGATCGCGTCGTCGCTCAGAAGCGCAAGATCCGGCGCCTCGCCGAGCGTCGAGGCATGGAAGCGCGCCGCTTCGTTGATAATAAGCCCGACACCGCCCTTCGCACGCGTTTCGTGATAGGCGATCAGGTCATCACTGGGCAGATTTCCTCGAGCCAGATAGGTTTGGTGACCGGTCGAAAGGATGCGATTGCGGATGTCGTGACCGCGGATGTCGAGCGGCGAGAAGAGATGGGGATAGGTGCGAGACATAAAATACCTCAAGGTGGTCCGGGGTTCACCTGCCCAAGTCAGACTACCATTCGGGCAAGCAGCAAAACCTGGCAGTCAGGATCTTCCGTCAGCCGCGCGGCCAGAACGCATCCGGCCGATCCGGCGCCGACGATGATGTAATCGAATTCCCGCTCTGTCACAGCCATGCCGGCAGCCTCCCCATGTTTTCCGACGCTTTCCATACCTGCGCCTGGTAAGGGTCCGTGAACCTTAGATGCCAGCCGCAATCTGCAAAGGGAGAAAGACGGGGACGGCGTCCTTACTTCAAGTATGATCAGGACCACGCAGACACGGAGCGGAAGACGCCAGTTCGCCTGTGCTCAGGCCGCCCGCTCGGCGACAACCCCGTCCAGCCAGCCGACCGCCATGTTGGGTACCGACTCGAGCAACTTGCGCGTATAGGCGGCATGGGGCTGGGCCAGAACCTGATCCTTGGCCCCCCATTCGACGATCTGGCCGTTTTGCATGACGACGACGCGCTCGGCGATGGCGCGCACCACCTCGATATCGTGGGTGATGAAGAGGTACGAGACGCCAAGGCGGTACTGCAGTCTCATCAGCATCCGCAACACTTCCGCTTGAACCACCTTGTCCAGAGCCGAGGTGATTTCGTCACAGACGATCAGTCGCGGATCGGCCGCAAGGGCGCGTGCTATGGCGATGCGCTGTTTCTGTCCGCCCGACAATTGGCCCGGCGTACGATCGATATGTGTTTCGTTCAGTTCCACGAGGTTGAGCAATTCCCGCACCCGCTCCTCGCGACGCGCCCCGCGCAGCCCCTGATAGAGCGTCAGCGGACGACCGATTATCTTGCGAACCGTCTGGCGCGGATTGAGTGCAGTATCGGCGGACTGATAGATGATCTGAATCTGTTTCAGCGTCTCCAGCGACCGGCGGCGTAAGGTGCCCGGCAACGGCTTGCCGTCATAGATCACCTGCCCGGAAGACAACTCCTTCAGCCCGACGATGACACGACCCAGCGTCGATTTCCCCGAACCGGATTCCCCGACCAGCGCAACCGTCTCGCCTCGCCCGACCTCGAGATCTATCGAGGTCAGAACCTGGAAATCGCCATAGTGCGCATCAAGGCCGGCTATCATCAGAAGCGGCGTGCCCTTGCCTGCGCTCCGGTCGCCGTGGCCGAGCGGCATTTCATGCACCGCCCACAGGCTTTTCGTATAGGGATGTACCGGACGCTCCATGATCTGAGCGATAGGTGCCTCTTCTACCACCTCGCCGTAACGAAGTACCGCGACACGGTGCGCAACCTGGGCGACAACCGCAAGGTCATGCGTGATGTAGATCGCTGCGACACCGTAATCCTCGATGAGCTTGCGGATCGAGATCAAGACTTCGACCTGGGTGGTCACGTCGAGCGCGGTGGTCGGCTCATCGAAGATGATCAGGGTCGGGTTGCAGATCATCGCCATGGCGACCATGGCGCGCTGCAACTGGCCGCCTGAAACCTGATGTGGATAGCGCCGGCCGAAGTTCTGAGGATCGGGAAGCTGAAGCGCATGGAACAGGTTGAGCGCGCGTTTCTGCGCCGTTTCGCGTGTCAATCCTCCGCGATCGACAGCGACCATGATAATTTGGTCCATCAGGCGATAGGCCGGATTGAAGGCCGCCTGAGCGCTCTGCGCGACATAGGCGACCTTGGTGCCGCGAAACTTGCGTCGCTCCTCTTCCGAGACAGCGAAGATATTTTGCCCCAGCAGCCGAACCTCGCCCCCGGTGACCTTCGCGCCTGGGCGAAGGTAGCCCATGGCGGCCAGTCCGACGGTCGATTTTCCAGCGCCAGATTCGCCAACCAGGCCCAGCACTTCGCCGGGACGGATTGACAGGCTGACGCCGTCGACGATCTTCGACCACTGATCGTTCGATCTCGCTTCTATCTTCAGATCGACAATGTCGATGACGGGTGCTGTCGGCGTCGCGGTCATGGTTTGCTGCCCATCGTCTTAAGCATCGTCGTTCAGGCCGCTTGCCCGGTTCAGGAACCAGTCGACCACGAGGTTCACCGCAATGGCCAGGAAGGCGATGGCCGCCGCGGGAATGAGGGGGGTGATATCGCCCATGTTGATCAGCGCGGCGTTGTCGCGGACCATCGATCCCCATTCCGCCGTCGGCGGTTGAATGCCGACCCCGAGAAACGATAGGGCCGCAATATTCAGGAAGATGAAGCAGAATCTCATACCCAGTTCGGACAGGATCAAGGGCAGGATGTTTGGAAAGATCTCGTTGACCGCAATCCACAGCATGCCTTCTCCGCGCACCTTGGCGTGCTCTACGAAATCCAGGCTGGCGACATTCAGCGCCGCTGCGCGCGCGATGCGATAGAAGCGCGTCGCGGTGAGCACGGCGATGATCAGGATGAGGTTCAAGACCGAGGAACCGAAGATCGAGAGGATCATCAGCGTGAAGATAAGGTCCGGAATCGACATCAGCGCATCGACGAGGCGCGAGATCACCTGGTCCACGAATCCTCCGACGAGCGCGGCAAAGATACCCACCAGGCAGCCTATGACGAACGATATAGCTGTGGTGACCAGTGCGACCGAAATGGAATTCCGGGCGCCGAATATCAGACGCGACAGGAAATCGCGGCCGAGCTGGTCGGTCCCGAGCAGATGGTTGGCACTCCACGGCTCGAAAGGAATGCGCGACGCGACTTCGACTTCGCCATAAGGCGCTAGCAACGGAGCGAAAAGGGCGACGAAGGCGTAGATGGCGACGACTACCATGCCGAACTTGGCGCTCGGCGGCGCCGAGAGAACAAGCTTCAACGCGTACAAGAAGCGGTTGGGAGCTACGGAGCGGACTTCAAGAATTTGCTGCATGGTTCCTCTCTTCAACGCGGATGCAGCAGCCGCGGATTGCTGACGATCGAGACGATGTCGGCGATCAGGTTGAAGCCGATATAGGCAGCAGCGAAAATGAGCGCGCAGGCTTGGATGACTGGCACGTCGCGATTTCGCACGGCATCGATCATCGCCTGACCGACGCCTGGGTAGACGAACACGACCTCGATCACGACGACGCCCGAGATGAGATAGGCGAGATTCAGCGCGACCACGCTGGCGATAGGACCGATCGCGTTGGGCAACGCCTGGCGCAAGACGACGCGGTTTTCCGGCTCGCCCTTGAGACGCGCCATTTCAACATAGGGGCTGGCCATGACCGACAGGATCGCCGCGCGCGTATTGCGCACCATGTGAGCCAGAATGACCAACAGAAGGGTGAGGATCGGTAGCACCATACGGTAGATCTGCTCGCCCAGCCCCATGCCGTTGCGGATGCCAGCCATTGAAGGAAACAGCTGCAGCTTCACCGCCAGTACCATCATGACGATATAGGCTACAAAGAATTCGGGGATCGAAATAGAGGCAAGCGTCGAAGTCGACAGAAACTTGTCGAGGAGCCGGCCTCGATAGCGGGCGCACACTATGCCCAGCGCGATCGACAGCGGCACGGCGATGGCGGCGGTGATCGAGGCCAGAACGAGAGTGTTCTTCAGCCGCGGCCCGATCAGCGCCATCACCGGACGCCCCGAGAATGATAGTCCCATGTCTCCCATCGCCGCCGCCCCCAGCCATACGATATAACGTGGGAGCCAGGGGCGGTTCAGTCCGAGCTTTGCCTCCATCGCTGCGATTGCCTCCGGCGTGGCGTTCTGGCCGAGAATGGCAGAGGCATAGCTGCCGGGCAAAAAGCTGACGGCCGAGAAGATGATCAGGGAGACGATCAGCAGGCTGAGGAGTCCCAGGCCGACCCGGCTCGCCACCATGGACAGGATCGGGTGGGATTTGGTCGTCATGCGTCGCACTCTCCGCTCGCTTCCGGGATGCTTCTCCGCTGTCGGCAGACGCATACTCACGCGTCTGTCCGCCACCAACGCTCGGCCCCACGATGGTTGTCGGCCGGCAGAATGCCGCCCAATGTCTCATGACCGATTGCCGACGTCATGGCGAGACGCCAGGAAACGTACGCCACGGTGATCAGCCCGCCCTCGTCATGCAGCATCTGCTGCGCTTCGGCATACATCTTGGTACGTTTTGCCTGATCCATCTCGGCACGCGCAGATTTGACGAGCGCATCGAAGGCCGGCTCTTTGAAGCCGGTGTTGTTCCATGGCGCGTCCGAGGTATAGGACGTGCTAAACAGCAAATCGAGCGTGACGCGGCCATACCAGTCCGAGGCGTTGAACGGCTTTTTCAACCAGACGTTGTCCCAATATCCGTCGTCGGCCTCCTGGATGATGTTTACGGTGATCCCGGCCTTTGCCGCATGTTCCTTGAACAGGACCGCAGCATCGACTGCGCCGGGGAAAGCCGTTTCGGCCACCGACAGGTTGACCGTCACGTTGTCCAATCCCGCCTCCTTTAGGATGGCCTTCGCGGCCTCCGGATCATACTCGTGCTGAGGCGGCGTTTCGGCATAGAAGGGCATGATCGAGGCGGCCGGATTGTCGTTGCCTTTCTTGGCCTCTCCCAGGAAGACCTTGGCGAGAATGTCCTCGCGGTCGATGGCGAGCTTCAGTGCCTTGCGCACGGCTGGATTGTCGTAGGGCGCGACGGAGCAGTTCATGTCGAACGTCAGATGCCGCAGGCTGGGCGTGCGAACGATCTTCAGGCCAGGGTTCCGCTCAACCATCGCCACGTTACGGATATCCACATCCTCGATGACGTCAACTTCGCCCGTCATCAAAGCATTGAGCCGGGCGGTGCTATCGGAAATGTTTACCACCTCCACCTCATCGAAATGAGGCAAGCCAGGCTTGTGGTAATCAGCGTTGCGCTTCAGACGGATCGCAATTCCTGGCTCGAAGCTTTCTAGCTTGAACGGGCCCGTCGCGATGCCGCTTTGCCAGTCAATACCGCCACCCTGTTGTGCCGGAAAGATCGACAGGTGAAAGTCCGACATAAGGTACGGAAGATCGGCGTTGCCATCGACAAGAGTGAATACGACCTTGTCGTCGCCGTCGATATCGATCTGCTTAATCTGCTTCACGATAGCTAGGGCACCGGACGTGCTTCCCTCACCCATATGATGCAGAAATGATTGACGCACATCCTCTGGCGTTAACGGGCGACCGTCATGGAATTTCACCCCCTTGCGCAGAATGAATGTCCAGCGTGTTGCCCCCCCCTCGCTCGTCCAGCTGTCTGCAAGGTCGCCCGCGAGTGAGCCGTCCGGGAGCAATTCCACGAGGTTATTGCAAAGCGACCCATTGAAGGCAAAACCCGTCATCACCGATGCCCAGCTTGCCGGGTCGAGCGTCTCCTGCTGCGAACCGTCGTTCATGCCGTAACGCAGCTTCCCCCCTTGCTTGGGGTTGTTCTGAGCCCAAGGCAGACCGGGCAGAGCAACCATGCCGACAGCCGCGCCTGCCCCTACTAGAAAGCGCCGCCGCGTTGGCGCAATGCCCACGGACTCTATGGAATTCTCGCAGTTTTCGATATTCTGTCGCTCCATAAGTTCCTCCAACTTGCCGATACGGCAACACTCTTCACGCGGACATCCGGCCGGTCGCCCGGCCATCCATGCGCATAAGGGCGCGGTGGCCACGACAAGCAAAGTCCGCTCCTGGTCAGTCATTAAGAATAGCGGGCCAATGCGCCCCGCCCAGGTAGCGCCGAGCAGCCCCAGGCTCTGAGCCACCAACGCTCGCCCATGCGCAAATTGTCGAGCGGCATCAGGCCGCCTACCTTGTCGTAGCCCGATTCATTCATGTTTCACCCTCTTGGATTGTAGGTCGATAGTTTGGTCGCTTCGTGCCGGGGCCTTCGCGATTTTACAGTAGTTGGAAACGCAAATCTGTCAACAAACTGATTGACCGATCAATCACACAATGGTCAAAAAAACGCGTCATTGCACCACCGGGGAGCAGTGGAGGCCATGCCGGACCGCGACCTTGCCTATATCGGCGCGTCGGAAGCGCTGCGCATGTTCCGGCCGGGTCGATTGTCTCCCGTGGAACTGCTCGAGGCACAACCGACGCGGCATAGCCGCAAGTGCATCGAGCCTCAATGCCGTCTGCTTCACCTATGCCGACGAAGCCATGGAGCAGGCGCGGTGCGCGGAATCCCGCAATGCCGCGCGCGCCGGACCTACGCCCCCTGGAAGGCATTGTGACCGCCCTCAAGGACGAAAACATGATGGCCGGCAAGATTACGATCTACGGATCGGTTCTCTACGCCGATTTCACCCCCCAGCGGTTCGTCGGGCGGCTCGGGAGCGGCCCTAGTAGCCGGGTTGACCACTCTGGCGACGGGCTCCGACATCGGCGGCTCCATTCGCATTCCGCTTCGGCCTGCAGCGTTGTCGGCTTCAAGCCGCCTTGCGGGCGGTACCGGCGACACCGGGGCTGGAGGATCGCCTATTCGCTCGACTTCGGTTTCATCGAGATCGACCGCGACGTCCGCGCCAACATCCTGCGAGCGGTCAACATCTTCCGCTCGCTGGGAGCCGAGGTGGTCGAAGTCAACCTGCCGTGGCCGTGGAGAGTCTACAGCGCGGCCGCAATCCATTGCACGACACTATTCGGCGCCTGGTTCGCGGAATACCTGGACGAGCGCCAGCCGAGCCTGTTGACCTCCGCCACCGATTTCGCCCGTAAGTCACTTGCGATGACGACGCGCGACTATCTTTCTAGCCTCGACGTAGAGGGGTGGATCTATGCGCATTTCGGCACGCTGATGGAAGAGCGCGATCTCTTCCGTTGCCCGACCCTGAGCCGTGCCGGCGGTCGAGGCCGATTTCGAGCTGCACGAGCCGCTGCTGATCGACGACACGCCGATCGACCCCTATCTCTGCTGGGCCATGGCATGGCCCTTCAGAAGTCTTCGGGGAAGTGCCAGCGCATGAAGGCTAGGCAAGCCTCGCGAGCAATCTTCTGGCCTTCGGCCATAGGCATCATCGACACCAGATTCTCGACCCAGAGTCCCGAGATTAGGGCATTTAGCGACATCGCCAACTGCGCGGCATCGATCGATACGCCACGCAACTGCGCAAGCTCGGTCATGTCGGCGCAGACGGCCCGGTTATAGTGTTGGCGCAGATCTGCGCATCTTTTGTGGTAGGCGGGAACCCGGATCGCTTCGGCCCAGAAAGCCAACCACAAGGCAATCGTATGACGGCCGGCCGCATTGCGGCTGAAATCGGTATCGATCATGCGGCGGATGCGGTCCGCCGGGCCGAGCGCCGAAGCGTCGAGCCGGGTGAGATTGGCCTCGTACTCCGCAGCCGTATGGTCCAGCGCCGCGAAGATGATGCCCTCCTTCGACTGGAAATGAAAGGAGACGACGCCGTAGGAACATTTCGCCTCGGCGGCGATCGAACTGATCGTGACGCCTGTAAGGCCCCGCTTGGAAATAACCTTGACCGCTGCCTCGATGAGGCTGCGACGGCGGTCGACCACCTGGTCGTCACGGCTGGCCGACATCGTTTTCCCGGCAGCCCCCCGCGACCTAGCTTTCAAATCAGACATGCAAATTCAGCTCTTAACTCAAGAATAGATTGGAATCCCGTCTCGCAAGCAGACCGAAAAGCACGCGTCATCGTTTCGAAGACGTCTAACGCACTGTTTCACCACGTGGGTCAAGTCCGAGAAAACGCGCCGCGTTATCATACAGCCACAGGTTGCGTACCTCGCAACTCAAGTCAAGGCTGTCGACGTCCGCGACCGCGGTATCGACCGGCATCATCGGGAAAGCCGACCCGAAGATCATCTTGTGCTTCAAGATCGTACGACCGTACTGGAGCAGCGGCTCGTATCCCGAATGCGCCTTTGCAAGCAGCTTGGGGCGGACGGCAAGAAGGCCGATGTAAAGGTTAGGATGGCGCCATGCCACGCCGATCAGTTCCTGTACCCAGGGCCATCCCGGCGGCGAGGCTATGGCCCGCAGTTCGGGATAGCGGACCATGAGATTGTCCAGATATTCCGGCTTGCCCACGGACATCGGCGTATGCGTGGAAAAGTTGATGCCGCAGTGGATGTTGACCGGAACATCGAGCTCGATCGCTTTTTCATAAAGCGGAAACAGTCGCGCATCGTCGGGCGTCATCTTCAGCTCGAAGCACTGAAGATTGAGGCCACGCAGCCCGAGGTGGTTCACCGCATGATCGAACGCCTCCACCGCGTCCGCCCGATAGGGATCGACACCCGCGAAGCCGACGAAGCGCGGGCCGTGCGTCTTGACGAAATCGGACACCAGCTCGTTGGCGATCTTGAAACCGAACGTCGTGCTGACATCCCGCGCCTTCAGCACGACATGGCGTGTCCCGAGTCTTTCATAGGTCTCCAGATACCCGTCCAGGCCCTGGGCAGCCTTCGAACCCGCCGAGAGCGTCTCGCTCGCCCGATAGACCCGTCGATAATTCTGCAGATGCAGTGCGGCGGGGGAAAATTCAGGCAGCGGCGGGCGGCTGGAAAAATCGATCAGCATGGACTCAGCTCCATTTCGCTCGGTCTTCCAGGATGACCTTGGCGGCGTTGTGCCCTGGAACGCCGGTAACGCCGCCACCCGGATGAACCGACGCGCTGGCTTGGTAGAGCCGTTCGATCGGACTCCGATAGTCGGCATAGTTCGGCGAGAACCGGCAGAAGAACATCTGATCGGCGCTGATTTCGCCGTGATGCACATGACCGTTCGGCAGGTCGAAAATCCGTTCCAGGTCTAGCGGCGTCATCACCTGTCTATGCAGGATATGACCCTCGATATCTGGAAACTGGGTCTTCAGGACTTTCAGAACATTTGCCCACAGCTCCTCGCGCCGCTCGTCCCAGGTGCCCCTGGCGAGCGTGTAGGGAGCATGGCCGCCGAAGATGTTTATGATGTGCTGTCCGGGAGGCGCAAGCGTCGGGTCCACCATCGACGGCACCTTCACGATCAGGAACGGCTCATCGGCAATCTCGCCTTCCTGGGCGATACGATGCGCGCGTTCCATATAGGCCACGCTGGGGGCGATCGTCATTTGCGACAGAACACCGTCTTCGCGCGCGGCCTGGGCAAAGACAGGTGCATCCGGCAAGGATTTCAGAACCAGATTGACGCGAAACACGGTGCTTTCGCAGCGGATGTTGCGGATGTCGCGATTGAAATCCTCAGGCAACAGGCTGGGCTCGATGAGCTTGGTAAAGACCGTTCGCGCCGTTGCATTGGCGACCACGATCTTGGAGCAGATCTCTTCTCCGCCCGCAAGTCTGATGCCCACGGCGCGTCCGTCGTCGACCAGGATCCTTTCGACCGGAACGCCGGTGTGAACCTCCATTCCATATGCCTCGCCGGAACGGCGAATGGCCTCGGAAATCGTGCTCATCCCGCCCTTCATGAATCCTGCTGGCCCCGCCGGCGTGTTTCCGTCGCGCACGATGCCGCGCGCCAACATGTAAGCCGAACCCGGCGTTTTCAGGCTCGAGTTGGCTCCACCGCCGCCGGCAAAGAAGCCGAGGACGAGCTTGGCATCTTCCGACTCGAACCAGCGCGACAGGTAGTCGTAAGCGCTCATGGTCAGCAGCTTGTAGATGTCGAAAAATTGCGGGCCGATCTTGCGGAAGCGCCAGACGAAACCGGCCAGACGCTTCAGGTCGCCGATCTTGCCACTGCCGGGATTGACGGGAACTTCCCACAGAAGCTGTTTCATGAAAGGCGCGATTTTCTGCATATGCGCGCGATAGCGTGCATAGGCCTGACCATCCGAGTTCGACAGCTTGCAGATCTCGGCTGCGAATTTCTCGGGATCGTCCCACATCGTGAAAGTCCTGCCGCCTTCGAGCGCAAACACGGTAGGATGCGCGGGCAACACTTCGAAGCCGTATTTCTGCAACTCAAGATCGAGGATGACCTTGGGCTGCAAGAGGCCTTGGTAGTAGGACGCCATCGACGAGCGGTAGCCGGGCGCGATTTCCTCCGTTACGGCGGCTCCGCCGACGACCTCGCGCCGTTCGGCCACAAGAACCTTGACCCCGGCGCGCGAAAGATAGGCGCCGCAGGTCAGCCCGTTGTGGCCGCCGCCGACGATGACGGCGTCATAATGCGGTTTCATGCTTGGCCCCCTCGATCCAGGCACCAAACGTGCGATCGTATGAGCCCGCCCGTGGGTCCGCATTCCGTGCCTTGAGTTGAGGCTTGGATATCTTCAGCGAGGCGGTGCGCGGAAAATCCTCGACGAAGGCATAGAAGCGGGGGACCTTGAAGGCGGCGAGACCGGCCTGAGCCGTGGCGATGACGCTATCCAGGAGAGCCTGATCGGCGGCCCTCCCCTCTTTGAGTTTCAGATAGGCCTTTACTTCCTCGCCCCTGAAGGCGTCCGGCACGCCGACCACCGCCACTTCGGCCACGCCCGGAGCCGCGGCAAGAACCGTCTCGACTTCGCGTGCGGCAATGTTTTCGGCCGAGCGTCGGATCATGTCCTTCTTGCGGCCGACGATGTAGAAGAAACCGTCCTCGTCCTGACGGAACAGATCGCCAGTGGAAAACCATCCGTCGCGCAGCACCTCCGCGGTCGCTTCCGGATTGTTGTAATAGCCCAGCATGATGCCGGGACCACTGATCTGCAGTTCGCCAATTGCGCCCTCCTGCACAGGATTGCCGGCTTCGTCGACGATACGGCATTGCCGAAACGGACAGGGAACCCCGCACGACCCCGATCCGACCTTGTCGGAACGCTCGATGGGGGCGAACATCGCCGGGCCGATCTCGGTCATGCCGAATGCTTCGCGCGCGTTCAAGTCGAACCGCGCCTCTAACGCCTGATGGAGATCGCGCGGGCACCCGTAGATATTGGCGCGCACCACTTTGTTATCGGCGTCGTGCGGCTGCGCGGCGATACCATGCAGCACCCATGGCAGCAGGCAGAACTCGATATCGAACTGCTTCAGCCAGAAGGAGAAACGGCTGGTCGATTGCCATGCGGCGACAAAAAGCGTGCCCCGCTGATACATGGTCATTAGCAGCAGCCACTGCGGATCCATGTAGAAGAAAGGCGTCGAGGCCAGAATGCGGCGATAGATACTGCCGTCACGAAACGCGTTCACCTTGCCGGCCGAAATCCAGTAGCGCTGGCTTAGCATGCAGCCCTTGGGAAAGCCGCTCGTGCCCGAGGTGAACTGGATGTTCAACAGATCGTCATGGCCGACGGGTTCAGGCGCTGCGAAGCTCTCGGCCGGCTTGAGGAGTTCCTGCCAGTCGCGCGCGCCGTCCGGCATGTCGCCACCGACGACGATCATGCGCTCCGGCGGCACCGACACAAGGCCCTCGGCATCGGCGAGGTCGAGCGTGGCGCGCGTGGAAGCATGAGTGACGACCCATTCGGCTTCGGCCACCGTCATCACATGCGCGATTTCGCGCGGCGTGTAGCCGGGATTGATGGGCAGCATCACCGCCCCGATCCTGCCAAGCGCCAGCCAGGTCAGCGGAAAGGCGGCGATATTGGGCAGCATGACGCCTACATGCGTGCCTTTGCGGATGCCAAGGGCCACAAGACCGGCCGCCAGTCCGTTCACGGTACGCCGCATGTCGGCATAGGTGATGGTCTCACCGCTGTCGAAGAAATTCCACAACAGCCTGTCTCCGGCCTCGTCGGCGGCGGCATCGATCAGCACGCCTATATTGTCCGGCAGCGGCTCGGCCTCGATGCGGCGACGGCGCTCGTCGTAGCCGATGACGGGTTGCGCCAGAACCTCGTCCTTCCACATCTTCAGTCTCCAAATGCCACGCAGCGCTGGGTCCTCGGGGCCGCGCCGACGTTAGGGGGCGCGGCGGCGATGGAGCGGGATGCGTTGGACGTGATCGGACACCCGCTCCATCTGTTTGATCGAGCCGCATTTGCGCGACGCCGGACGTTCCACCTATAGGCAAGACACTCAGGTCAGTGGGCGAACCACATTGCCTTGAGGTCGGTGTACTTGTCCATTGCATGCAGGGACTTGTCGCGGCCGAAGCCGGACTGCTTGAAGCCTCCGAAAGGAACAGCCATCGATCCGCGGTCAAAACAGTTGACCCATACCACGCCGGCCTTGATCGCCTTGGCCGCCCGGTGCGCGTTCTTGATCGAACCGGTCCAGACCGCACCGGCAAGGCCATAGATCGTGTCGTTCGCCACTTCCATCGCCTCGTCGAAACCCTTGACGGTGATGGCCGAGAGCACCGGACCAAAAATCTCCTCCCTCGCGATCTTCATGTCGTTCCTGACGCCATCGAATATGGTCGGCTCGACGTAGAAGCCGCCGGTTTCGAGCCGAACGCGGCTGCCGCCGACCAGCGTGGTCGCGCCTTCCGCACGACCCGCATCGATATAGCCCAGCACGCGCTCCATCTGTTCCTGGGTGACCAGCGAGCCCATTCGAGTGGCCGCCTCAAGCGGGTCGCCCGGCGTGAAGGACTTCGCATGCGCCGCGATCTTTTCGAACAGCGCATCGCGAACCGTCTCGTCGACGATCAGACGGCTGCCGGCATTGCAGACTTGTCCGGCATTGGCGAAAATACCGGCAGCGACGCCCGCCGCAGCCGCATCCAGATCGTCGCAATCGGCAAGCACCACCTGAGGCGACTTGCCTCCCAATTCCAGGCCGATGCGCTTGATGTTGGACTGGCCCGAATACTGCATGAAATATTTGCCAACCTCGGTTGAGCCGGTGAAGCCGACGCAATCGACATCCATGTGCAGGCCGAGCGCCTTGCCGGCGATGTGACCGAGGCCGGGTACGACGTTCAACACACCGGGCGGAAGCCCGGCCTCGATGGCCAGTTCGCCGAATTTCAACGCCGTGAATGGAGACTGCTCAGCCGGCTTCAGGACCACCGAATTGCCAGTTGCCAGGGCCGGTCCGAGTTTCCAGGCGGCCATCGACATGGGGTAGTTCCACGGCACCACGGCTGCGACGACGCCTAGGGGTTCGCGCACGACCAGCGTCGTTATCTCATGAGCCTCCGCCACCTCGCCATAGACCTTGTCGATCGCCTCAGCATACCAGGCGATGCAACTGGCGGCGCTGACCACATCGCCATTTAACGCATTGGCGATCGGCTTGCCGACGTTAAGCGTCTCTAGGAGCGCCAATTCCTCGCGATTGGCCAGGATCAGTTCGGAAAAGCGCAGCAGTATTCTGCGCCGGTCAGTTGGCGCCATACGCGACCAGACTCCGGCGTCGAAGGCTTTCCGCGCCGAGCGGACCGCCTTGTCGACATCGGCCTCGTTGCACGAGGTCACCTGCGTCAGTAGTCGCCCGTCGCCGGGATAGACACACGGAAAGGTCTCGTTCGAAACGCTGTCGACGTATCGGCCATCGATAAAGGGGCGGTTCGGCATCAGAACCGATTTTGCGCGTGCCTGCCAGTTGATTGTTTGCAGCATGTCAGTCCCATTCCGTTATTGAGATTTTTTGCCTGGCCGGTTCCGGGCGGCCTCCTAGCGGCTAAGACCGTGCGCGGCACCGACCTCGGAAATCGCCTGCCGCATGATGGCGATGATGTCGTCGATCTGTTCTGCGCTGATGACGAGCGGCGGCGAGATCACACACAGGTCCCCAAGCGGCCGAACGATCAGCCCCAGGTCGAAACAACGCTGGTCGATCTCGCGGGCAAAAGCTTTGTCCTCGTCCAGCGGATCGATCCGGCTTGTGTCCAGCAGGCATTGGACGCATCCAACCAGCCCCACGGATCGGATATCGGCCACCCCCGGCAGGTCGGACAGGGACTGCAACCGTTCGGCGAAATAATCCGCCTGGGCACGGGCATGCTCGACCACGCCGTCACGCTCCATCAAGGTAATGTTGGCCAGCGCCGCTGCACAGGCCACCGGCTGGTTGGTGTAGGTGTAGCCGTTGTTGAACCAGCTCTCCCTGGCGTTGTCGCCGGAAACCCGAGCCAACACCTTGTCGGAAATCGCAAATCCTCCTAGCGGCACGTAACCCGACGTAACCCCCTTGGCGAACGTGATGATGTCGGGGACGACACCAAACACCTTCTCGGATGCAAACCACTCGCCGCAGCGACCGAAACCGGTGACCACCTCGTCGGAGATATAGAGTATATCGTGCTTCTCGCAGATCGCCTTGAAGCGGGCGTGATAACCTTTCGGCGGAATGATGACGCCGCCGGAAGCCAGAATAGGCTCCGCCAGAAAGGCAGCGATCGTGTCGGCGCCGAGCTCCTCGATCCGGTCCTCAAACTCCGTCACCAGATCATCCAAGAATTCCTCTTGAGTCCGATTCCCGGCGTGCCTCGGATTGGGGCTAGACAGGAATGAGATGCGGTCCTGCCGGATGTCGAAGTTCGGCCAGTTACCCGTGCGGCCCGTGCAGGCCGCGGCCAGCGCGGTCGAACCGTGATAGCCATCGTAGCGCACGATAATACGCTTCTTGTAGGGTCGTCCCAGCACGTTGTTGTAAAATTCCGAGAACCGCAGCGCACTGTCGACGGCCGTCGAGCCCCCAGTGGTGAAGAATATCCGATTGAGGTCGCCCGGCGTCAACGTCGCGATCTTTTCGGCCAGCCGCACCGCAGGGCTGGTGGCCATATACCAGGGAGAAGCATAGGGCAGTGTCATTGCCTGATGCGCTATTGCATCCACAATCTCCTTGCGCCCGTATCCGACCTGTGCGCACCACATGCCCGCCGGACCGTCTATCAGCCTGCTTCCGTCCTCGGCATAGACGTAGATTCCTTCGGCATGCGTCAGAACCGGCTGGGAGGACTTTCCAAGTTTCGCCATTTCCTGCGCAGGCGCGAAAACGTGCTCACGCATTGCGTTTTTGAGGCCGTCCTCGAGAACGTCCGCCATACGCGATCTCCCATGAAATTCAACAATCCGCGCGCATGACCGTTGTCGCTCGGCCACCATACGCATACTTCTGAGTTGTGAGGCAATCTGAGCCGAATGTCAATAAATCTGATTGCTCGATCAATCAGAATTATTGTAAAACCTCAGCGGAAGGCGCCGGTCCCCCGCTAACCGTGCATGGCAATATTCGGGTCGCCGAGAGGCGGGTATGAAGGAGCATACGACGTTGATGCGTCGTCAGGCCTTGGGATAGCGTGCTCATGGCGCCCTCCAGGAAGTATTGGCAGGGACCGACCGAGCCAATATGCATCATGGCCGCCCGAGTTGGACCACCAAGGACTCCGACTAGAATTCGCCAGCTCTTCGCAAAATCCTCGCAGACGCAGGCCGTCGGCATAAAGCGCCGACAAAGAGACGTAGCAGCGCGACTCTTCGATCGGGTAGCAGGCGTGCAGGTCGATGTGAAGGCCGGCAATGGTCCCGTACGCCGGAGCGTTTGGCCGGCATCTACACCTGGCCCAAACGTCAAATGGCTCCAAAAGCCTCTACTGGGCCGCGTTCCACGAAGAGGAAGACGCCGATTTCCTTTGCGCAATCCTCAACAGCGCCACGACCATCGAAATGGTTCGTCCCTTTATGTCGTATGGGAAGGACGAGCGGCATATCGACAAGCACATCTGGCAGCTGCCGATCCCGAGCTATGACGCAGCGGACGCAACACATCGGGAGATCGCACTGCTCGGCCGCGAGGTGGCAGACCTGGTGCATTCGACGTCGATCGATACGGGCCTGCACTTTCCAGCGCTACGTCGCCATATCCGTCACATAGTCGAGGAGTCGGATGCAGGTGCGCGAATCTCCGAACTGACCTATGAGCTCTTATCGTAAGCTGATTTGGCTGTGCGTGCGCACTGCCGCCGCTACAAACTCGTTGGCGGCGATGCTCGTGGGGCGGGTGAAAGGTTTCTCGCGCATCGTCAGTTCCAAGCCCTCGGCAAGTCGTGTGCCTAGGTATTAATGGTTTCCTGAAATTTCCCAATCGTGGAAAGAATGTCGTCGAATGACGGCGGGCTGTCGTCGAACATCATCGGCGCCATCGCGCGATAATCGGCTCTGAGATCCTTGATCCGCGCCTCGTTTGGCATCAGCCGCAAGCTACCGGGGCGCGCCGCATCGTAGTTGGCCCAACCCGAGCGAAAGAAGGTGGTCTTGTGCTTTGCCACCGTTCCTAAAAGCTCGAGATCCGCGGCTGCGGCCTTGCCCTCGTCGGAATCGAGCAGCATGGCGAGATCATAGTAGTGACGCGAGAAATATTGGGGGGTCGCCGATTCAGCCGGACGATTTGCCTCGGCGTGCAAGGCGGTAGCCTTTTCCCAGAAGGTGCGCCGTGCTGATAGGACTGTGACTGTCGTGTCCGGATCCTCGAAGAAATTCGGGAAATCGTCGGCCGTGTAGGGGCGAATAACCTTCTTCTCGGCGGGCCAAGGGTCGCCGCGCGCACCGAACTCCAGCTTAACGCGCGGCGTGATGTAGGCCATGCCTCGATATTCAGCCGGCGGAAGCGCGACCGGATAGTGAAAGTTCAACGTCTGCGCGTCGGCTTCATCGATCGCGAGTGACCACTCATCGCTTTGCGGTTCGCCGAGCTCCGCGACGATTGCAGCACGAAGGACGGGAAGGAGCTTGTCGGCGATATGCTTTTCGACGTCCCGCACCAGATCGTCGATGAGCTGACCCGACTTTTTCCGGCTGATGCCTTCCTTTTCAGGATCGCGATCGCCTGTGTAACCGAGGTCGACCCTGTCGAACGACAGGTCGATGTCCTCGGAGAAGCGACGGATGATGCCAAACGCCTTGGAGAGAGACGTTCCCCCCTTGAAGACCAAGCTCGCCGCGGCGTTGTCCGGAAGACCGAAGAGGCGCTTCAAGGTCCAGCAGACCCAGAAGTCCTTCTCGATGATCGTGTTTGCGACGCCGCGGCCGGCACCAGTTTCGCCGAAGAGTGCTGCCCGGTCATTCGGCGGCAGAAGGGCTACTTTATCCATTCGCTGCGTCCGACGCTGGGGTGCCGATGGAGATCAGCGTGGGTCGCATCCATGCCGGCGCCTGGACCGCGTTTGACACAAGTAATCTCTTGTCGTTGGCCGACAGCCGACGCGCGGCAACCTGGGCCACATCGGCGGCCCGCACTGGCCCCACATGGCGAAGGGCTTGCACAACCGTCCCAGCAGGACTGCCTGGCGCGATCAGGTGCTTGGGCGATGCGTGACGCAGATCGACCACGCGCTTACCCACCACGATCCGGCGTGAAGGCCCGTCGGTCAAATAGAGGCTCTTTGCCGGAACCTGTGTCGAGAGGCCGAGTGCATTGGCAGCGTGTGCGCCCGCGATCTGCGCTTGCGAACCGGTCTCACGCGCTAGCGCACGGGCAACATCGTCTGGAGCGGGTGACAGCGCGCCCAGCTTCGGGTGAACTTTGGGGTAGTCGTAGAGACCGCGCGCCAAGCGGCGCAGCTTCCCGGCCTTGACCAGACGAGAGAGAGCCTGATCGACCGCAGCGCGGCCCGCTATGTCGAGGAAGTCGCTGGGCGTGAAGACACCACCACGCCCGCCACCGCGGGCACGTCGCATGATCCGATGGGGAACTGACATCGTGGTCGCTTTCATGTGTCAGAAAATAGGCTCCTTTTTTCTGACATTCAAGCTGTATGGGGATAGTGGTCAAAGGGCGTCTGTGATTCTTGGAAACTTGAGATCGAGCACCGTCGGCATTCTACCTCATGCCGCCTAGACCGATGCCCTGTTGAACCACCCTCTTCTCCGCTACTATGAACCAAACCGCGGGGGGCCGCCGAACGTGTTAATCAAGCGGATACGCATCTCTAACTTCCGTTCCATTCGGCAAGCCGATATTGAACTTGGACCGGTCAATGTGCTTATCGGACCTAACAATGCCGGCAAATCAGCAATACTGGAGGCCGTTCGAATTGCGCTGACTCGACGATGGGGCCAGAAGGGCACCGGATTTACTGAGTATGACGTCCACTTAAGCGACGGCAGGCCTGATCCCAAGGTAGGCGATCCCGTAATCATTGAGGTAGAGCTTCAGGAAGAGGTCCCCAATGACTGGCCGGAAGCTCTTCATGGTGAGCTGGAAGACATCATCCAGCTTGATCCCATCTCAGGCCGGGCCTCCATCATCATGCGGGTCAGCTGCTCTTGGGACGCAGCCGAGGAGAGTTTTGTTCCGCGATGGGAGTTTCTGAACGTCGATAGAAATCCGCTCTCAGGCCGCGGTGCCCGGGCGGTCAACCTACAGGAATTCTTTCAGTTCCTTCCGGTCTTCTATCTCGAAGCCCTTCGCGACGTCGCAGACGAATTTTCGTCGCGAAGCCAATTCTGGGGCAAACTTCTCAGGACTGTGCAGATCCCCGAAAATCTGGAGCAAAAATCGAAGCGCATTTTCGATTTGCTAAATAGGCGCCTTCTCGACGCCGACCCACTCCTCGTAAATCTCGCGACTGGCTTGTCGCATATCAGTCATGTAGCAGCGGCTGACGTGCCAGGGCAGGCCGACCTGCGACTCCTGCCTCTGAATACATGGGATATCCTGTCGAGCGCCGAGGTCATCTACCAAACCGAGGGGGGCAAGCCTTGGCTGCCCTTGGCACGACACGGACAAGGGGTTCAGAGCCTCTCCGTCATGTTCTTGTTCAAGGCATTCGTCGAACTCATACTCGGTGATCTGTATCGCCCGGAAAGCTCTGCCGTGCTAGCGCTCGAAGAGCCAGAAACGCATCTTCATCCTCAGGCCGCCCGCAGCCTATGGCGCTACATCAATGAGCTTCCCGGCCAAAAGATCGTCACCACCCATTCGCCGTATTTTCTACAGCACGTTCCTTTTCGTGACATTCGGGTGGTCCGAGTCGGGTCAAACGGCACAACGATAAGCTCGCTGCCCCGCCAGTTTCGGGCTGCAGTTCCGCATATTCCGGCGCTCGATCCGATCATCGCCGCATCGGGCGGCCTCGTTACGTATGATCGCGGCCTCAACGAACTAGTGCTTTCCGGCACCTTGCCGCAAAACCAGTATCAACAGCTCATCGTCGCTTATGGCGGCCGGCCTGATACGCAAGCCCTTCACGCTGCCCTGCGCCAAGTTTTCGATGCCTCCAAGGAATTCGTTTCCGACGCGGAACTCAATCAGCTTGAGACCTTCGCTCGGCGCATTCGCGGGGAAATCTTCTTCGCCCGCCGTTGGCTGTTGGTCGAGGGGCAGTCAGACTACCATCTGGTACATGGCATAGCCAAAGGCTTGGACTACGACCTCGACGAAAATGGCGTCGCCGTCATCGATTTCCAGAATTGCGGCAACCCAGAAATCTTCGCAGTTCTTGCCCGCGCCCTGCATTATCCGTGGCTGATCGTGGTGGATGGAGATGCCGCTGGTCAGGGCTACCTTGCAAAGATCGCCGGTCGAAGCTTCTCTCCGCAGGAAATGGCGAGGCGCTCGTTCTCCCTCCCGGTAGGCTATCTTGAGCAGCAGCTCGTCGCAGACGGACTGCAGGCAGAGCTGAAGGCGATTCTCGTTTCGCTCGGCAATGCTGCGGCGGCAAATCTTGATGACGCCGCATTAATTACGACGCTGACGAGAGACAAGAGCGGCTATGCTGCTGTCCTTGCAAAACAGTGCGCCGAGAGCCCTGCATTGGCGCAGCGCATGCCGGCCCCGTTCCGGAACGCAATCCTGTCACTGAGAGGCCTGACATGACCGAATCCGCCCTCAGCGTCGCGCTGTCCGAACTGACCGAAGCACAGGCCATCGCAGTCGACTGGCGCGACGGACCAATGTTTGTTTTGGCCGGTCCAGGCTCGGGCAAAACGCGGGTATTGACGACCCGCGTCGCCAAATTGCTTGCCGACACACCCGACCGTTCGTTCCGGGTGCTTGCTTTGACGTTCACCAACAAGGCGGCCGACGAAATGTCGGGCCGGGTCACAGCCCTAGCGCCCGAACAGGAACGTCGCGCGCTAATCGGAACCTTTCATTCCTTCTGCATGCAGATGCTGCAGCAGCATGGCTCTCACATCGGAATAAGCCCGGATTTCGCGATCTACTCCCTCGACGTCGACCGTCAGGAAATCCTGCGGGACGCGATCAAGGAGGTAGGGTTGAGCGCTGACGACATCCGGCTTCTTTCGACGATCGACAAACTCAAGTCCCAGCTCGTACAGCCCGAAGGCTCTGCGCAATATTTTCGCGACGCTTCAGACGGCGCGCGCGTAGAACGGCTTTATGGGGCTTATGAGGCGGCATTGACTAAGGCCAACGCTCTGGATTTCGGCTCTCTTATCGCTCAGGCCCATCGTCTCGTTACCAGCTTTCCTGGTATCGCGGCGCGTTACCGGAAAACGTACGCTTACTGGATGTTCGATGAGTTCCAGGACACGACCGACGGACAATACCGCCTGATCCGTGCGCTTGCTGGCAATGATTTTAGGAATGTCTTTGCCGTCGCCGACGACGACCAGATCATCTACCAATGGAACGGTGCGAGCTACCAGCAGATACAGCGGTTCAGAGCCGATTTTTCTCCGCAGGAGCTTCAGCTTCCCACCAACTATAGGTGCCCCCCAGCAATCGTTGCGGCAGCCAACCGCCTCGTCGTTCACAACCGCCAGCGAACCGCCGCTAAACGGCCGCTTGAGGCAGGCAAAATGATTCTTCGCTATCCTAACGAGCAGCACATCAGAGTCCTGCGCTATTCCACCGACGAGGGTGAGGCCGCGTCGATCGCAGACGGCATTTCGAAAATCGATAGAGGCCGCTGGGGCGACGTAGCGGTTTTGGCAAGAACGCGCTCCCTGCTCGAAAACCTGCAAGCCGCGTTGACTCAAAAACAGGTGACTGCAGTCATTTTCCAACGCCGCGACGATTTCAGATCACCACAATTCTTGTGGCTTTCCGCAGTATTGCGACAAGCCCTTCGGCCTCTCGATCGGCGAGCGCTGGAAATCCTCACAGGCTCCTTCAATCGCTGGTTTAGTACCGACACGCGGGTTGATCTAATCATCACCGCCTCCGAGCTAACCGAGCGCTCCTTTCTTGATGAATGGGCCATAGCGGTGAAGGCGGCTCTGCCGGATAGCTTGGATGCTACCGAACTCGCAGACCTTGCCTCGAAGTTTGGCAAGGAACCCATGCGCTTCCGGCCTTTCATCGAAACTGTACTCGCAAAAATGCCGGCTCACGACGACACATCGAGCGACATCGCCGAAGATCGCGCCGCTTGGGCCGATCTGACCCGAAACATCGGAAAGACAATCGGTCGCGATGCCCCTCTAGAGCAGTTCCTACAGGAGCTGGCTATTCGCTCTAAGGAAGCGCCGGTTGGCCGCAATACCGTCACCCTCATGACCATTCATGGGGCTAAGGGCAAAGAATTCGATCACGTTTATGTTGTTGGGCTCGCAGAGGACATTCTTCCCAGTTTCCAAAGTTTGAAGGCAGGTGAGAACAGCCCGGAGATGGAGGAAGAGCGGCGGAACTGCTTCGTGGCCATCACGCGCGCCCGCGAATGGCTTTGTCTCTCCTACGCTGGTTCATATAGAGGCTGGAGCAAACGACCTTCCAGGTTTTTGAACGAAATGGGATTGATACTGCCTGATCACGCGGCAAAATGACTCGCTGCTGAACCCTGTTGAGACTCCACAGCTAGCTCACGTTCAGGCATCACGCCAGCGCCCTCTCCGTGGCATGAGCTTCCCTTTTCCCGCGCGCCTTCCTATCCTCAACCTGCCTGGTAATCAGGTCGATCGGGGCTCGATCCACGAGACGTGCCCCGACGACATGTAGACGACAGCGCCACGCTCGGCGCCGGTCGCCACGAGGTAGTCGCGCAACTGCGCCGCGTGGGCGCCTTGCGCAGCGGCGTCCGGATTTGCATCGGATTTCCAGTCGACGACGAGGGCGATCCGGTCCCCCTCCATCATGACCGCGTCAGCTCGGCCAGCAAGGAAGCGTGGCGGGCGCGCAGCCCACAGCGGAATCTCCGGAACCAGCCAGGGGATAAATGGCGTTAGCTCAGGCAGACCGAGCGTGCGGATTGCCGTGGTCGCCATTTCGACTGGGTCTGGTCCACTGGATTCGTCCTGGTCATCCACTTTGGGCTGCAGCTGGTCGAGCAGTTCAGCCGCACGCCGGATTGCCTGCTCTCGGATGGACGGCAGCTCGCCGTTGAGAAGCTCCTCCATGAGCTTGTGCAGGACGTTTCCGCGCAGGGCGCCCGCTCCGACGATGCGCTGCCCATCCGACGTCATGTCGACGACGAAGCCGTCCGTGATGTCGGCGCTGCGATCTGGATCGCGTTGGCTTGGACGGTCCCAAACGATGGGTGCAGAGGCTGCAACGATGCGCTCGGCTTCGGAGAGAAAGACCGCTTCCGTCTGCTCATTGACCTGGGTGTGTGCGGGGGTTGATTCCGGAGCTGGCAAGGCGTCGGTCCGAAGCTCGCCCAAACTGCTCTGGCCAAGGTCCATGACTCGCGACCATGAACGCGAGGAGGCCCCGGGAAGGTCGGGGATGACCAGCAAGTCACGGGCACGTGTGGTCGCGACATACCACAGCCGCTCACGCTGCATCGCTTCGCGGAACTCCTCCTCTTGGCGGGCGGCAGCCAGCTCCGGCGGATCGAGGCCGCCGACGATCCAGTGGATGGTGTCGTCCGATTGCCGATAGACGAACTGGTCCTGTGGCTTGAAAAGCGTCGACGAGTTCACCGGGATGACAACGGGCCATTCCAGGCCCTTGGCGCTGTGCATGGTGACGATTGCCACCGAGTCACCCGTGACGTCGATCCTTCCTTCGGGGTGGCGACGCTTGCGTTGCCAGCCATGCTGAAGGTCGAGGGCAAACGCGCGCAGCCCTGCAACGGCGTAGGGCCGGGCAAGCTCGACGATGGCATCGAGGTTCGCCAGCGCCCGGGCATTGCGTTGACCGTGCCGCGCGGCCATCACCACCCGAAGGTTCAGGCGCTCGATCGCGTAGGCTAGCAACTGCATGGGAGTAAGTCGCGCCGCGAGACGATGCAGCCCCTGGAGCTTTGCGAGCACGTCCCGTGCAAGGGGATGAGCAACGTCGTCCTCAGGTGTCCGAAGCTGGAATCGCCGGCGACCATCCGCATCCGGCTGGAGGGCCGCGGTGATATCCAGCAACTCCTCGTCGGTCAGCCCCACAAGCGGACCGCGCATGAAGGCGCCGAATGCGAGCGTGTCCAAGGGATCGGTCAGGGTTCGAACCAGGACGAGAAGGTCCTGCAATTCCTGTCGCCGGAACAGCGCGTTGCCAGCCTGGGATGCGACTGCGATCCCCTGCCCTTCGAGGGCGCGCTCGTAACGCCACAGGTCGGTGTGGGTCGGTGCAAGTAGGGCAATGTCGCCAGCGCGGAGACGCCGCTCCGTGCCGTCCGTCTCGGTGATCGTGAGCGCCCCTATCAGACGCGCGCACAGCGCGGCCACTGCGGCCGCCTCTGCCTCGCGCTGCTCCTCGGCACGTGCATCGCGCGGGACGTTGACCGTGAGCTTGGCAGCAGCAGGGAATGGCAGTGGCGGCGGATTGACGGTTGCCGTCAAGGAGACGAAACCCGGTTGTCCCGGCTTGGCGAGGACCGCCTCAAACACTCGATTGACGTGTTCGATCACTTCCGGCCGAGACCTGAAATTGGCGGTGACGGCAAGCAGGCAGCCATTGGCCGATTTCGCGATGACCGACTTTGCGAGGGCGTAGGCCTCGATGTCGGCGCCGCGAAACCGGTAGATGGCCTGCTTCGGATCGCCCACCAGGAACAGTGCGCCGGGACGAAGCTGCGCCTCGTCCCAGCGGGCGGGCCGCGTGGCGGCGGCAATGCAGAACACGATTTCGGCCTGCAGTGGGTCGGTGTCCTGGAATTCGTCGACGAGAAGGTGCGGGTAGCGACCGGCGAGCCAATCGCGGATCTCGGGATGCTCGCAGACGAGGATGCGGGCCTGCACCAGCAAGTCGTCGAAATCCAGCACCGCAGCATCTCGCTTGCGCCGGTCGTAGGCCTCGATTACTTCACTCAGGAGCGCGGCGAGTTCGTGCACGAGCCTCTGGGCGATCGACCCGATCAATACCCGGTAGGCCGCACTCACCCGCTCGTACTGGATGTTGGCCTCGTCTCCGCGACGCTGACCCTCGACCTCGCCAAGAACGCGCTTCCAGGCCGTCGTTCTATCGTAAGGTTGAAGGTCGATCGATTTCGACCGCATCCCACCGATGCGAGGCGGCTGGGTAAGGCGCCAAAGGGTCGCGAAGTCGGTATTCGTCAGGGCCTCATGATAAAATGCGGCAAGCCGCTCGAGATCCTCGATCAGATCCGCTGTGGCGGAATCCCCCGGCCCCGACACGTGCCACCGGCAAAACGCTGCGACGGCATCGGTGAATGTCCGGTCCGGTCGAGATGAAAGCTCCGGCGATGGTGCGGTTGCGGTGCGATGGCCGCGGCGCAGCACGGCAAGCTCGCGAACCCGCTCGACAACGCCGAGCGGATCGTCCTTGGCCAGGATAGCGATCGGGCCATCTTCGGGCGCAGTGTCCGACAGCTTGTCCTTCAGCCATTCGGAAAACACTTCATCGAACAGCGCCTCGGCGACGGTTGCGTCGACGACCCTCGATCCGGGATCGAGACCAGCGGCTAGGCCATGAGACCGAAGGATCTCTTGGCAGAACCCGTGGATTGTGGTCGCGGTGATTTCGTCGAGATGCGGAGCTGCGGCCTCGAGATGCGCAAGCTCGTCAGCGCCCAACGGATGGGAGACGATCTTGGCAAGCGCCGGCGGAACCCTGCCGGCACGAAGTTCGCCGATCGTCCAACGAATACGCGCTTCGAGCTCGCTTGCTGCAGGTTCGGTGAAGGTGATCGCGGCGATCTTGCAGGGCTCAATCCCGCTCGCGATCATCATCGCGACGCGGGCCGCCATCAACGAGGTCTTGCCGGTGCCGGCGGCGGCCTCGACCAGTATGTTGGAGTCGAAATCGGTCAGCGCGCGCCAGCGGGCCTCCAGATCAGGCACGGTCACTGGCTGCTCCAAAGCTTGGAAAGCGGGCTGTTCACCTGCGCGAATGGCCTCTGCTTGATCCGGCGATACGCCTCCAGATCCGACGGAAGGGCGACTGAGTTGGAATCGAAGAACTCCGGCTGCGGGCCGGGCGCGATGTGACCGCCACGTTGGAGCTCGACGCCGGCCTCCGTGAAGGAGACGGCCAGCTCGATTGCGGTCGCCAGCTCGTCATGGACGAGGCTCAATGTGCGGGCTGGCTCGTGCCTAAGATAGGTCAGGCGCGACTCGAGGTTTCGGACATCCGGCAACAATGATCTGGCGGCCAGGGCATAGAAGACGCGCTGCAGCTCGGTGCCTTTGTCGAAGATTACGGTCTTCTTGCGCTGGGGCGCCGCTCCCGCCTTGTAGTCGGTTATAATCGCTGAGCTCCGGGCCCCGGTCTCGTCTAGGCGATCTATGCGGCCGCGAAACGCGATGCCGGTTGTTCCGATCGGGACGGGCGAGAGCGTGGTCCACGGATGAGGTCCTTCGATAGGCTCGCCGAAAGCGAGTTCGGTCCAACTCGTGCCGCGAGGTTCACCCAGGGCGTCTCTCAAGCCGCGCGCCGCGCGCTCGCGCGCCAATGACATCGTATGGCGCCAGAGCAGACCGGGTGGAACGGCTCGCACGATCGGCCAGGCGTCGTCCAGTCGCCAGGCCTCATCCGCAAGGGCGATCTCGATGTCATCGATATTGCATGGCGCTCCGTTGCGCAGCACCCCGGCAATGAGAGCGTGGACGAGTTCGCCGAACGAACGATGGTCGAGCGCGAGCGGTTGGGGGTCGAGGTTCGGCTCACGCCAATGGAGCGCGTACTCCCAGACAAAACCGAGCGGATCGCAAAGCAGGCGATGGAGTGATGTCGTCGATTGCACCTGGGAAAGTGCATCGAGAATCGATGGGTGGTCGGGCCGGACGAGCCCGTCATGGGCGGTATGGCGGTCGCTGTCCTGCCAGGCGCGCCAGCAGGCGCGGCTGGAGCGAACCTGCGGTTTCTTGCCGGCATCGGCCGGCCTCGCATAAAGCCGATCGCTTTCGCTGAACGCGTGCCGAGGGATAGCGCTCCGCCCAACAATTCGTTGCTGATCGCGACGCCACAACGTGCTTGCGACCTGCAGGGAGCCCGTCGCGCTCCTGTGTCCGCGTGAGAGGGTGTAACCGGCGGATTGGCTCACGATGATGTCGTGCATCATCCGATCGTCGCCGGCGATGTCTGGCGACGGGAGCCGCATCTGCCCGAGCAGATGCTCTGGAAGCAGTGGGTCTTCCATCGCCCGCCGCGGCCAGGCATTCGCTTCGAGCCCAACGAGACGGACATGCTTGCGGGGTGCCGCAGCCAGATGATGGGCCGGCCCCCATACAATAGTGTTGCCTGGCTCTCGCCCGTCATCGACACGCAGCGCCTGCAGCGAAAGCTCTATCGCCTGTGGCGGCGCCATGCGCATAGCGTCCTGCCACAAGGTCAGCGCCGGCCCGCGCAACAGCCGACGTCCCGCCTGCTCCGCCTCCGAAATCCCGGCAGCAAGGAGTTCGAGAACCGGCAACAACGCCCGCTCGACAACATCGCCATCAGCCCGCTCGGCGCGCGCCTCCTCAAGGGCGTGGCGCCACAACTGTGGTGTCGTCAGCGCGGCGCTCCGCTTCAAACCCTTCGCCCAATCGAGCGGGATGTTTTCACGCGCTGGAGGGATCCGGGCCAAGAGAAGGCGGACACGCTCCTGGGAGAGGCCCCTTAACAGGATATCAGCGAGCGCCGCGCACGTCTGGCCCTCTCGGGTCCCCAGGGCCGGAACGCCATGGCTGAAATGCAGGGGGAGCCTCGCCTCACGGGCGAGCACCAGGAATGTATCGTCCCAGGTTGTCGGTGAGGCTGCCGTAATGGCGAGCTCTTCTGGAGGCATGCCACCCTCGGCTATTTGCGCGCGGGCCCAGCGGAGCGCTTCGCGCACTTCACTTCGCGGATCGGCGCAGACATCGGCCGCGATGAGAAGACCGCGTCCCGCCGGCACGGTTTCCGTCCTTCCGGGGAACCAGCTCCGCCTACTATGGGACGACGCGACCCATCGGACTGGAACGACGCCACAAAGCTGCACAACGAACTGGCGCCAGACGGGCTGGATATCGGGAACCGCGTGAATGCTGACCGGACCGACCAGTCTTGGTGCGAGATGCAGGCGCCCGAGCGCTGCCTCGACGAGATCGGGAGGCGCCAGCGCGCCTCGTTGCAACGTCTCTCGCACCCGTCGTTCCAACAAGGTGAAGTCTCGTAGACGGGCATTGTCCGGTATCCCCTTTGGGGTGCCGGCGTCCCACCAGCTTCGCAGCGCTGCGAGCACGGCCGATGGCATTCCGGGCAAACCGGAAACCTTGCCGATGTCTTCGTATCCGCCGGCATCGAGAGCCAGCCGTATTGCGGGGTACAAGATCTCGCGTGACGCCGGCGCGATAAAGCCGCCGGCGAGGCGTGCGGCAAGAAGCGGAAGGGTTAGTATCTGGCGCCCGATGGCTCCTTCACGAGCGGCATCGAGCCGTTGCATCCGCAGCGCCAGCGGTCCGTCGACAACCACAGAATGAATAGACATGGTGCCCGCCTCAGCCAGCCTCGACCCGCCGCGCGAATGCCGCCTCGATATGAGCGACCATGCGTTCGAGGGCTTCGCCCAGCCTGTCGAGGTCAGGCTTGCTCATGGATCGCTCCCGACCGTTGTGGTCACGGCCATAGCGGTGGACACAATCGTGCCGCACCGGCACGAACTCCATAAGCGTTTTCTTGGTCGCCTCGTCCGGAAAAATGGTCGAACCGAGCGTGCTTCGGTAGTAGTGATCGATCTTCACGAAGTTATGGTACATCAGCTCGCGCAGCCGTGTGTGTACCCAATCGCGAAAAGCGTTCGGATTGGACGCGAGTTCAACGACTCCGATCTTGTCCGCGACCCACTCCTTGTTGCCCTTCACCAGGGCCGACATGGCCCTGGGATCGTCGAGCACCAGTCTGATGAGACGATCGCTGAGATATGCTTCGATGGCGGAAAAGTACTGGACGAGCAGCATGCGGTTCAGCGCATCGATGAGGCCCCGCCCCTCCATCTCGGCGGCGATATGACCGATGTCGTAGGTTGCAAATTTGAAGATCTTTGCCGGGTCGGTGGGCAGGTTCTCGCGTTGGTAGGCTTCCACCTCCCATGAATCCTCGGGAGCGTTGATCGGATCGTCGATCACGCTCACATGGATATTTTCATTCCGAAGGTCCGCCAGGAGGCAGGCTCCGGTATTCGTGATATCGACAGCGAATTTCTGGTCGCATCCAGGGCAGGTCACCGACTGTTCGGCGTAGCCCTGCGCACCGGATTCACGATCGGCCAGAACGTCGTAGCTCGGAACCTCTTCGATGGTTTCGGTGATCGAGACCCCGCAGCGGGGGCATACAAACTCAAGCGACGGTTGCCCAGACTCCACCACGTATCCCCTCTCAGATATCAATCTCGACAGTCTCGCTATCGATGCTTGGATCTTCCCCTTCGCTGTCGCCCTCCCCGCTGCTCAGTCCAGCCGGAATATCCCCTGCCAGCAGCTTTTCCTTTGACAGCAATCCGGCGTCCTCAAGCGCATCGAAGTCCGGCAGGTCGCGCAGCGTAGCGAGACCGAACTCAAACAGGAACCCTTTCGTCGTGACGTACGTGTAGGGCGCGCCGGGCTGCGGGCTGCGCGGGCCCGACGCGATCAGGCCTGCGCCGCGCAAGTGGCCGATTAGGTCGCGGCTGATCTCCTTGCCGAAGAAGGACGACAGCTCGCCACGGGTGATCGGCTGGAAGTAGGCGATGCACATCAGCACCAGCACTTCGGACTGCGTCAGGTCGGTCGCCTTCTCGGCACCACCGACGGCCGTGCGGATCGCGTCGGCGTAGGCGGGCCGCGTCAGGTGCTTCCAGCCGCCGGCGACGGCAACCAGGTCGTAGGGCCGGCCGCGCAGCTCCTCGCGAATATCGTCGATCAGAAGGTCGATGCTGCAGCTTTTGCCGACGATGCGTGCCAGCGTCTCGCGACCGACCGGCTCGCTGGCGGCGAAGATCGTCGCCTCGACGCGGTTCATCCATTCGCGCCAACGTGCCTCGGGCGGCAGCTGATCCAGCTCCCGGTCGAAGGGACCGTCGCCTCCATTCACCGGTCCCCGTCGTTTGCGCGTCGCCTCCGGTGGGCACAATCGTCACAGCCCGTAGATGCGGAAGGTCGGGCGGCCGGAGAGCTCGCGCACGGCGGCAAGTTCAACCAACCGGTCGAACAGGCGGCGCAAGCCGCGGTCACTCATACCGGCGATCTCTTCCGACGCGACGACGGCGTCCTCCGACAGGAGCCTGTCAACGACCTTGTCCGCTGCCTTGGCCCGAAGCTTTGGAGCGACCGCAAGCAGTTTCTCCGCGCGGCGCTCGAGCTCGGTGGAAAGATCGACCGCGCGCAGCGCGGCGCGCGCCTGCGCCGCAAGCAGGCCTTTCGCACGCTCAGGACCTGTCTCAATGCTTGTCGCCGCAGAGTTGGCTGCCGATCGACGCCGGCGAGCACTTGTGCCCAGGGCTGCTTCGACGCCCAGCAGCGGCACCGCGCGGGTCCAGCCCAGCCGCTGCGCTAGCAGGGCGTCGGCGAGCCAGGCACCGACCGCGCGCCCGACACGGTATCGCTCGGCAGCGATGAAGGCCCCGGTCAGCATCGCGCCCATCCCGTCTGCGCAGAGCCGCCGGAGTTCGTCCGCCAGTTCACCGGCCAGCTCATCGTCCGGGGCGAGACCAAACGCCTCCAGCATTGCGCCCAGGCTTTTTCTCGTCAGCAGATCGTCCGATGGCCGTGTCGCCAACCGGCGCCAGGCCAAAAACATGCGGCCGGCCGGGCCGAAATCATCACCGCCCTTTGTCAGCAGCACGGCATCGCGCAACGCGGCTTCATCCTCGACGCGCCCCGCTTGCTTTACCGCAACCGTGGCGGCGGCCAGCGCCAGCCGCTGCCGGCAGGCACCGGCCCAGCGCTCCTGTCGGCGTACCACCGCGTCGAGGGTGCTTACGGCGGCGCCGGCTGCAAGCGCCACATCCTCAAGACTGTGCGCTGCAAGGCTTTGCGCGTCGGCGACGGCGCGCCGCAGCCACGTCGGCACCGCCGTCCCGGAGGCGGCCAAAGCGGCGCCGGAGAGTATGGCGTGGCGAGAAAAGCGGATTTGGGCCGGAGAATCATCGCGAGAAGGATGAATCACGACGGCGCTTTTGGCAATCAGTTTGGGCACAAACCGCCGCACCTGTCGCAGACTAATAATGAATGATAATGTTGCCTTATCGGTCG
>NZ_JBQOSO010000005.1:0-24972 GCF_052216645.1 Mesorhizobium sp. PUT5
ACGGCGAACACCCGGACTGTTCCTGCAATCAGCGGGTTGATTTCTATTTCAGAGATAGCGCCGGTGACTTGGACGCACAGACGGCCGAACGATACGACTGCGGCTGCGATCATGTCGATGTTAGCCGGCCGCCGCCCGCGCGCGCCGGCAAGGATCGGATAGGACTTCAAGGTCCGCAATGCCTCCTTCACCTCCGCCTCGTCGAATGGCAGCGGAAGAAGAACGACGTCCTTGAAAACCTCGGCATAGATGCCGCCGAGCCCGAGCGTGACGACTGGGCCGAAATCGGGATCGGTCGTCATGCCGAGTATCAATTCGTAACCGCTGACCTGCTTCTGCACGATGACCGGCGCGTCGGGATAGCGTTCCCTCAGATTCCTGAAGGCGGCATTGGCATCATCGATTCCGGCAAGACCGACGACGACGCCACCCAAATCTGATTTGTGCGGAATATCCGGGTCGTCGATCTTTAAAACAACGGGATAGCCGTTCGACGCAGCGAATTCCTCGATGTCAGCAAGCGACTCGACCTTAGCATAGGGCGTGCAGGGAATCCCGTGCAGCTCAAGCAGCTTGAAACCGTCTGTGCTCGACATCGGTCCTGCTCCGTCGCCGGTAACGACCGACTGGCCCGCCGAGGACACTTCGGCCGGAGTCGGCTTGTCCTCGAGCCTGTAGGGCTTTCGCTGCGTATAGCGCAGGAAGTGTTGAATCGCCTTCAGGCCTGATTCGGTTCCCATGAGAACGGGAATGCCCGCCTCCCGGACATTCGCGATGCCATCGGGGTCCATGGTGGACGAGATGTTACCCATCAGGGCCACAGGCTTCTCAATCGCCTCCTTCACCTGAGTTATGGCGTCGATGCACTGATACAAGAAGTTTCGACCGCCCGGCATGTTAGCAGCCATCACGACCATACCGACCCTATCATCACGCCCCATGGCGGTCAGCGCCGGAGCCATCACGTCGGCACCATCACCCCAATAGTCGAGCGGGTTTGCAGCCTCCATGCCTGGATCGAGAAGACCCTGCACATGCTCGAGCGTTTCGGACCCAAGAGCAGGAAATTCGAGGCCGATATCAGCGGCGATATCGACAATGAGCTGTCGTTCGCCGCCTGAATCCGTCCCTAGAGCCAGAGTCGGCTTCGGGGGTGCCGGAGACCGGGCGAACAGTTCGACCGTGTCCAGAAGCTCGTCGAGGGTCCGAACCTGGATGACGTTGTGCTTTCTGAGAATCGCGTCGTACACTGCCGCTGACCCGGAAATCGCGCCACTGTGCGAGATGGCAAATTGCTGTCCGATTTCGCTGCGCCCCAGCTTTAGCACTATGACCGGAACGTTCCGTCGGTCTGCTTTGGATAAGGCTTCCAAGAAGCCGGTCGGATCTCTCAGCGTCTCCAACACGCAGACGACCGCTCTCGTCGTGGGTTGATCGAGAATGTAGTCTAGATAATCGCTGACATTTGTGACGAGTTCCTGCCCGGCTGAGATCGCATAGTCGAAGCCGATCTGGCGTCTGTTGCCGACGAGACCGGACCATGTTGAACCGCTGTGGGAAACAAGTGACACGCCGCTCGGGCGGGCAAGCGCCGAAAACGGCATGCCGGTAACCTGGGTACGATCCAGCAGATTTATGAAGCCCATGCAGTTCGCGCCGCAGATCGACATCGATGCCGAACGGCCGATCGCCTTGATCGCATCCTGGATCGAGATGTCGTCGGCATTCGCACCATGGGCGCGACCGAATATAACGCCACCCTTCACGCCGGCCGCGGCAGCCTCTTCAAGCGCCGGCACCAAGCGTTGATCGCCCACCGCGTAGAGGACGCTGTCGGGGAGCGTGGGCAGCGAAGCGATCTCAGGATAGCACGGCGCGCCGGCGATCGCGTCGTAGCGCGGATTGACTAGAAAGATATCTCCCTCGAAGCCGAGGGTTTGCATCGCATTCACAAGATTTCGCGAGAACCCGCCTTCCTTGGGTGATGCCCCGACGATCGCGATCGAGCGCGGACTTAACAACCTAGACAGATCTTGATGTTCGTTTTCCACGTTTCTCCTCCAACGTGTCCGAACGGTTACACGATTTGTTTTTTGTTGCAAGTTCAAATGTTCAACCTTTTAACATTAGGCTTGACGGTTGACCGAACATGTCGGATTAGGGGTGTCTGGAGATAGTCATGTCGACAAAATTCACGCCTATTCACATAGATACGGCCCCCAAGGTCATTGCCCAACAGATCAAGGAACGCATTCTCAGCGGCGATCTTAAGACGGCGGAGCGGCTACCCACGGAAGACGAGCTTGCGGCGCTTTTCAATGTGTCTCGCCACACGATACGGGAAGGGCTCAAACGGCTTGCCGCCCAAAATCTTATCGAGGCGCGCCGCGGGGCCGCAGGCGGTAACTTCGTCAAGGTTCCAACTTGGAATAATATCCAGGAAGACCTGACTACCTCGCTGACGGTCGCCGCCAGCATGAACGAACTGACTTTCCACCAGTTGCTCGAATGCCGTCTGCAACTCGGCTTGATGTGCATTCCCCTCGCGGCTGCGAACCGGCCCAGCGAGGACATCAAGGCGCTCCGGGCGGAGGTCGCGTTCCAACTGCTCGACGATGTGAGCGACATCGATTTTTGCGCGTCCGACGTGAAGTTCCACAGCATCATTGCGCGCTGCACCCAAAACCCGGTCATCTCAGCAACGGTCAGTGGCGTCATTGGCGGTCTCGAACCGATAGCAAACCTGATGCTGTTCCGGTTCCGCGAGAAGTCAAACATCGCGCGCCTTCACGAGCGGCTGGTCAATCACATAGAGAGCGGTGATTCCTCCGGCGCGGCAGGTTGCCTCGTCGAGGAGGTTGAATATCTTCGGCAATCGCATACGTCAGCGAAAAAATGGCGCGATGAGCAGCAGAAAGATTGACCCCAGCTCGAAGCGCGACGACTAGCCGTAGCGGTTCGGTGCGCCGTTCCTGTCAATCTGAAAGCAAGGTCAGCCGAGATACTACAGGCGCGACCGTTCCGATGCCTTCAATGTTCTTGACATAGCCGAGAAACGCTTCGCTTGCTGGCGCCGGCCCGGTTTCCCCGAAGACTCCATCAAATGGGGCGGACGACGATCAGTAGATCGGCGGAGACACTACCCATATGACGACGGCCGGCTCGTCGCCGGAATTGCTCCAGGCATAGTCGGCGCCGCTGAATTGAAAGCTGTCCCCTGGGCCGAGGTCTACTGTGAGGTCTCCTATCGTCAGCGTGAGCCGGCCGCCGATGAGCACGCCGCCCTCCCAACTCGGGCGAGCGCGCTTTAACCCGCCGCTGTCGGATCGCGGCGCAAAAGTGGACTTGATCATCTCGAATGCGCCGCCGAGGGTGGGAGACAGAAGTTCCTCGGTCAAACCGCTTTCGTTCGAGCCTATCGGTACGCGGTCGGCGGCACGCAGCACCAATCCGTGCTCTTGCGGATTGCGCGATGCGGACCGGAAAAAGAGGCTTATATTGACCCCCAGCTGCTCCGCGATAAGCCCCATATCCTTTACCGAAGGCGTCGTCTGGCCCCGTTCGAGCTGGCTGAGCCAGCCGACAGAGCGACCGAGCCGGGCAGCCATCTCCTTCAGCGTAGTGCCGCGCGCTTTCCTGAGCGCCCGGATGTCGTCACCGATCTGCCTGCTCATCAACGAATCCTCAAGAACGGTCTCAAGCCCGTGTCTATCCTGACCTCAATGCCAGAGGCTTGGAAACCAATGCCGACATAAACCGACGCGAACTAACAGGGAAAAGAACGCATAAATGAAATTATTATTGAAATTTTCATAATTGCCAGATATGTAAATATAAATTTCATTCCATGTCATCGCTCGTCTGATTGCCGTTGCGAAAGGTGCCGTCATGACAGTCCTGCCCACGTCTGCTCGCGTCGTGATCGTAGGAGGCGGCATTTCCGGCTGTTCGGTCGCCTATCATCTTGCCAGGCTTGGGTGGAAGGACATCGTCCTGCTGGACCGAAAGCAACTTACCTCAGGCACGACCTGGCACGCCGCCGGGCTGGTCGGGCAGTTGCGCGCCTCGCAAAACATGACGCGGTTGGCCAAATACTCCGCCGATCTTTACCTCAGACTTGAAGAAGAGACGGGGATCGCCACGGGAATGCGCCGGAACGGCTCGATCACCGTGGCCCTCACCGAGGAGCGCAAGGAGGAGATTTATCGACAGGCGACGCTCGCCCGCATCTTCGGCATCGAGGTCCACGAGATCGCGCCCGGCGAGGTCGGACAGCTTTATCCGCACCTTAACATCGACGACGTTGTCGGGGCCGTGCATCTTCCCGGCGATGGCCAATGCGATCCGGCGAACATCGCCATGGCGCTCGCCAAGGGCGCGCGCCAGCTCGGAGCCAGGATCGTCGAGAACGTCAAGGTGACCGATGTGCGCCAGCACAACGACCGGGTCACCGGCGTCAGTTGGGCGCAGGGCGAGGAACGGGGCATGATTGCCACCGATCTCGTCGTCAACTGCGGCGGCATGTGGGGTCGCGACTTCGCCGCCCGTTCGGGCGTCACCTTGCCGCTTCATGCCTGCGAACACTTCTATATCGTCACCGAGGCAATCGAGAACCTGGAGCGGCTTCCGGTGCTGCGCGTACCGGACGAATGCGCCTACTACAAGGAGGACGCCGGCAAGATGATGCTCGGCGCCTTCGAACCGAAGGCGAAGCCATGGGGCATGGGTGGCATTCCGGAGGATTTCTGCTTCGACCAGCTGCCGGAGGATTTCGACCATTTCGAGCCGATCCTCGCAAAGGCGATCAATCGGATGCCGGTGCTGGAGACAGCCGGCATTCACACATTCTTCAACGGTCCCGAAAGCTTCACCCCGGACGATCGATATTATCTCGGCGAAGCGCCGGAATTGAAGGGCTACTGGATCGCTGCCGGCTATAACTCGATCGGTATCGTGTCGTCGGGCGGCGCTGGCTTCGCGCTGGCCCAGTGGATGAATGACGGCGAGCCGCCTTTCGACCTGTGGGAGGTCGATATCCGCCGTGCTCAGCCCTTCCAGAAGAATAGGCGCTACCTGAAGGAGCGTGTAACCGAGACGCTGGGCCTGCTCTATGCAGACCATTTTCCTTTCCGCCAAGTGGAAACCTCACGCGGCGTCCGTCGCTCGCCGCTGCACGAACATCTGAAGGCTCGCGGCGCGGTCTTCGGCGAGGTCGCCGGCTGGGAGCGCGCCAACTGGTTTGCGAAGGAAGGTCAGGAGCGCGAATATCGCTATAGCTGGAAGCGGCAGAACTGGTTCGACAATCAGCGCCAGGAACATCTGGCCGTGCGCAACGGGGTCGGCCTGTTCGACATGACCTCTTTCGGCAAGATCCGCATCGAGGGCCGGGACGCGCTTGCCTTCCTGCAGCGGGTCTGCGCCAACCAGATGGACGTCGCGCCGGGCCGCATCGTCTATACGCAGATGCTCAATCGACGCGGCGGCATTGAAAGCGACCTGACCGTCACGCGCCTGTCCGAGACGGCTTTCTTCGCCGTCGTGCCGGGCGCAACTCTGCAGCGCGACCTTGCCTGGCTGCGTCGACAACTTCTGCCGGAGGAATTCGTCGTCATTACCGATGTCACAGCTTCCGAAGCGGTTCTGGTGCTCATGGGGCCGAAGGCGCGCGAGGTCATCACCCGCGCCAGCCCGAACGACTTCTCCAACGAGGCTTTCCCCTTCGGCACGGCGCAGGAAATCGAGATCGGCATGGGTCTGGCCCGCGCCCACCGCGTCACCTATGTCGGCGAACTGGGCTGGGAGATCTACGTCCCGTCCGACCAGGCCGCTCACGTTTTTGAGGCGATCGAGGAGGCCGGCGCTGGTTCCGACCTCAAGCTTTGCGGCCTGCATGCACTGGATTCCTGTCGCATCGAGAAGGCGTTCCGGCATTTCGGCCACGACATCACCGACGAAGACCATGTGCTGGAAGCCGGCCTCGGCTTTGCCGTGAAGACCGCCAAGGGTGACTTCATCGGCCGCGACGCCGTGCTTCGGAAACGGGAGGAAGGATTGCAGCGCAGGCTCGTGCAGTTCCGGCTGCGCGACCCGGAGCCGCTATTGTTCCACAACGAGGCGATCATGCGCGACGGCAAGATCGTATCCTACATCACCTCGGGGAATTACGGGCATTCCCTCGGCGGCGCGGTCGGTCTGGGTTATGTGCCATGTGCAGGCGAAAGCGAGGCCGAGATGCTCGCGTCGAGCTACGAGATCGAGATCGCCGGCCAGCGGTTTCCGGCGGAGGCGTCGCTTCGCCCGATATACGATCCAAAGGCCGAGCGGACGAAGGCTTGATCGCGGCGACACTTCCGATGGCCTCAGCCAAAGCCTTATCGCCCGCCTCACGGGAGGATCGAGAATGACCAAATATTGCCTGACCGTCACATGTGCGAGCACTCGTGGGATCGTCGCGGCCGTCGCCACCTATCTGGCCCAGAAAGGCTGCAACATCACCGACAGCGCCCAGTTCGACGATTTCCACACGGGCAGGTTCTTCATGCGTGTGAGCTTTGTTTCGGAGCAGGGCGTTGAACTTGCGGAATTGTCTCAAGGGTTCTCCGCCGTGGCGGACCCGTTCGATATGTTCTGGACGATGCACGACGAGGCGCAGCGGATGAAGATCGTGATCATGGTTTCACGCTTCGGGCACTGCCTCAACGACCTGCTTTATCGATGGCAGATCGGCGCGTTACCGATCGACATCGTGGCGGTGATCTCGAACCATCTCGACTACCAGAAGGTCGTCGTCAACCACGACATTCCCTTTCACTACATCCCGGTTTCGCGAGAGGACAAATCGGTGGCCGAGGAGCAGCAAATGCGCATCGTGGAGGAAACCGGCGCCGAACTGATCGTCCTTGCCCGGTACATGCAGGTATTGTCCGACGCGATGTGCAGCAGGATGTCGGGACGGATCATCAACATCCACCATTCGTTTCTGCCTTCGTTCAAGGGGGCCAATCCCTACAAGCAAGCGTTTGAAAGAGGCGTAAAACTGATCGGAGCGACCTCGCATTATGTCACTGACGAGCTCGATGAAGGACCGATCATCGAGCAGGAGATTGCACGCATCACCCATGCACAGAGTCCGGAAGACTATGTGAGTCTGGGGCGTGACGTGGAAAGCCAGGTGTTGGCCCGTGCCATCCACGCGCACATCCATCGCAGAGTCTTTTTGAATGGCGACAAGACGGTGGTGTTTCCTGCGTCGCCGGGATCTTTCGCATCCGAGCGCATGGGCTGATCGTCAAAATATGCAATTCAGATAGCTTCGACTCGGCGTTGCGATGGGCGTCCTCTTTAAGGAAACGCTTTCGCCAACGGCATGAGCAGGGCCGGCCGGCCTGCGTTGTGACCGGCGTTATCGCCATGACGCTGCGAGCTCGAAAACAGGGATGGAACGGGCATGTCGTGGCTCGCCCGTATGCTCGTGATGATCTTCCGCATCTGGCTGGATCGGTGGCATCAGTGCCGCGATCTCTGTGAAATGAACAATGAGCAGCTTTGCGATCTTAGTATCACAGCAGGCGCGAGGCGATGCGGAAAGGTCAATCCTTTTGGCGATGAACTGTCGCAATTTTCCCGAAACCCGCGACAACTCTACACTACTGCGCCGGCGCTGGCACGGTGATGCTGCAACGCTGATCCTCGCCGGCCGCGCGCGCGGCCTCCCAACAAGCCGCTACCGCCTCCCTGTTCGCTTCAAGGAGCTGGTCGGCCGAGGCCACGCGCTGCCATGCTTCCGGGCTACCAAACGCCATGAGGCTCATACCAGCCTGCCACGGCCTTTCGCCCATAACGACGCTGGCGACACGCGGCGCGGCCGAGAACGGCAACAGGCGCGGAAGGAACAGCATCACGAGCGCGCCGGCGAGCAGGCCGATAGCGAAAGCGGCGACAAGCCACCAATTTTGCCGGCTGCGCTCCCGCGCGCTGGCGACATAGGCGGAAAGATTCCGGCCGGCGCGCTCGAGGTCGGACGCCTGCCGCTCGAGCTGCTGCGCGGCGGTGCGTATCAGGGCCTCGCCGCTGCGCTCGAGGAGCGCCGCATAGTGCTGCGCGCCCTGCCGGAGAATAGGCGATTGCTCTACGCCGTGCAGCCGCTCCGCAACATTGTCGAGCGCCTGCACGAGCTGGGCGAGCTGGGGCTTGTAATCCTGCGCCGGCTCGATCTTTTCGAGCTGGTCGAAAGCAGCTTCCAGCCCGCGCCGCATCACGGTCATTTCCGCGCCGATCTGCGCGCCCTGCGTCTCGATCGTGCGCCGGAGCGCATCGAACGCGGCGGCCGGGTCGCCGGCGTCCTCGTCCAGTGCTTCCGGCTCGATTCCTTCCCTGTCGTCGTCCAGCTCCGCCATATTCTCCGTGCCTACCTTTCCATGCCGATGCCCCGGCTAAGCCGGTGGCCGCGTGTCATTTCCTCTTGTAGCTGGTGGGCGATGCTCTGCCCCCGGCGAAGCTCCTGCCCGATTCCAAGTTCCTGACGACGATTGCGCAGGATGGAATCTACCTGCGGGTCACGCTCAAGGCTCTTGGTCAGGCCGCTCATCTGGCTTTCGACCTTGGCGCGGGCGTCGTCGTGCTGCCAGCCGCGAAGCTCCCGGCGCTGACCCTGTAGCTCCTGCCAGCGTTCAACGAACCGCTCGGCCCTGACATTGGGGTCTTGCAGCGCGGCGTTTTCGCGCTTCATCCCGTCGATAACATGCGCGACACGCTCGCGGCCGGAAAGCTCGGTCATGGCGCGCGCCGTCGACGGGTCGTTTTGCAGCGTCGAGCGCATCAAATCTTTCATGCCGTCGCGCACCTGGTCGAGCTGCTGGCCGGCATCGCGCATTTCCTGCCGCTGCATGTCGAGAACCGGCAGGCCCTCGCGCCGGTGCTGGTCGATCGACTGATAGGCCCGCGAATAGCGGTCAACGGCCTGCTCAAGCGGCGACTGCCCCCGCGCCCGCTCGGCCAGCCGGTCGGGCGCCGGCGCCTGCCGCAAGCTCCCTTCCCTTTCCGGCCGCTCGCCGCGCTCCTGTGAGGGGGCAGGACGCGCATTGAGCTTGAGGCCGGCGAACATACCGCGTCGCTGCTTCTCGGCCTGCTGTGGCCGTTTCTGGTCGATCTGCGGGCCGTCCTCGCCGGCGCGGTCCTGCTGCGGCCCCTCGGCCGCCGCGCCGCGCCCAAGTTTCAGGCCCTCGAACGGCCGTTGGCGCTGCTGTCGATCGCCGGCGAGATCCTCGCGCGGATCTGCACGAAGATCCTGCCCGAGATCTGCACGGACTTTTTGCGAGGATCTCGGCGCGCGGTCCTCGATGCGCTCCCGCTCGGCGGGGTGCCGCTCGGCCGTCAACTCCCGTTCCGCACGTAGCCCGGCGCGCTCGGCAAAGTCGCGGGTATAGTCGAGCGTCGTTTCCTTCACGCCCGACCGCGACAGGCGGCGTTCTAGCTGGCTATAGGCCAGCTCGCCGGCGTCCTGAACCTTCCATGTGTTCCGGTGCGCCTGCGTCCCATCGGGCAAGGTGACGGGGGTGGAACCCTCATGCTGTAGGCCGATCTTCTCCCCGATCTCCGGCGCGGCCTCCTTCATGGCGCGCTCAAGATCGACACCCCATAGGGTGCGCTGCTCGCCCTTGTCGTTTTCCAGCGTCACGAAATAGCTGCCGGACTTCTGCGGGTCATGCTCGAAGGGCGCGGCCCCATGCTCGACCAGCCGGCCGGCATTGGTGAACTCGTCCTGTGCCGCGTAGAGCTGCACCCCGTCACGATGCCGGGTCATGGCGACATAGGTTAGATGCCGGTCCATCGTGCCCGACGCCATCACATAGGACCGATCGACCGTCGCCCCCTGATTTTTGTGAATCGTCGTCGCATAGCCGTGGTCAATCGCCTGATAATCTCCCATCGGGACGCTGACGCTATCCCCGCCCCGGCCGTCGAGCTGCGCGACGATACGGCCGGCCTCGACATGCTCGACGGTGCCTAGCATCCCGTTTTTCACACCAAGGTCGCGGTTGTTCTCCAAGAACACGATGCGGTCGCCCGGCGCGAACTCCCGCTTTCCGTCATTGGTCTGGAAGGTCAGCGCGCCGGCGTCCTCGCCCTGCGCCAGCTCGCCCCGGTCCTGTAGCTCGGCCCGGATCGCGTCATTGATGGCGCGAACATCGGCCCGGCGATGCGCCATCGCTACGCGGGTTCCCTCCGGCCGCTCGTCACGATCGGCAAGATAATCGCGCACGATCTGGCCGCGCGCGTCCTCGCCGGTTTCGGCAAAGCTGATATTGCCGCGATCCCGATAGGCCGCCAGCCCCTCGGCCGTCCGATGCGTGGCGAAGGCGACGGAAGCCTCCCGCTGCCAGTCCACGCGCTGCCGGCGTATCTCGGAAAGCTCGGCATGGCCGATTTCCTCGGTGATCGCCCGGAACGGTGCGCCGGCCCCGATCGCCTGCAACTGCTCATGGTCGCCTACAAGGACGATCTTCGCCCCGCGCGCCTCGGCCTCGTTGACGAAGCTGGCGAGCTGGCGGCTCCCGACCATGCCGGCCTCGTCGATCACGAACACGTCGCCGCGGCCGAGTGCATAGCGGTCCCCACTATGTGGGTTGTCCCAACCGCGGGACCATGACGCCAGTGTGCGGCTCTGGATGCCGGAGGATTCCTCCAAGCCCTCGGCCGCCTTGCCCGACAGGGCCGCGCCGTGGACCTGATAGCCCTCGGCCTCCCATGCCTCGCGCGCCGCCGCGAGCATGGTGGACTTGCCAGCGCCGGCATAACCGACAACAGCCGCGATCCGCTCCGGGCCGGTGATATGCTCGATCGCCGCCCGCTGCTCGTCCGAAAGCCGCGCCGTCATGTCGCCGGCGCTGCGCTGAATGGCGGCGTCCTGCCGCTCTATGGCGCGCTCGACATGCCGGCGATCGACGCCATGACGATCGCCCAGCCCGTGGCTGTGCGCGCCGTGCATCCGCTGCGCGCTCTCGATCATGCCGGATTCGATCTCGACCATTTCGCGGGTCGAATAGCGCGCAAGCTCGATCTCGCCCGTTGCCGGGTCCGCCCGCTCGGCCTGCAACTCCACCAGCGCCGGCGAGGCCATGACCTTCGCAAAGGCGCTCTGGAACTCCAGCGGGTCGTCGTTGATGTAGCGATGCAACGCCCGCGCAACGTCGTGGCGGTCGAACACGCTCTTTTCGCCGGTGATGAGGGTAAGAACCTGCTCGGGCTTCTCCCGGATCAGCTCGGCATTGCGCCGGGCCGCATCCTCGTCCAGCCGCGACCGCGACACGTCGAGGCCGCGCCGTTCCATCTGCGAGGCATGGACGCCCATATGCTCGGTTGGCGAAATCTCTAGCCCGCGCTCCATGTGCGAACGATGGTCGATCCGAATATCAAGCCCGGCCATTGCAAGCCGCTCGTTGGCGATCCCCTCCCACCTCTGGCGAAGGTCGCGAAGCTGCATGTCGGTCGTCGGCAGATCGTGCGCCAGCAGCCATTTGTTTTCGCGCTCAAGGTAGGTCTTTTCGCCTAAGCCTTCCTCCGTCACCTGCCGCGTGGTCATAAGAATATGGGCATGGTGATTGCGAACGTCGCTCGCCTCGTGCGGCGCATGAATGGCGAAGTCCACGGCCGCGCCGTAGCGGTCGGCCAGCTCCTGCGCCATCTCCCGCGCCGCCTCTAGTCGCTGCTCGGCCGAAAGCTCATGCGGCAAGGCAACCTCGAACTCTCGCGCCACGCGGGCGTCTTTCCGCTTCTCGGCAAACTCGGCGGCGTTCCACAAGTCTGACCGATCCCGCGCCCAATCGGCGTTCACGCCTTTCGGCAAGACGATCTCGGCATGTTCAACGCCTTGCTTTGCCGTGTAGTCGTGCGTAATCCCGTCGCGCTCGTTGGTCAGCTTCTCCCCGGCACGATAAGCCATTGAGGCGACGGCGCTACGGCCCTTCGCCCGCGAAACTGGCTTCATGCTGAAATGGTAGATCGCCAACCCGTTGCCTCGATCCCGTTTCCGCCTTTCCCGCCAGTCTCCAAGCTGGCGGCGCGCTGAGTTGCATAGCAACTCGTAAGTGCGCCCTTCTAACTCAATCGCTACGCTCTCTCGCCGTTCGGTGTGGTGCTCGCGGCAACATCTGTGCTCGAAATGTAAGACCGAATTATGCAGACAGAGCAGGGAATTTTCAAGCTCGCGGAAGATATTAAGGCTGGAATGCTTGAGTGGCGTGTGTCTTCGTATAGTTTGAGCTGAAAATGGAGGGACGCGAGGAATATGGCTATCGACAATAATCAGACGCTTGCGCTCCTGATCGACGGCGACAATGCTTCACCCAAGATCGTCGCCGGCCTGCTTGCGGAAATCGCCAACTATGGAACCGCCAGCGTGAAACGTATCTATGGCGACTGGACAAAGCCCAATCTTAACGGTTGGAAAGAGTGCCTGCTCGAACACTCGATTCAGCCGGTCCAACAATTCGCCTATACGACCGGCAAGAACGCCACCGATGGTGCGATGATTATCGACGCTATGGACCTGCTCTATACCGGCCGTTTCTCTGGCTTCTGCATCGTCTCAAGCGATAGCGATTTCGCCCGCCTCGCCGCCCGCATCCGGGAGCAAGGCGTCGTCGTCTATGGTTTCGGGGAGCGGAAGACGCCTCGCCCCTTCATCACGGCTTGCGACAAGTTCGTTTATTTCGATGTGCTCAATGCGGCTGGTGAACAGAAGGAAGTGGAGGCCGTGGCAGCGCCCAAGACAGCAGCCGCCAAACCTGCTCCGGCGAAAGCGGCTCTCGATCGCGCCGCCCTCGACATGCTGGCAAAGGCTGTAACCGCCTCGGCCGAAGAAGATGGCCGCGCCAATCTCGCTCGCGTCGGCGCGCACCTGGCGAAACAGTCTCCGGACTTTGATGCTCGCAACTATGGCTTTCCTCGCCTCTCCGATCTGGTCGAGGCTTCCGGCATTGTCGAGGTCGAGCGGATTGGCGACAACCCGAAAATCATCATGGTTCGCCTCAAGGGTGAACCTACCGCCCGCCCCGCGAAATAGGAGGGAAACGACACAATGGCGCGCAAGACGATTGAACAAAGGCTGGCTCAACTGGACGCGCAAAGGGCTACGCTCAAGGCCCGGTTGGGAAAGCAGGAGCGTGCCAACGATACCCGCCGTAAGGTGCTGCTCGGTGCGCTCGTCCTCCATCGCCTTGAGAATGGCAAGGATGAGGAATTTTCCCGACGCTTAGGCGAATGGCTCAGGCGTGAACTGCCCGACTTCCTGACGCGCGACGGCGACAAGGAACTCTTTGCCGATCTGCTCGGCACGCCATCGGCCGGACAAACGGCAGGGAGTACCGGCGAGGCAACACCGTGAACCGGGCAACGCTCGCATGGGGCGCTTTCAAGAACATGCTGCGCGCCGCCGCGCATGATCCTGTGTGGGCTTTTGTCTCCCTGATCACTCTGCCGTTCCGCATCTGGCAAACGCTGCTCCGCCTTCTGTTCATTCTCATTGCTGCGCTTTTCGTCGTTGGTATGGGTGGCCGGTTTGCGCTCAACGATCTCGGCTATGGTCCCGGCACGATTCCATTCATTGCGCTCGATCTCGTCACGCTGCTAGTGCTGGCCGCGATCGTCTTCCGCGTCGTCACCAATCCGCTGATTATCCATTTCGGGGACATGGAAGGCGAAACCCACGGCTCGGCCCGCTTCGCCACGAATAAGGAAGTGGCTCCCCTAACCCGCGCCGATTCCGGCCTGCTGATCGGCCGCGACGGCAAGACCGGGAAGCTCCTGCGCTATGACGGCCCGGCCCATCTGCTGACGATGGCACCGACCAGAACCGGCAAGGGCGTGGGAACCATCATCCCGAATCTGCTCACCGCCGACCGCTCCGTGATCTGCATCGACCCCAAAGGTGAAAATGCCAAGATCGCCGGCCGCGCCCGTGAAAAGTTTGGGCCGGTTCATGTGCTCGATCCCTTCGGCGTCACCGGCCTGCCCTCGGCCGCCTTCAATCCGCTCGACCAGCTCAACCAGGCAGGCCTCGATGTCGCGGAAGATGCAAGCACCCTGGCCGACGCGCTCGTGTTCGATGAACCGGGCATGGCCGGCGAGGCCCATTGGAACGAGGAAGCCAAGGCGCTGATTGGCGGCCTGATCCTCCATATCGTCGCCCAGGAGCCACGCGAGCGCCGAAACCTCGCCACCCTGCGCGACTATCTCACACTCTCCCCGGAAGCGTTCGCCGCGCTCCTGAAGGACATGCAGGCATCCCCTGAAGCGGCCGGCCTGGTTGCCCGCGCCGCGAACCGCCACCTCGGCAAATCCGACCGTGAGGCGGCCGGCGTCCTCTCAGCCGCGCAGCGCCATACCCATTTCCTCGACAGCCCGCGCATGGTCGCCATCCTCGGCCGATCCGATTTCCGCTTTGCCGATCTCAAGCGCCGCAACGCCTCCGTCTTCCTCGTCCTGCCGCCCGATCGGCTTTCGACCTATTCGCGCTGGCTGCGCCTGCTCGTCGCGCATAGTCTCACCGACATGGCCCGCGATCCCGCCAAACCAGCCGTGCCGGTCCTCTATCTGCTGGATGAATTCGCCGCGCTCGGCCATCTGGCCCCGGTAGAACGCGCAATGGGCCTCATGGCAGGCTACGGCGTCCAGCTCTGGCCGATCCTGCAAGATGTTCACCAGCTCCGCGCCACCTACGGCCAGCGCGCCGGCACCTTCCTGTCAAACGCCGGCGTCCTACAGGTCTTCGGCGTCAACGATCACGACAGCGCCCGCCTTGTCTCCGATCTGCTCGGGCAGGAAACCGTGGTGTTCCAGACCATGAGCCGCGCCCTCGATGCCGAAAAGTCGGGGATCTCGTACGGCGAGCAACACACGGCCCGCGCCCTGCTCACCCCTGATGAGGTCCGCAACATGCCGGCCCATACCGAACTCTTGTTCCTGGCCGGGCAACGGCCCATCATCGCCGGCAAGCTACGCTATTATGACGATGGTGAGTTTAAAGGGCTGTTCGACGCTGGTTAGCAGCCTCGAAACCCTCCGGCTCTCTACAGCACACCATGGGCGCGCGTTCGCCTCTGGGCCGGTCACGGCTCCGTCAAGAGCGCAGATGACTATCATTGCTGCTTTGCCAGCAAAGAAAAATGTAGGCAAGGCAGCAACGTTTAGGCATGAGCCTTTGCGGTCAGCTCGATCCCAAGCGATTTCATGACCGCGATCGTCGTTTTTAGGGTCGGATTACCGTTCTCGCTGAATGAACGGTAAAGCTGTTCCCGCGAAAGACCCGTATCCTTCGCGATCTGCGTCATCCCCTTAGCACGAGCGACCACACCAAGGGCGTGCGCAATATAAGCTGCGTCCTCGGTCTTGAACGCTTCTTCCATAAAGACGCCCATGGCCTCGTCGGAAACCAAATCCTCGGCCGGATCATATGTCGTCAGCTTTTCGCCCATCTCACTCGCTCCATGTCTCGGCCAAGTGTTTCGCCGCTTTGATGTCCTTAGCCTGGGTGCTCTTGTCACCACCGCAGAGCAGCACGACGATTGTGTTCCCCTGCTTCTGAAAATAGACCCGATAGCCGGGGCCATAGTGGATACGCAATTCACTGACCCCTTCCCCGACCGGCTCCACATCGCCGGCGTTGCCTTGCGAAAGCCGGTCGAGCCGTGACGCGATGATTGCCCTGGCGCGGATGTCTTTGAGCTGCGTCCGCCATTTGCGGAATGTCTCAGTCTGCTTTAGCTCGATCATATGTAGTTTCTAAACGACACCGCGTCAAGTGTCAAAACCAATTTGCTGGCAATACAGCAATTTGTACAGCGATAGCCCGCTGCCGGCCCGCTCTCTCAATAGGGCTGTAGGGTTGGCAGCGGGCGGGCCACAAACTCAATGCCAGCAATGCAGCAACTAGGTTTGCCAGCAATTAGGCATCATGCTTGCTTAAAAGGTCCGCCAAGGCTTCCCGCATAAGGTCTTCTATCGAGCGATCTGTATCGGCTGAAAGCCGTTTTACGCGCCGATGATTTTCCGGCTCTACAACGACCGTGAGCCGTTTCATACCTGCTCGCGTAGCGGCAAAGTATGGTTTTCCCTCCGATCGCTCCACGGCTGGGGCAATCTGCTGGATGGCGGGCGAAGAAACATGGGGAGCTGGGCCGCCTACGGCCTTCATGCTCTCTGCTAGGCTTGGTCTTTTTGACATGGGTTAACTCGTCTATTGCCATTATGCCAGCAATAGCATTTTGCCATTTTGCTGGCAATGCATCTTGCCATCAAAGTGGCAAAATACCTCTAATCCAAGCCAGGAGTTCCGAGACTTCCTCACTTGCCTTCCCACCCGGTTCATATTCCGGCGCTGTTTTACCGACCGTGAGGGCATGACCAAAGGCGGCTCGCTGTTGCAATGCCATAGGAGCAACTTCGAGTCCGTGAACCTCAACAGCCGCACGAGCATCCGCCAAGAGCTGTGTTGCGCGCGGCGGCATGGCGTTGAGGACGACATAGGCCGGCTTTTGAGCGAGCTTCACCAGCTCGGCGGTGCTGCTGATTGCGCGCAAGTCGAGAATCCCGGCGCGGCAGGGGATCAATACAAGGTCTGCTGCGCGGGTTGCAGCCATCGCGGCAGCTTCCGAGTGGGGAGCGGTATCGATCACGACCAGCTCGGCCCCACCGTCCGTGGCGGCCTGCAAACCTTGTGGCAGGCGGGTATGGGGCAAGGCAACGACTACAGGGGCCTCTCCCTGTCGGCTGTCGCTCCATCCTGCCGCGCTTGCCTGGGGATCAAGATCGATAATAGCGCTCGAAAGTCCGGCCGTTCCGGCGGCCGTAGCGATATGCAGTGCGAGCGTAGTTTTGCCCGCTCCGCCTTTTTGGCTGACAATGGCGATAATTTTCATGTTGCTGGCATAGCAGCAAACTTGTTTGCAGGCAACGCACATTGCAACCTTGCCGAATTGCCAGCAATACAGCAATTATCATGCGATGAGTCACCGCCTGCCTTACTCAAAAGCCATGCGGAGGCTATTGCAAGTGTGAGCGATGCAATTTGAACTGTGTGGGTCCCGTTGCCGGCCCGCACTTTACGCGGGCCGTAACCGCCGCAGGGCTGCGTTAGCAGCCCGAGCAGCGGCGTCCGCTTATTCTTCTCTATCTTTTATAAAACTAGATTGGGATTCAGTCCGTTTGGCGGACTCACGTAACTTCAATGATCTTCCAAGATGGGCAAGGGCTTGTCCTAGCGGATTATCGCCCACCTCAAACAAGGCCAGCTCGTCCATGGGCAGGCTCGCTTTGTGCGCCTCCATCTCGGCCGCGCGCTCGGCCTCGGCCTGTACATGGTCATCGGGTAGGGGAGGGTTGATGCCGAAGCGGCCAAGGAATTGACGGGCGCGGGCAGGGAGCGACAGGCGATAGGCATTGCTGGTCTGCTGCACCTGGGGGCCGCGTCCCTCATTGCCGGTCGGCACGTAACGCCGCAGCCAATCGAGGAAGCCATGCGACCGCAAAGCCTTCAGCGCCCGCACTATGGCGTCACGCGACCGGCGAAGATGACGCATGAGCGTTTCTATGGACGGATCAAGCCTGCCGGTTCGGAAATCCACCAGATTGGCGAACAACTCCAGCAGCTCGATCGCCACGCCACCCAAGGGTCCGTTGCGGGCACCATGCTCTTTGCTGGCCAGCTCATAGCGCCGTGCTGCGAGCACGATCCTGCGTACTTCCTGGCGATCGGTGCGCCGCCAAAATACGCCCTCGCACCTTCCGGCCGCACGGGAATTCCTTCGAACGGGTGTGCGTTCCCGTTCGGCTGGCGCTCCTGCGAGCACCGCCTCTAAAGATTCAAACATGGTCTTTTCGTCCTCCGTCCATGGGAGGGCATGTCCTGTGGACGGCGGACATAGCTTCGCCGGTCCTTGCAAGACTCACTCTTGCGAGGTTGGCTCGGCTCGACTATGTTGGGGGCTGTCTAGGCGGTCCCAACATGGTCGCTTCCGAAATCCGAAAACCCCTTGCCGCTGCTAACGGCTAGGGGTTTTTCATTTTATGCCCTCGGTGCGTTCTCGATATAAAACCTCAAAGCCTCTTCGATGATCGGCGCGCGACCTGCTACGCCACGATGTTCCTTGATCTTGTCGATCTGCTCTAAAAGATCGGTCGGAACATACGTAGTTAGCGCGATACGGCCGGCCGCGATCTGCCGCGCCCGATGGGCGGCTACATCCTTGCGAATCTTTTCCGTGTCACGCTTCATGCTTAGCAGTAAGGAGATATTTGCGCGATTCTGCAACCCCTTGCCGTTAACACCCTGAAATATCGAGCAAACCCGATGTTCTACCGTGAAATCGGCCAGGTCTTCAGACGCGGTTTGAGGCCGACTCAAGCGCCCGATAGAGCGTGGCGCGATGCACCTTCAAGAGCCGGGCAACCTCTGTCACCGGTTTGCCGTCCTGCTCAATGAGCTGACGCGCGTGGGCGATCTGTTCGGCCGAAAGGGCAGGGGACGGACCGAACCGCACGCCTCGCGCCTTAGCCGCGATACGGCCGGCGCTGGTGCGTTCCACGATCAAGGCCCGCTCGAAATCCGCGATGCCGGCGAACACGGTCAACACCATGCGGCCGGCCGGCGTCGTAGTATCGGCCCATGGCTCGGCCAGCGAGCGCAGGCCAGCGCCGGCCTCCTTGATCCGCTCCGCGATATTGAGAAGGTCGCCGGTCGATCGGGCGAGGCGGTCTAACCTGGTGATCGTCACCACGTCCCCAGCGCGCAGATGGTCGAGCATACGCGCCAACTCGGTCCGGTCGCGCTTCACTCCGGACGCCTTTTCCTCGAAGAGACGGACGCAACCCGCTGCGCCCAACGCCGTGCGCTGCTGGTCGAGGTCCTGGCCCTGGGTGGAGACGCGGGCATAGCCTATGAGTGGGCCAGCCGTGCCCGATTCTGGTGGTCCGCTCATATATAAGTTCCTCTGTCGCAAATCATGTCGCGAGTGCTCTATCACTTGCGACTAAGACATGCGACACAGAAACGGCCGCCGAAGCCCTTGTGCAGCAAGGAAACCTGAAACCTCGCCAAATGTGTCGCAGGTTTTAGGATTTTCGCGACACCTGATTAGAGCCGGGCTGGAAAGCTTGCTTTTCTGCGCTATAATCCGCTTGAGCACAGAAACTCTAGCCGGTCACATTGACGACCACGCGCCCGGCGATCTCGCCGTCGAGAATCCGGTTACCGATTTCAGCGACCGCTTCGAGGTCGATTTCCTCGACGCCGGCGGCGACCTTTGTCGCAGTGCCGCTCTGCGCCAGACGCCGCCATGCTTCCCGGCGGCGATCGGCAGGACACATGACGCTATCGATCCCTATCAGTTTGACCGCGCGAAGCAGAAAGGGCACCACAGTGGCATTTATTGCGGCACCGCCTGCGAGTCCGATCGCCGCAACGACGCCTCCATATCCCATCTGCGCCAGGATACGGGAGAGCACAACCCCGCCGACGGCGTCGACGCACCCTGCCCAGCGCGCCTCCTCGAGCGGTCGCTTGCCCGCTTCCGCCATTGTCTCGCGCGGGATGACCTGTGCTGCCCCGAGTTCCTTGAGATAGCTAGCCATTTCCGGCTTGCCTGAAAGAGCATGCACCTCATAGCCCAGATCGGCTAGGATTCTCGTGGCGAAGGTCCCGACCCCGCCGGTGGCGCCGGTCACGATGACCGGCCCGTTTTCCGGCTTGAGGCCCTGGCTTTCGAGTTCCATTACGGCGAGCATGGCGGTCAGGCCCGCCGTACCCACGACCATGGCGTCCCGTGTCGAGATGGCATCAGGGAGAGTGAGCAGCCAATCGCCTTTCACGCGAGCTTTCTGTGCAAGGCCTCCCCAGTGGAGTTCCCCGACGCGCCAGCCGGTGTTGACCACCCTGTCGCCGACCTTGAAGTTCGGATTGTCACTGTGCCGCACGGTGCCGGCGAAATCCACGCCCGGAATATGGGGATAGTTTTTTACCAGATTGCCTTTGCCCTGGAGGACCAGACCGTCCTTGTAATTGATTGTCGAATATTCGACATCGACCAAGACATCTCCCTCGGGAAGCTTGCCTTCTTCGATATCGGCAACGCCAGAGGTAACCCCGGCTTCCGATTTCTCGATCAATATTGCCCTGAAAGTCATATCATAACATTCCCAAAATCATTCAGCTTGCTGATTTGAAGATGATGGCGTCCTTTGGATGCCAACCCATATTGATCCTTGTCCCTGACGCGATTTCAGCCACCGTCATGTCGTCGGAACTGACGGCCCTGACAGGCGTGCCGTCCGCCAGCTCTAGGATCAACCGGGTCATCCCGCCAAGAAAGACGCGTTCGACGACCGTCGCGGGCACGATGTTCAAATCCTCAGACGCGCAGGTTCCGAGGGGACGCAGCACAATCTTTTCCGGCCGAACCATGACCTTGACAGCCGCGCCGCTGCTCAGCACACATTCCTGCGGAGCGCGGACGTCCTCGCCACTTGACAAACAGATGGATTGCGACTGTCCGGTTCCCGCCGCTTTGCCGGAAAGAAAGTTGGAATCTCCGAGAAATTCGGCGGCGAACTCGGTGTCGGGCCGGCGATACAGTTCCTCGGGAGCCGCCACCTGCTCGATCCTACCATGGTTCATCAGCACGATGCGGTCGGACAACGACATCGCTTCCTGCTGGTCGTGGGTGACGTAGACCACCGTTATCCCGAGCTTGCGATGAAGCTGCGATATCTCTTCTTGAAGCTGATCGCGGAGCCGCTTGTCCAGCGCCCCCAATGGCTCGTCCATCAGGACCAGTGAGGGATCGTAGACCAGCGCCCGCGCAATTGCCACGCGCTGTTGCTGGCCGCCGGATAACTCGGCTGGCTTGCGGCCTGCAAACTGCTCGAGCCTGACCGTCGCCAGAGCAGCCGTGACCTTTCGCCTGATTTCCGCCGAAGGGAGGCGACGCACCTTCAGCGGAAAGGCGACGTTCTCGAACACGGACATGTGCCCGACGAGCGCATAGTTCTGGAACACCATCGCCAGGTCGCGATGCCGGGCGGGCACATGCGTGACATCCGATCCGCCGATCAGGATACGTCCCTGGGTGACGTCCGTGATCCCGGCGATCATCTTGAGAAGCGTGGTCTTCCCCGAGCCGCTCGGTCCGAGCAGCGTGACGAATTCCCCTTCCTTGACCTCCATGTCGGTGGGGGAAAGCACTTCCAGCCCCCCATAGCTCTTCGAGACGCCTGACAGTTGTAGTTTAATCACGGGCAACGTTCCTCTCCTTGCCGCCGGTCAATGGTCGTTGCTCGTTGGCGGCTGGATAGCCGCTGCAATGATGCAGACGATCGAGGCTGCGATTACCAGAACGGTGGAGATCGCTGCCAGCACAGGCGAAACCTCCCACTGTATCGAACTGTACATCTTCACCGGCAGCGTCGGGTCGGCGCTTCTGCCGATGAACCAGGCGACGACGACCTCGTCGAACGACAACAGGAACGCGAAGAGGCCGCCGATCAGGATTGCGGGGCGCAGGCTGGGTATAACGATCTGGACGAACACCCGGAACGGCCCGGCGCCGCATACGCTGGCGGCGACCTCAACATTCCTGTCGAGCTGGTTGAGGGACGCACCGACCGTAAGGATCACGAACGGCGTGATGAGCAGCGTATGCGCCAGTATCAGGCCGAGCTTCGAGCCGTTGATGCCCATGGCGATGAAATAGAAATAGAGGCCGAGAGCCAAGACGATCGTCGGAATGAAGATCGGGCTGATGGCGGAAAATCGCAGGGCGCCCATGCCGGGGATACGGGCCCTAGCAAGCGCATAGGCAGCGGGCACGCCCAAGACGATCGACAGCAGCGCGGCGGCCAGGGCAATCTGCAAGCTGTTCCAGCCCGCCGACAACCAGCCGGTCGCCGGGTCCAGCATCTGCCGATAAAGTCCCAGGCCCCACTCTCTGGGCGGGAAGACCAGTTCGCTCCCCTGACCGAACGACATCGGCACGACAACGATGGTGGGAGCGATGAGGAAAAGATAGACGAAGAACGCCATGATGTCGGTCACTGAGAGTTTCATTGCCGCCTCGCGGACATGGGCTTTGAAAAGGTCACCGTCTGAACGCCCGCACGGCCATCCGCATCAGCTGGATGAGCAGTGCCACAGCGCTGGCGATGAGGATCAGCGTCATTGCGATCGCCGATGCCATCGGCCAATCGAGAACCTCGCGGATGTAGAAATCGACCATGTTTGCCAGCATGAGATCGCGACGGCCACCTAGCAAAGCCGGCGTGACGAAGCTGCCCATCGCAATGACGGCGACCATGATCGCACCTGCGCCGATGGCAGGGAGGGTCTGGGGGAATACGATCGTCCAGAATATGCGCAGCCTGCTTGCGCCCATAATCTCGGCCGCAATCGGCAGGTTCCTGTCCTGGGCGAGCAGGTTGCCGAGGATGGGAAGGACTGCGAACGGCAGAAGCCAGTGGGTCAGGCCGATAACCACGCCGGCCCTGTTGAAAATCATTGAAAGCTTGTAGTCCGGTCCGGCTACAGCTTCGATCAGTCCGTTTACGACTCCGCTTGTTCCCAGGATCACCGTGAAGGCGAAGCTCTTGACGAGGATGCTCGTCCAGAACGGGAGCATCACCAGAATCAGGTAGATCGCCCGCTTGCGCGAGTTACAGCGCGACAGGTGCAGGGCGACGAAATAGCCGAGAACGATCGAAAGCGCCGCTGTCGATCCCCCGATCTCGAGGGTGTTAATGAACACCCTTTGAAAGAGGGGCTGCGTAAATATCTTCTGGTAATGATCAATCGTCCAGCCGACCTCCCCGAAGCTGGTCGAGAAGACAAAGACGAAAGGTGGAACGAGAACGAGGCAGAGAAAGACGACGAGCGGGATAACGAGCGGCCCTTCGGCCACTCGTTTGATTCTCGCGCCGATGCCACTTTCCCGCAGGTTGCCGAGGGCGATCTGCGACATGGTCATTTAGCCTGCTCAGTGGCTTCAGTTCAAGTTGCCAGCCATTCCTTGAAACGGCGATCGAGTTCGACGTAGTTCTGCGCCCACCACGTGTCATCCATGATGACGTTCGCCGGGTTGTTCAAATCCGGCAGGCGGCTGGCCACCTCGGGATTGACCAAGGGCAGCGCCGACTTGCGTGCCGGGATCGAATAGTACGAGTTCGCCCAGTCGGCCTGACGCTCCGGCGACATGCAGAACGCCACGAACCTGATCGCCTGCTCGGCCTTACTTGTTCCCTTTAGAACCGCAAGATACTGGTTCAGGATCAGGTTCTGCTCCAGCGAGAAGGCGATGTCGATGTTGTCCTTGCGCGCGCTCTCGACGCGGCCGTTATAGGTGTAGGAAAAATCGACCTCGTTGTTCTGTACCAGGCTGATGGTCTGCGGCGTCTGCTCGATCCACTTCGTGACATGCGGCTTGATACGTTCCAGCATCGCAAAACCGCGCTCGACGTCCAGCGGATAGAGGCTCTGGGGATCCACGCCGTCGGCAACCAGCGCCAGTTCGAGCGTCTCGCTGATGCGCGTCCTCAGTGCGCGGCGACCGGGAACTTTCTCGACATCGAAGAAGTCCTTAAAAGTCCGGGGATAGACATCGCCGGCACGGCCCGGCGCATAGCCGATGACACCGCCGAACATGAGGAATGGCGCGGACGATTCGCGCAACGGAAGAACGACGTCGTCGACGTCAACGATATCTCCGGGCAAAGGCTCCCACAGACCCTCGGCCTCGCCGGCAGTTGCCATGGCCGCCGTCGCATCCATGATATCCCACTCGATCTGTCCCGACTGGACTTGTCCCTTCGCCTTGGCAAGGTCGGGTCCGCTGACGAGATTCACCTGAATGCCGGTTTCCTTACCGAAGGGGTCGGTAAATACTCTCTGGAACATGTCCTGATACGCGCCACCCCAGCTAACGCAGGTCAGCCCGGTCTGGGCATGGCTGTAATGCGCCCGCATTAGTGCCGGCGCGGCAAGCATTGCACCGGCGGACAGCATCAGGCCGCGGCGGGTCACATTGAATTTTCCGCTAATCATATTAGTCATCAGGATTCCCCTTTCTATCCTTGTTGAGGGTCACTTCGCATAGCGAGCATCACGCCAGGCGATCGCTTCCTTCAGGCCTTTCTCTTTCCTTATGCGATTGAATTCGCTGCGCTCCGGTCCTCCCGACGCTTCAATGATAACATCCGTATCGAGCGCAGCGAGAAGGGACGATCTCATGCCACGAATATCGAAACTGCGGTTGATGGCGCGCTTGGTAAGCTCCACGGACAGCGGAGCCGCCTTGGCGATCTCCGTTGCCTTCTCGATGGCACGAGCCACGTGCTGGCCGGCCGGCACCACTTCCGTGACGAGCCCGATCTCGGCGGCGCGACCGGCCGGTATCTTGTCATTTCCCGTCAGGAGCATGTCCTTAGAATGCTTGGGTCCGACGATCCATGGCAGAATAAGCGCAACGATGCCCGAGCCGAATTTCACCTCCGGCTCTCCAAAGATAGCGTCCTCGGATGCAATCGTGATGTCGCAGGCGAGCGCAAGCTCCAGCCCACCCGCCAAGCAATGGCCATGAACAGCCGAAATCGTTGGCTTGCGGCATTCCCAGAACTGCATGATAAACTGGAAATCTGCCTCGAGGACGGGGCGCCAGTCGGTCGCAGTTATGTAGTTCTTTTCCGCCGACTCCTTGAGGTCGAAGCCTGCCGAGAAGGAACGCCCCTCCCCCGACAGCACGATGACCTTCACCGCGCGGTCAGCTTCCATACCGTGCAGAGCTGCAGTCGTTTCTCGCATCAGGAGCCCATTGATGGCGTTCAGCATTTTCGGACGGTTCAGGATGATGCGGCCGACACCGTTCTCGATTGAGGTCTGGATGGTCTCGTAATCGGATGTCATTTCACGCTCCCGTGCGTATGGCGAGGCAATCG
>NZ_JBQOSO010000002.1:0-15869 GCF_052216645.1 Mesorhizobium sp. PUT5
GGAGTGCACCGGATCGGGTGAGGAAGAATCCTGTACTGAAGTCTGCGAAACGAAAAGCGAAATCCGCTATAATTATCAATCCGTCAGCTTAAGCTCTTGTGACGCGCCGGTTGCTCCTGAGGAACCGGCTGTCCCTGAGACGCCGGGTACGCCGGAAGAGTCTGTCGAGCCGGACTTACACGAAGAGCCGGCACAGATAGAGACCGGTACTTGGGGTCTGAGACCGCCTGTTTGTCCAAAAATATGCGGGCAAGCCGCGCAAACGCGGCATGGAAGTGTAGTTTGCCAGAACCCGGAAACAGGGGCTTCTCTTCCAAGCAGTGCATGTAATGATGCGGGGCCGAAACCGCAACCGGACAGTATATCCTGTGATGCGACAGTACCATGCCCGCCCGTAGTTCAGACGGGAACGCATTGTCAGAAAGCAGCCCGTTTTCATCATTTGAGTTGCGCGAATGGACAATCTTTAAGGCTAGAAATTCCTTATGGAAGCCTGCCGAACGGATGCCGTGTCGTTTCGACAACCGTAGAGAGCGACAATTTCGGCCACACATGTTTTCGGAGTTGTCCGGCTGGTGCATCGGGCACCGGCCCATGCGCCTTGCCGTAATATTTCTAGAAAGGGTTAGAATATGAATTGGAAGTCTATTTTAGCAATTGTTTTATTAGCTAGTGCGCCTGCCGTTGCTCGGGCTACGCCTTGCGTGAATCCGCCCGGCGATGCAGGCGATCAGGTCTATAATACCACCTACAACGTCATGCAGTATTGCAACGGCTCACACTGGGTCGCCATGGGGTCGATCATGGGGCAGGGCGACGGGCTGGGCGATCATATGGCGGGGCAGGCGCTCGATATGGGCGGGTTTCGGATTCTAAACCTCGCCCCGCCGACCGCCGACAATCATGCGGTGACGCGCGCCTATGTCACGTCCGCAATCGCGGCCATTCCCGCACCGGCTACCCCGAACCTCTCGGCGGTGCTGGCGACCGGCAACGCGGCAGGCAACCGCAAAATCACCGGCCTCGCAACGCCCACCGCCTCCACCGATGCGGCGACCATGGCCTATGCCGATACCAAGGTGCGTAAGGCCGGTGATACCATGACGGGCGCATTGAACGTGCCTATTACGCCAACAGCTAACGCGCACGCCACATCGAAGGAGTATGTCGATACCGTTGTGGCGAGCGCGGCGGGCGGCGCGGCCCCGGCTGACCGATTGCCATGCCGAACACGCCGATCAGCGTGTTCAGCCATGGAAGGGCGACCGCCAGCATCGAGGGCGGCACGAGAATGAACACCGTGACCTTTTCGGTTTTCAGGCGGGAGGCGTCGAAACCATCCTTGGCGACATGCTCGCCGAGCGGCGTTGACGGGGCGTACCGTTTGGTAGCAAGTGCGGCCTTGGAGATGACGCCGGCCCATTGCGCATGAATCTTGGTGAGAGCGGCAAAGCGCGTGGCATCGTCCTGCAAGGCCGGGTGGCCTTCATCTTCGATCCATTCGAGGCGCTGCGCGATGTTTTCCGGCGTATCGCGCACGACGCGGTAGAGGAACGCCAGATTATGCAGATCGGGCGCATCATAGAGCTTGATCGAGGCGATCATGAGCGCGAGAAATTCCGCGCCTTCATCATTCCAGTAGGAGCCGCTTTCGCGGCGATCACCGACCATCAGCAGGCGGGCGAGCGCGTTTGTGTCGGTGATGAAATTCGGGCTTTTCGGATCGAGGACGGAGAGCGGATTGAACCCGTCATCGGGATAGGCGACGCCCGTATCCTTCTCAAACACCGAGGCGAACGGATTTAGAAAGACGACCGGGCCGATTTGCGCGCGCCGGCGCGCGGTCATCGCCGCCAGTTCGCCGGACGGATCGGTGACGATCACCGCCCCTTCCGTCAGCTCGCACAGCGTCGGGACGACGAGGCCGGAGGATTTGCCGCCGCCGGTGCCGCCGATGGTGATGATATGCCCCTCGCCGCTATGGTAGAGATCGACGCCGCGCGCGCGGCCGAGAAACAGCCCGCCCGGTTGCGTCAGGCCCGCGCGGCGCAGATCGCGCCGGCGCGCCCACCTTGCCTTGCCGAACACGCGCCCGCCGAACAGGCGGCGCAGCCAATAGGCATGGCGCAGCGGCCACCAGATCAGCCCGCGCATTCCCCATATGGCGAGGACGATCAGCCCCCAGCCGATATAGGGGGCGGCGGATCGCAACGCGGCATTGATGCCGTGCCGCTCGCCGTAGGCGATGAAATCGCCAAAGAGGAATCGAAATATCGGGCCGTCAGGCGACCATGGCAGGGATATGAAGCCGGCCAGATACAGGCCGATCAGAACAAGAATTATCCGGCCGATCATGCGCCGGCCGGTTCACCTGCCATCATGCAGTAAAACGCCCTCTAATTGCCCTGAAGGCAGATTATCGAGCCATGGGCGGCGGTCAAGCATCCGAGGAGGCGCGCGAGCGCCGAGCAGATGCTTGACGGGCGCGCAGGGCGATCACAGCCTTGTTTGCGGGGTTTCAGCTATGCTGGAACCCCTGCCCTAGCGGCGAGCGGCCTTTGTAGATTTTGCTTGCAATGTGTACGGCGAAACCGTACACTTGAAGACAATGAGATTTCGCAGCACACGACACAGAGGGCTGAAAGCCCTGATAGAGAACGGCGATTCCAAAGGGATCAGGCCCGATCAAACGAAGCGGATAACGAACATACTGGCGGCGCTGCGCTATGCCGCCAGCATGGACGAGGTAGCCGGCCCGCCCGGTTGGCGAATCCACCAGTTGACGGGCGACCGTGCCGGCACATGGAGCATTTCAGTGTCCGGGAACTGGCGGATCACGTTCGAGATCGAGGACGGCGAAATCTCCAACCTAGATTTGGAGGACTATCACTGATGAGCGAAGCTATCGGAAAAATTGGCATGACGACGCCGCACCCCGGCGCGTTCATCCGCGATGAAGTTTTGGACGAGCTGGGCCTTTCGATTGCCAAGGCGGCCGACATACTGGACGTGCGCCGTGCAACGCTTTCCGACCTTGTGAACGAGAAAGCGCGCCTATCGCCGGAAATGGCCTTGCGGATCGAGAAGGCGTTCGGCGTCAGCATGGACATGCTTTTGCGTATGCAGGCCGGCTACGACACCGAAACCATGCGCCGGCAGGCCGACGCAATCACGTTGCCGCGCTACAGCCCCGCGCCGTGATGATTGACACGCAATTGCGGGAACGGCGACACAGCCGTTCCCGCGCTTCGCGTAAGACCACTTCCATGAAACATACAGAACACAGCGCCTAAGCCGTTTCTTGGCCCTGTGGCGCTTTCTGGTGGCGGTTTTCCCTCGCGGCCGGGAACACACCAGCCTTGCCGGATTACGCATCCCACGCGGCGCTATGCGTCAATGTCCGGCCCGCTCCATTCGCTTCGCTCCCGAGTAGTCCATGTGACGCGCGCTCGCGTCGGTCTGCCTTTCACCGTCACGGCTGGAATGACCCGGCCGCAGACAGAAAGGAAAAACCATGACCACCTCTCAAACCTCACCGCCGGCGCGGCCACGGCCGACCATAGCCGAGCTGAACGACGCTTTCCGTTCCAGCTTCCTTTTCGGGCAAATCCTGTTGACCCCCGGCATTGCCAGCCTGCCCGGCCCGGATCGCGCGGCGATCATCGCCAAGGTGCAGAGCTTCGATGCTTTCGGCCCGGACAACGACCCCTACGGCGAGCATGATTTCGGTTCGTTCGATCAGGCCGGCGTCAAGGTGTTCTGGAAGATCGACTATTACAATCTGTCGATGACAGGCGGCAGCGAAGACCCGGCCGACGTGAAGAAAACGCGGCGCGTTCTCACCATCATGCTGGCGAGGGAATACTGATGCAGACGTTTTCCCCGCAGATCGGCGACGAGCTTGCCGACCGTTACACCGAGCAACTGGAGTCCGCGCTTATGGCGCGGGCTTTGGCCGACGCCGGCGCGTTGCCGGACGAGCGCACGCGCGCGATGCTGTCATGCTGGATCGTCGGCGTGTTCAATTCGGCCGCGGCCGAATTGCGCACGCTCGCCGAAGGCCGCGGCGAGCTGTCATGGCAGTTGGAAGGTGACGGCTTCCGGCTGGTCTGGCAATCGCCGACCGGCCTCGCTTGCCATCTGGCGCGCGTGTACCCGCAGGCAAACGACACATGGGCCGCGCTGATCGTCGCCGGTGTTCGCGACGATGTGGACGAAGCCATGGCCGCTGCCGAATGGGGCGTGTCGAGGTTGAGCGCGTGAGCAGCCACCATTGCCCCAACCTGCCCCCCCGCCCCGCCACGGTTCAAGGGCTGCAAAACAGAAGGCCGCCGGCCGCGCCAAGGCGCGGGGCGGCCTAACCGTTTCGGTCCCTTGAGCCGCGTCGCTGCGTGGTGCCGGCCGGGGCAATGGTACAAAAGGAGGAACCCACCATGCTTAAATCCATCACCCGAAACCGCGCCCGCCGTCATGTCGTGACGCAGGCCGTTGCCATTCTGGAAATCGTGGACCGTCACGCCATCGACCTGATCGCCGCCAGAGCGGGCGGAAAGGCCGGCGACAGCGGCGCTCCGGTGCAGGGCTACAGCCGGATTCCGTGGCCGTGGAGAGGCCGCAGGGGCGCAGCGGCAATATTGAGGTTAATGACCCCTTAACGCAACTTATGATAGGCTGTAGTATGAGGGTAGCCAGATGTGTATTTGTCATAACAAATACTCTGGCAAGGGAGGCGCTGCACCCCCCTTTGAACCCCCTGCTAAGGAGCTGTGGACGGCCGTGGCACGACCGAAAAAATCCCCCGATGAACTGCGTGACACCTACATTCAGGTGCGCATGTCCATGCGTGAGCGCGCGCAGATCGAACAGCGTGCAGCCGCCTATGGCCTCACCCTGTCCGAATACATGCGCCGCACCGGCAACGGCCGGCCGCTGCCGGCCGGCGTTGCCGAGCAGCACAGCCGTGCTGTGCTGGCTACGGCGCTCTTGCGGCTGGGCGTCAATCTCAACCAGATTGCCCGCCACATGAACGCCGGCCGTTTCGCGCCGCCGCATCTGCCTCATCTGATCGAGGACATACGCAGCCACGTCGAAAGGCTTTCGCGCGATGAACCCCGTCGAGATCGGCACGGGTAAGTCCTTCAAGGGACTTGCCGCGTATATCCTGCACGATGTCGGCCGCGCCGAAACCGCCGCGCGCGTCGGTTGGGTGCAGTCATACAATCTTGACGAGGCAGAGCCTGATCGCGCGTGGCGGCTCATGGCAGCGACCGCCATGAGCGCCGACCAGCTGAAGGAAGCGGCCGGCATCAAGAAGGGCAAACCGGCGAAGAATGTCGCCTATCATTTCTCGATTACGTTCAACCCGCAGGAGCAGGTCAACGAGGACGTGCAGCGCGCAGCCGTCGCCGGCGCGCTAAAGGCGCTTGGCCTTGACCGGCATCAAGCGCTTGCCGTCAGCCACACCGACACGGATCATCAGCATGTCCATGTCATGGTGAACCTGATCGACCCCGAAAATGGATTGTCGGCGGCGTCGAAGCAGCCGGACGGGAGTCAGGCGCTTATGTCGAACACCAAGCGCAAGCTGTCAAAATGGGCGCAGGCGTTCGAGCGCGAGCACGGTTTGACCGTGACCGAAGGGCGCTTGGCAAATGCCAACAAGCGCGCCGCTGGCGAGAAGGTGGACGCGCGGCGCAAGCCCCGGAACGTGTACGAGCGCGAGAAGCAGGAAACCACCGACCGCCGCCGCGACTTCGTGAAACGTCAGCATGACGACAAGGCCCGCGACCTCACGGCCGAGAGCCGCGCCATGCACGAGCAGCACCGGATCGAATGGGACGCGCTCAAAGCGGCCTATGGCAGCGAGAAAAACGCCATGCAGGGGCAGACCGGCAAGATTATCCGTCAGTCCGTCGCCGACACCAAAGCCGCCTATAAGCCGGCATGGGGGAAGCTGTTTGCCCGTCACCGCGACGAGCTGCGCATATTTGAGGCTGGCGAGCGATCGCCGATCGGGCGTATCTGGCACGCCGCCGCCGTGTTCCGCGAACGGGCGCTCGACGGCGACATGCTCGGCGGATTCGTTGCCGCCTTCTCCAAGGACGAGCGCCGCGCCATCGTGCAGAAGAAGCACGACCGCGAGCGCGAAAAGCTCGGCAAACAGATCCGCACGGAAATCACGCAGCGGATCCACCAGATCCGCCGCGATCAGGCCGAGGCGCAGCGGCAGGCCCGCGCGCGGTTCCTGCTATCGTGTGAAAATCTGCGCGGCGATCAGGAGCAGGCCCGCGCCGCAATGCGCGAGCGTTGGCAAGCCTACAATGCCGAGCGGCGTGCGGCACTGGTTACGGCGCAGCAGCGGCAGGCGCATATCGCGCGCGGCCGGGGCATGGCGCGGCAACGCGGGCGAGGATTGGAACCGTAATTTAACCGGCAGCAGAATCCGGTTGCTTGAATGGCGCGCAGCCCTTCTCCAATATGTTTGGCATCGAGCGGCCGCGTTAAACCGGAGTGCATCACCATGACCCCGACGCCATCGCCAGCTGACGCCATCGAGCAGCTGAAAGCCATGTTTGCGCGCGAAATGAAAAGGCCGGTTGACCTCACAGAGTTCAGAGGCGGCGAATGGTGGCAGCTTCTTGATAGCGAAGCGGAAGTGTTCCAGCTGGAACTTGCCGACATGCCCGCCCTTGTCGCCGCGTGGGATATGTTCGAGGCAATTGCCGACATCACGCACAACGATCTTCATAACAGCCCGCTTTGCATCGAGGCGCGCAGCGCCCTGCCCTATATCGAGCAGGGTCGGACGGACACGCTGCAATGGGAAATGTTCGCCCGCCTATTCGGTATTCGCGGCCGAACGGCGCGCGCGTGGTTTTATAAATTCCAGTTTTCCATGGCGCGGGGCGGACTGGATTCATGGAACGACGATGACATGCCGATGCCGCGCGCGCCCGTCATGTCGCCGGTCTATCGGCCGCAATTGTCGGACTGGCCGCGCGGCTAGGGCTTCGGATTCCCCTCGCCCTGGCGCGCGTCCCCGCCTTCGATCACGGCCCACCGGCCGAGCGCATCGAGAACGGTACGGAGTAACGGGCTTAGGTTGTCGTTTTCCCCCTTCATCATTGCGAACCTTTGCCCCGCTTTTCTTCGTAGGCGTCCATCATAAATTCCAGCAGATCGGCATATTTGTAGCGCTCGGATTTGCGGAGCGCGCGGAACCTATCAAGGACAGCCTTCGGCCCCTTGATGTTGAGCTGATCGTCGTCTGGCGCTTCGCGGCTTGGGAAACTCGCGACTTTCTCGACCGCCTTGCGGTCGGGAAGCCGTACAGCGGCAGGCGTATCGGCTGGCGCGCGCGGTGCGAAATCATCCAGATCGAACTCAAGAGATTGCCGGTGCTGTGTCATGCCGCCCTGCCCTTCTTATCGTCTTGCGCCGCGCCGGCATTGGCGCGCAGCTTTGCAACCAGCTCGGCAACAACGCCGGTAATGTTTTCAATGGCCCGATCAATGCCGTTTGTCTGCGCAGGATCGAGCGCACGCACGCTTCCGCCCATCGTGTAGATCGCGGAGAACGCATCTCGTTCGTGCAGCTCGACATTGAACGTGTCGATCCGGGGATTGTCGCGGAACTGCGAAGCAATGAAGCGCGCCGTGCGTGATTTTGCGACCGGCTTCGTTTGTGTGAACAGGATCGAGAATGGCAGCTCGGCGCGGCGCACCTTTGATACGTTTGTGACTTCGCGGATCGTATCAAGCGCCGCCTCGGCGTCCTGCTGCTGCTCCTTCATGGGGATTACAACCAGATCGGCTTGCGACATGGCATAGGCGTTCAGCTTCGAGCCGACGCCTTCAAGATCGACAATCACGAACGGATCGCGCGCGGCGGCCGCTTCGATTTCTTCGATGATTGTTTGTTCGCCGGCGTTGCGCACCACCGTCAGATTTTTGGGTGGCGGCGTTTTGCCTTCCTTGGGCGTTGCCCATTTGCTGACGGGATGACGCGGATCGGCGTCGATGATGGTAACGGCGGTTTTCTCGGCCAGCTCGCAAGCGATCAGGAGCGCACTTGTCGTCTTGCCGGAGCCGCCCTTTGAATTCGCGAAGGCGATGACGGGCATGGTTCTCTCACAGGGGTCAGGGTTGATGCAGCAAACATAGAGCGACTCGGTAAAGGATATCCTACCATATCCTAGAGTACCGTACCTAGAGGTACTTTAGAGTACGGTACTCTACGGTACTTTTTGAGATTCGCAGAAATCCGCCATGGGGCAACATCACACCGGAGGTAGGCGCAGCCGAGAATCGGCAGAAAACCTAGCCGTTTCACAAGGCGGTTGAGCGAGTGTCGCGGATCAGGCACGATTACCGCAAGAGGCGGCACGATTCGAGCTGCCGTATCAACCATTTTTGCGAGGGGACACCGACCAGAAATCAAAAAACCCGCCAAGGGCGGGCTTCTGATAATTCGGCCGAGGGCCAAGAATTCTGTGTGACAACTGAATTCTCCCCCAAAGCCGGATCATTTGCAAGAGGATTCTTGCCACGGATTTTTGCGCCCTTTTTTCAGGCGTTTAAGGCCGTGAGCGGCCAGCCCTTCGGCGGTTCAACCGAACCGAAGGAGCAACTATGAGCCTATACGACCGCCCCGCGCTCTACGCGCAGGAGAATGACCCCGAATTAATCGCATCCGCTAAACGTCTGGCGCAAAGCGCGCTTGTGCGTAAAACCACGCAACCGACCCCGCCCGCAGGCTGGAAAAAGCCCGTCTATGGAACGCCTGACTATCACAGGGCCATGGGATGGGGCTGGATTTCGCCAGAGGAAGTCGCACAGGACGCCGAGCGGCGCGAGCGGGCCAGAAGGGCGGCAGGAACGAGAGCGGCCCCACCGGCCCGCCACGAGCGCCCCGCGCCGGTCGATAGCTGGCAGTTTGCGCAGGGCATGGCGACGACCGCCGCGCGCGACGACCGCTTGACCCCGCAGGCCAAGGCATTGCTTCAGGTGCTGCGCGCGCGGGCAGGGAAGGGGACAGAAACGCGGACTTGCAAAACCACCCTAGCCTCTATCATGCGGCGCTCGACGCGCTCCATACAGCGCTACATCGCGGAACTGGTGCGGTTCGGCTACATCGTCACGAAAACCCGCATAGGGCGGCGGGGTCTCTATACCGGCCTGATTATCTCCATTACTGAAAAAGTGTTGCCGTTCTGGGCTTCGCGCAGCGGCTGGCAGGCATGGCAGGCCGCGCAACCATGCGAAGTGCTTGCTTTTCCAGATAGGACAGAAATGTCCCCTAAAAAGAAAACAAATATAAAAAACAATATAATTGATGCCTTAGCGCATTTTGAACCGTCACTTTTACGGCGCACTAAGCGATGGCGGGACATTGCCTTCACTGAATAAAAGCGGAATCGACCCTTCGGGCCGATGATTCAGCGGAGCGGGGCCTTTATGTTCGCTTCGCGAACGCCCCCGCATGTCTTTTTCCCGCCCAATAATGAAAGCCTGCCATGACAGCCCACGCAGTCAACGGCTTCGCCGTCCTTCGCTTCGCTACGGCCCTTCGGGTGACGACGCGGGCCTTACATGGCAATGCAAGGCTATCGGGACGGGGAACATCAAGGCCGCGCTTCGCGCGGGTTCGCTTCTCGCCTTCGGCGGGAATCGAACAGGGAACAACAGTTTTTCAGAGAGCAACGACCGGCCCACGGCGCAGGCCGAGAGATCGAGCAAGATTGCTTTCCGAGCAAGCAAGCGGCTAGATCGAACATCGACCGGCGAAGCCGCAGCAGGCGGGTTTTTGGTTAGGTGAACAGATCGACTTTTAGAAGATCGGAGGGCGCGCCATCGGTTAGAGCGGCCAACGCGGTGCCTGTTCGACTATGTGATCGAGGCGATAAAATCGCGCAGATCGTTCAAACGATGATCCCAAAAGAGATAGACATCCTTGTCGTTTTGCACGGTTTCGCAGTTCGCAACGCTGAAAACTCCATTGAGAACGGCGCAGGGGACCAGATTGGCCCGTCCGAGCTGGCTATACCAGATGGTCGCCTTGCCGCCCGTGTCATGCACGAGGCGCTTGTAGGAATTGACGCTGGAATTCGACACCTTGCATTCGATCGCCATGATCCTGCCATCCGCCAAACGTGTGACGACATCCGCCTTAGCGCCGGCTAGGGGCGTTTCGCCCATGAATGTGCCGATCGCCGGCGCGACCGACGCATTCGGAATGTCGTGTTTTGGAACTTCCGTATAGCCGAAATCCCGCAGCAGCTGCTTGACGTTTTCCTCTTGCCTGTCCTTGGCGTCGTTGCGGCGGAAGGTTTCAACTTTGCGTGCTGCTACCAAGGCAGCAGATGCCAAGATCGCGGCCGCTCGTTCATCGGGCGTTGGCGCGCGGCCGGCGTCGACCCATGGAAAGCGGTGCGGATCAAGAATGCGAATGATGACATCGCGAAGTCGAGCGGCGGACGCGGGATCAGCTCGCAACGGCGTCGGGCGGATCGAGGCGTCGACTAAGGTTTTTAGATCGTCTTCCGAGATAGGCGGCGCGGTGAGGTAGCATAGTGCGCGCCGCGTATCGTCGTCTCTCATTAAATCGGCGAGGACATCGACATTGACAGGATCAGCTTTGATGTCGGGAATTTGATCGACCACCCCGGCAAAGACGCGGCTGAAGTTCTCGAAATGCTCGGAATACAGCTCTAATGGTTCATCAAGCCGTTCCCGACGAAATGCCCTCACGCTCTCTAGGCAGTCGTCGGCGAGTTGCTGTGATGTCCATTTCGTCGGTAAAGTCATGCAAAGTCTCAAGCCTCGGAATGGCGATCCGCTCTATTTCCTTCGGCTCAAACTTCACTAGCCCGCCTGCATAGATGCGCCCGCCCTCTGTCGTTACACCATGGTGCAAGAAGCGCACAATTGCGTCCAGCGTTTTTGCAGGCAGGGTGTCACGTGGGTATAGACCGTGGGCGATGTTGATATGCCGTGCTTTTGCGGCATTTCGCACGAAATGAGGCGCACGGCGCGCCATGTAGGTGCATAAGATCGCTGCCGGCTCCTTATAGCCGACGCTCCACCATGCGCGCCGGTGGCGGGCGACATAGGATAAATCAGCGTCCTGTGTCCGCGCCCATTTCAAAAAGGCGTCGACCATCCGTCGCTCGGCTTTGGTCAGCTCCTCCAGATCAGCCGGCAGGTCGACGACGCGCCGCAACCGATCCGGGGAACGCAGAACAGCCTCAACCGCCAAAAGCTCCCGCGCTTTGGTGACGGCAGGCAGCAAGAATCGTTCGGGAAGGGGAGGGGCGTTCACGCCATGAACCCATACCGCATTGCCACCCGTTACTTGGCCGCGATGCACGCGGAATAGTTCACCAAGCTCGATCATGCCCGATCGCCGTACTGGCGTTGACCGGATCAGCGAAGACCATTTCGGCGCGCCGGCCAGATCGGCCCAAGACACCCGCCGCCCTTCCGAGAGGTCGGCCAGTTGCGCGACGCTATCGACGCTGCGCATGGTGAACTGATCCGGCCGCTGCCCGACCTGAAAACAGGTAATCGCGCCCGTGGTGAGCGCATCGGCGAAAGGCATGGCTTTCGGGTCAATGAGGTGTACGGATGTTCCGCCGAGACCATCGGCGAGCATATCGCGCAGCAGCCGCCCGTAATTCACGTCGAGCCATTCAGCCGCCGTGATGAACGCTCCGTAATCGCCTTGCCGGCCGATCAAACGGGTTTTCAGGAAGAAATGAACATGCAGGCCGGCGAGCTTGCTCGCCTTAAAGCCCACTTTTGCCGCTTGCGTAGCGAGCCAGTTTTTCCATTCTTCGCCAATATCGTGGTGGCGCACATAGGGCGGATTGCCGATGAACAGCGTCGGCCCGTCGACTTTTGGCAAGGAGAGCCGGCGATAATCAGTGATTTTGACCGTGAGGCGATCGGCAAAGCCAAGCACACTTGCGTTCGCGCGCAGCATTAAGGTGGCGAGTGGATCGGTTTCGACGGCGACCAAGGAGGCAGCAGAAAATCGCCTTGCAGCGGCGATTGTGAAGCGGCCGGAGCCTGCGCCAGCGTCGACGACACGGACAGGCGGTGCAGGTCGATCGGCCGCCCACGCGATCATGGCGTCGACAATAGCGGCGGGTGTGTAGGTTGCCCCGTGTTCGCGGCGATCTTCCGCAGAACGGATTTGCCCGAACAATTCCCCAAGAGGATCATCCCCGGCGAGGATCAGCGCCCGCGTGCTTTCGACGGTCGAATCGTCCACCGTCGCCCCTGCGCATAGCTTGCGTTCCGCAGCCGTGAGCGTGTGGCGGGCGGGAATCAATGCAGCAGAAAGGGCGGCGAGTTGCCGTTCGGTGCGGATCATGAGCGTGCCTTGTTACGGCGCTCCTGATAGTCCGCCCACATCTCCTCGAATAGCTTGCGCAGCGACATTTTTCGCTCGGCCGCTTCCACTTTGAGATCGCGGGCCAGTTCAGGCGACAGGCTCAATCCGACAATCTGCCGGTTTCCCTTGGTGGATTTTGGTGCTTCGGTCATGCAATGATGATGTCGACAAGTCGACGAAACGTCAAGGGGGGGACGAAGCAAATGACGGAGCTGATCAGCCGCCGCTTGCGCTCGATGTTGATGGACTACCTTTCCGCAAATTCGGTTTTGCGCGAGATCGAGAGCGAGTTTGAAGCCGAAGAAATCCCCTATGCGGAGCCGCAGAAACACGTCGGGGGGCAGCGACGATCGCTGATTCAGGGCTATTACGAGCAACTCGACTTTACAAATCCGGCCGATGCACGGCGCTTCCTCAATGTGCTTGCTGTCTTCATGGGGAAGATCGAGCGCACTATCCGCGATCCGGCCCCATGGGGAAATGATGCCAGCCGCGATGCGCGCCGCGTGCTCGAAGAGTTCGATGAGCAGTTGCGCCGCGACGGGTTCGCCTTCGACGGCGGCGTAATCGTTCCCATTACCGCTGCCGCCCGTCTTGCTGACGCAAAATCTATTGCGGCCGGGTTCGATGCAAAACATATGCACGATCAGATTCAACGGATCGAGGCGTCGATCGACACTGATCCGGCTCTGGCGATCGGTACGGCTAAGGAGCTGGTCGAAAGCTGCTTCAAGACCATACTGGCAGAGCGCGGCGTTGAAGCCGGGAAGGGTGATGACCTGCCGCAGCTTGGCAAAAAAGTCCTCAAAGAGCTGAAGTTGCTTCCCGATGACGTCCCCGATTCAGCGAAGGGAGCCGACACCATCCGCCGCATGTTGTCCAACATGGCGACGATCGTGCAGGGGCTTGGGGAGCTACGATCGCTCTATGGCACCGGGCACGGCAAGGAAGGACGCGCGAAAGGACTATCCCCCCGGCACGCGCGCCTTGCCGTAGGATCGGCAAGCACGCTTGTCACTTTTATTTTTCAGACGCACCTAGAGACAGGCCGTTAGCGCTCGCCGCAGCGTGAGCGGCGACACACCGAGCAATTCAGCGACCTCACGGCGCAGCTTGCCGGCCGCGATCATCTTGCGCGCTTCATCGACTTGAAACGGTGAGAGCAGGGGAGGGCGGCCGAGCTGGACGCCGCGCCGCTTCGCTGCCGCAAGGCCAGCCTTTGCGCGTTCGCCGATCAGCTCGCGCTCGAATTGCGCCATGATCGCCAGAATCCCGAAGATCATGCGGCCATCCGGTTTTGTGGTGTCGAGTTGCGCGCCTTGCCCGGTCAGGATTTTCAGGCCGGCCCCGCGCGCTTGCAGCGCCTCGACGATGACCACCAGATCAATCAGCGAGCGGCCGAGCCGGTCGAGCTTCCAGACGACCAGCACGTCGCCGGCCCCGCAGCGGCCGAGCGCGTCGGTCAGTCCGGCGCGATCCGGCGTTGCGCCGGATGCCTTGTCCTCGCAGATCAGCTCGCAGCCATCAGCGTGCAGCGCCTGAAGCTGGAGATCGAGGTTTTGTTCATCCGTGGAAACGCGCGCATAGCCTATTTTCATGGCGGGAATTTTGAACCCGGTTTTTGAACCATTCAAGCGGCAATGATTCCAAGGGCTTAGTTACCCCCAGAAACACCATTCAAAATCCTTGGTTTATGGATGGTCGGGGAGGGAGGCGGGCGAAACGGCGCAGGCGAAGTATCAAAGCGGATTATTTAAGTATTTATTATCGAATATATTTTCTTCTCTTAAATATTGATTAGATTTACAATGAGTGTTCATAAATCAAGGTATATGAATGGCATTGTTTTCGGAGATGGCAAATAGAAATAAAATATTATTTGGTAGAGCATCGCTATCATGTTTTGCGGTAGTGGCGGTATTATCGCTTGCGGCTTGCCTTCCTGATGCCGACAGCGTGCGAGAAAAGCGCTTGCAGGATTTCAGTGAGGGCGAGGCATCCAGCTTAGCAACGGCGCTATCCGCCTATTTGACGCAAAGCCACTGGACGTTGATGCGCAACGCGGCGTTCCTGAACGGAACGCTGGCGCAAGGCGAGGCTGGGCGCTCGCCCGACGGCTTTCTGGCAAACGGCTATTGCCGCGACGGCAGCGGCGACACCGAAAACCACATGCTGCTGGCATGGTACACGCAAACCGACCGTAGCGGGCAATTCACGGTGAAAGGCATTGGCACTGGCGCGGGGGCCAGCATCGTGCAGGCTCTCGCACAACACGTCGCCCCGCAAATGACCGGCTATTACGGCGATAACGCGGTGCAGTTGCGCGGCCCGCGCCGCAACGGCGAAACCAGCCTTGCACTTCCGGCGGGCTGCGATCTCGGCATCCCGAATGGCGCGCCGGTGGTGGTGATAGAGCATATCGCGCCGGTGGATCAGGCGGGCATCGCAGGCGGCTCTTTTGAATACCGGACACTGCCTTGCGAAGATTCCGGCGATATTGGCGCGCGCACCGACCGGCGCAGCGTGCGCACGCGTGATGATGGCACGGTCGTGCGCGGTGCGTGGGAAGCCCATGACACGACGTGCGGGGGCGCGGTCGGCAGCCGCGCGGTGAGCATCGAGCGCTCGATAGGCAATCTGGTCGGCGCACTGGATTTAGCGGGTGCAGGCGAGCTTCAGGGAGCCTTGAGCGGCCTTGCCGGATTGGATTGCATGAAGGTTCACGCCGGCGAGCAGCAAACTGACGCGGACGGAAACGAAATCGGCCGTGGCGGAGAGATCGCGGATACATGCGACACCCGCAACATTGCCGTGACCGAGTATAAGACCGACAAGGATATGGAGCGCACTGACGAAGTGAGGCTCCGTGAAGAAATGAGCGTGTCATGCGGAGCCGGCAACACAGGATCCTATCTCAAAGGGCAGCATAGTGCGAATTTCAAGGGCTATACCGGCACGCTGGATGTTGGCCCATGGTTCGGGGCGGCGGTTTTCGAGCGTTTTACCTATGCGGCCGAACAGCAGGACGGCGGGCAAAGCAGCATTGACGGCCGGCAGATAGATTACTGGCGCGGGCATGAATTGGAATGTAGCCGTGTCGAGCGTCTAAAAATTGATTGCTTCGATGTATTTCCCGAATATCGCTCTCTTGAGCCGGTCGCCCTTGCCGGGATGCAGGCGCGGCGGGAAAACCGCATAACCGGCTGGGCGGTCAAGCATCCTCCGGCCCCAAATTCGCCCTTGGCGGATAATGACGGATGGTATGATGAAAGTGCCTCGTGCGAGTGGAAAGAAACCAGCACATACGGATGCTGCTCGCATCTGGGCGATGATTGGGAACTTGCCGGCACCGGCATAAAAGAGCGCAACATTGCCGGGGTGTCCATAAAATCAGCATCGCTTGGTGAGTGGCGGGATATATCACCCGCGCAATGCCGCCAGCCCTATATATATTCTTGGCAGGAATGTTGGCA